>JAICGZ010000393.1 GCA_025922875.1 Pyrinomonadaceae bacterium
GGTGAATGTCGACCAGTTTCTCAATAGCTGATATTCCGGCCCGAGCCGCCGGGCTTCATCGGAAGCGTCCTGGAGATCTGTTGCTATCAAGTCCATTCCGCCCGTGCCCCTTGTTCCCATTGCGGCTGCGTAAGTAAAGATACCCGGAGAATAAAGAATATGCGTGAATCCCTGTTGCTTCAGGTCTTCATTCACCTCGGCGAGCGAGTTGCTCCGCACTAACAGCCGTCTCCATTTCGTGGCAAACCAGCTTTCATCCGACATGTAGGGCCGCTCGATGCCGTAATTCAGTTGCGTACCGACGATTAGCACACGGGCGTCCGGCGGAAGTTGGGTATTAATAAAATGAATCGGTTTGTAGTAAGTAAATGGAAGCAGAACGTCACGCCGAGAGGTGCTTCCGGTAACGAAACTTAACGAGTTGAATTTGCGAATCGAAAGTATGCTGGCGGCAACGACTACGCCTAATGCGCCGGCGAGTAAGTAGATCGGCAAATTCCGTAACACGCTAACGCGTTCCGAAATTGCCGTTATGACGTACGCTGCGACTATGGTTAATGGTGGATAAGCAGGCAAAAGATATCGCGCTATCCAGGTGGTCCAAGTGACCGCCAGAACAAATCCAAGACTCAATACCAGCAACCACACAACCCATCCGGGCTTTCTTAGGAAGACCAGCAGAGGAATAAGCAGGAAAAGATAATTCGGATAATGATTCGGCTCGGCCATCAGGTAGGTATTCGGTTTCAGGAAGAACTCCCACCAACGTAGCGGATGCCGTTCCACTCGCGAGTTGATGGCTGCGGTTAATTCCTGTTCCTGAGTCTTTACAACATCGGGGATCTCTGAACGCGCGACGTTGAAGTGGGCGTCGAGTCGTCGCTCGTCATTCGCGTCAAAGTAGCGGATGCCTTGTGGTCCAAACTCTGCAACCTCGCCAGTAATCAATGGGTAAACCGGATTGTGAAACCAAAAATAGTTCTTCAGGTACCACGGTGAAGCGACCGCTGCACAGACCATCGCATAGACGAGTCCCTGGCCCAATACGGCGAGGACTCGGCGGCGTTTTTTGATCAGAGTGAACAAATACATTACTCCAATCAGCAGTAACCAGATGCCAGCCGAATGTTTGATCCCCAAACCAAAGCCGGCGAGTACGGCTGATGCCCACAACCATCCCGTCTTTTCCGTTTCGAGATGGTTGATCATTGCGTAGGTGCTGAGGAAAAGAAATCCCGCTAAGGAGACGTCAATGCGCGTAGTGATGGCGACCTCCACGACCATTCCCGCCGCGAAGAATGCAAACATCGAAACTACACCCACGCGCCTCGTCAGGTACCGGCTGCAGAATCCATAAAGCGCTAGCGCCGTCGCGGTGGCGAGGAACAGGCTGAACAGTCGTGCGGCAATGTCAGAGCCGGCCATCAAGCAAAGCGCATAGATCATATGAACGAGAAACGGAAGATTACCCAACGAGTTATCAAACATCGGGTAAACCTTGCCGTGGTCCACAAAGGCTTTTGTTACTGGCAGGTGGTAAATGAGTTCGTCAGGTGCATTCGGAGGCGTGGCAGCGCGCAAGATCAGGAGCAGTAACAGTGCGGTGAATAGCAGCGCGACAAGGGTTGTTTCGCGGGTGAGAGTTGCGCGATGGATACTTTCTCTAATGACCTTATATAACTTTGCAAAGCTTCGCCGAGAGACAGCTATTGAGAGGGCAAGCAACGCTATGACAGGCCAGGGGTGTAGCATGCCGAGCAGTCCCAGGAACAGCACGCACAACCCGATCGCTCCGGTGCCGAGGAAAACAGAAAAGGCGATCTCTTCCGCGGCGCCGGCGAAAGTGATCTTCAATCGTCCGCTCAATGCGTTGCCAACGCACATCAGGATCGTGAAGAGTCCCAGCGCTAAGGTGAGATCAAACAATGTGTGCCTCTATAAATTATTTTCGCGCAAAGGCGCAAAGCGCTGCCGCGTTTCCAAAGGGTTTCTTTGCGCCTTTGCGCGAGAAACAGCGCCGGCTAAGGCGCGCGGTAGATTTCAAAGTTCGAGACTGTCTTTATCAGGCTATAGGTCGAGCGAACATAGGCGATCATCTCATTCGAATACGGCGAATTGTTTCGGTCTTCAGGGTCGATGACGACGATGCGAGGCGGATTAGATCTGAGAACATTCATCACGCCCGCCGCCTCCGTTTCGTTCCGAACTCCAACCGCCGTATTCCAAATCCTGAAAGGGTTTCTCCGTTCCGCGAGAAAATAGAATTCGGGATTGTTAGGTAATACAAAGATCGTGTCGTTCGGTTGTGTCTCGGCTTGAATCGTCTGCACCACTTCGGTGTAGATGCGCAGGCTTTCCGGATCGATAAATAATCCCGTGCGCGGTAGAGTTGTAGCTGAAACAAGCCCGATGCGGTCGCCGCGGATAGTTCCACCTAACGTCCTCGCGATTGGCTGAGCAGCCTGATAGTAGATACTCACAAACGACAAGAAAATCGTGCCTAAACCCAACGCCAGAACAGTCCCGCGCCCGCGATCGCGGAGTAACCAAAGCAATGCCGCAAAGGAAAGCGGCAGGCTATAAAAAAGATAGATTGGAATCTGTTGGAGGAGCGCGACTTGAGCGTAAAAAACTGCGATGATCGGCAAGCTTCCTATGCTGGACCAATCACGTGAACGCCGGAAAGCCAGCAAGCTGGCAATCCCGGTGAAGAACGCAAGCAATATAACTATGATCCAATAAATACCGTTCGCGACTGAGGTGAAACTATCAAATGCCACAACGCCCTCAGCGGCGTACTGTATCTGGTCCCAATAACTGTGGATCTTCAAGTAAGAAAATCTTGCAACGTGTAACGCGCGCCAAACGGTATCGTCAAAGAAAGTCGAAAGCGAGCGATGTACGACGTGGTAGATCAGGATCGGAAGCGCGGCGGCGACAGCGCCAAGCCCGAGTCCGATCACGATCCGCAGCGATCGTTTGTTACTCGTCGTCGAGTAAGCGAAAGCGTGCCCGAGGAGAGCTATGGGCCAAATTCCGAAAAGAATCATTCCCGCCGGATATGTTGCAGATGCAAGATAGGCGACGGCACCGGCAAGCATCACTCCCAACAGCCCTTTCGCCAGTAACGTGTCTGCACCCTTCGCTTCTCTCTTTTCCGACAAGAAGTAGGTGAGAACAGCCATCGCCACAAAGACGCCGGTTATTTGACGCAGCAGAAAAATCAGTCCGGCGAGAAAGCCGATCAACACCAGTCGCCACTTCCAGTGAGGTGGAATGTAGGTGAGACAAAACACGATGAGTGTGGCGAGAAGCAGGCAGTACCAGTTGGGAGTAGGATTCAAATACTGGATTACGCCCATCGATGTAGAACCGATGGCGCCCATTACTGCGAGCCATAAATTGTTCCGGGCAAGTATCAGGAACACCAGGCAAGACTGAATGAAAGCTACTGCGGCAAGCGGATAACGCAGGCTAACCAGTCTAATGCCAAAAACGCGGAAAACTACAGAATGAAATAAATTGAGATAGCCGGTGTGGATTTCTTCAACGTCAGAATTTAGTACTTCGCCTTTCGCAACGCGCTCGGCAATGTGCGCGTAAACTCCCTCATCGGGCGGCCACCAGAAGCGATTATGAAAATACGTCAGAACGATCGCGTTGAAAACGATCGTGATTAGGAGGGCGATGAGAAAGCTTTTGTTCGAACGTTTCGAGGTGTTCGCGACCAAAAGTACCTCTATCCCGAGAAGATCTCTCGCGCAAAGGCGCAAAGGCGCAAAGCGCTACCGCGTTTCCAGGGTTTTCTTTGCGCCTTTGCGGCTTTGCGCGAGAAATTATTTCTTCCCCAGCAAGTTCACGATTTTGGCTGGCAGATCAAAATGAACTGGTAACCAAAAAGCGTCTTCCTCAACTTTGTAATTCCCCAGTTCAGGGCGTGGAGAAAACTCAGTGGCCGGCCTTCACTGGTTGACGGCATGATCAAAGGCAAGGGAATTGGCGTAACGTTCGTGCTGATCACCTCGAGGCCGGAGTCTCTCGCGATCTTCTTCGAGGTCTCGAGCGTAAAGAACCGCAGGTGGGTCTCGTCAAGGATTCCGACACGACTATAGTTGAAACGACCGAAGAGCAAATTGAGACGCACCCAAATATTGGCCACGTTCGGAAGCGAGATCAGAATCTTGCCACCCTTGTTCAGGAGTTTACCGGTCTGCTGTAGAAACTCACGCGGGTTGCGCAGGTGCTCCACGACGTCTCCCAGTATGATCGCGTCGTAAGTTCCCAGCTCTGATAAATCCAGATTCTCAACGTCTCCCACGATCATTTTCGCGCAGTGCTTCTCCGCGATCTTCGCCATCTCCGGATCCTGTTCGATACCAGTGACAACACAGCCGCGTTTCACCATCTCGGAAGTGAGATAGCCGGTGGCCGTGCCTACTTCCAATACCTGCTGCGGGCGCTCTCGATCGACCCATTCGATGATGCGCGAGTGGCTGCTGTAAGGATCAGTTCGCTTGTAGGTGTATTGCGCGCCGTCGATGTCGTACTTTGGCTCGTAACTCAGTTTTGCTTTATGCAACCGGTATTTCATAGCTGAACGAAGGCAGTTCAACGCATAGACGGTCCCGTTTACGTAACAAATCTCATCGCCATAATACGTTGGTATCGGGCGTTCACAAATGCGAAGACCGGCCTCGTGAAACTGGATCAATATGTCAGTATCGAAATGCCATTCGTTTGAGTTCTGCTTGAAGGGCACCCGCTTCAGGGCCGCACAACTGTAGAGACGGTAACCTGAATGGAACTCTGAGAGCTTCATCCCGGTGATGCGATTCTCGAGCCAGGTCAGGATCTTGTTGCCGATAAATTTGTAGTAGGGCATCCCGCCGGCCAGAGGATCTCCGCCGTTTGCCATACGCGATCCAAAGACCATGTCGGCTTCGTCGTTCTCTAAAGGCGCCAGCAGCCCGGGCAATGCCTCAGGCGCATACTGTCCGTCGGCGTGCAGCATCACGACGATGTCGAGGTCGCGTGCGATCGCATATTCGTAACCTGCTTTTTGATTTCCGCCATAACGCAGGTTTTTGGCGTTGCGATGGACCGTGAGTTTCTGAACTTCCTTGGCGTGCTTGTAACCGATGGCGGCGTAATAAGTGTTGTCCGTCGAGCAATCGTCGAAAAGGAATACTTCGTCGACCTTCTCCCAAACCTCCTGGGGAATTCGATCGAGGGTCCAATCGAGTTTATTGACCGCGTTGTAAGCGATCACGAATATGCCGATGCGCTTTTTAGTTCTGGTTACTTCTGACATCGCACGACCTCAGTTCTTAGCTGCTCTAAAGGTCTCTTTGACTCCGGATCGTGTAAAGATCACGGCCTGATCGTCTTCATAAACTTTTTGCCACTGGTCGTCATGACGAAGCAGACTGGCGAGCGGTACATCAGGCGCGATCAGTACCGTGCGGATCGAGAGTCGATCGAGAGGCTCA
>JAICGZ010000394.1 GCA_025922875.1 Pyrinomonadaceae bacterium
ACGAATTCGGTCTTGTTTGAAATTTATAAGCGCTTACCCAATGACACAGATTTTTCCGTCTACAAGCAGGCTGGCCTGCCAGGCGCCAACTTTGCCTACATCGATCAATCGCCGCACTATCATACCCAGCTCGACAGTGTTACAACGCTCGACGAGGGTAGCCTGCAACATCAGGGCTCGTATGCTTTGGCGTTAACGCGCCACTTCGGCAATCTTGCCTTACCAGTTACTGCCAATGGCAACGCAGTTTATTTCGATGTTCTCAGCGCATTTGTGGTTCGGTATCCGGTATCAGGTGTGGTGCCGTTGACTATTTTTGTCGTGGCCCTGTTCGCGGCTGTGATCGTGTTTGGTTTCCGAAGAAAGCATTTGACGGTTTCGGGCATCGCATTTGGTTTCGTTATTCAATTGCTCAGCATGGTCGGTTCCGCATTGGTAGTGGCGCTCGTGTGGCGTGTTGGCGGCCTGTTTCAAGGCGAATACCGCGCGCTGACTTACGGTGAGATCTATAACAGCCGGCTTTATTTATTCGCTTTTACGGCGCTCACGTTAGCGGTTACTTCCAGTCTGTATGTCTTGCTCGGAAGGAAAAGAAGTGTCTCGGATCTGTGGACGGGAGCGTTACTGTGGGCGCTGTTTTTTCTGGTTCTAACTTCCTTCGCTATGCCGGGTGCAAGTTACTTGTTTGCCTGGCCTTTGGTGTTCAGTCTGTTAGCGCTTCTTATTCTATTTATTTGGAATCGTAAAGAAACCCGTTCGCGGAAACAGCTCGCACTTGTCTCGGCCGGCACAATTCCAGCGATCATTTTGTTCGTTCCGATAATTCAGATCCTGTTCGTCGGCTTGACGGTGAGTTCGTCAGCGCTGGTTGTGGTCGTCGTTGCGCTCCTTTTCGGATTGCTCGTTCCTCATCTAAATCTTGTTTCGAGTATGAACAAGTGGCTGCTGCCGGCAGCTTCAACAGGTATTTGCCTGGTCTTTCTGGTCAGCGCCATTTTTACTTCTACCTTCGACGCGAATCACCCGAAGAAGAATGAGCTGTTCTATGCTTTGCAGGCAGACACCGGACAGGCGGTCTGGGCCAGCTCCAACAACAAAACCGACGAGTGGACCTCTCAGTTCTTTTCATCAGCCGCCAAAGTTGCTGAGTTGCCAGATTTTTTCCCGAATGGAAAGTGGCGTTTTCTAACCAGCGAAGCTCCAGCAGAGGGGCTTACGGCGCCGAAGATTGAGATGCTCTCTGACAACCGGAGCACTGATGAGAGAACCTTGCGGCTGCGCGTTACCTCAACGCGTCAAGCGCCCGTCCTTTCACTGTATGTTGATGCAGATGCGGAAGTGCAGGGCACGCACCTCAACGGTGAAGCGATTAAGCAGACCGCAACCGGAGGAGATCCGGCGCAGAAGAATACCTGGTCACTTCGATACTTTGCGCTCCCGAAAGACGGTATTGAGTTAACTCTGGTGTCGCAGTCACCACAGCCGATCAGGATCAAAGCCGTAGATCAATCTTACGGACTTCCTCTCGGGTCCAGTGCCAACTTCAGACCCAGGCCGGAAACTGTAATACCTGCACCTGTTCCACTCAGTGATTCAACACTGGTGAGTAAGTCTTTTTCCTTTTAGCGAAATCGCGTAACCCAAACACTTAATCCCCTTCCGCCGGTAAGCCACAAAAAGATGGTGAGAACAGTCGCGACATCGGGTCTCAGCCCGTTCAAGAGCATCACCCCGAAGGCCGTCAGTATCCGAAATAGAGAGCAGGTTACGACGGGTCACCTCGACGGCTACGAAGGAGCTCCGCTGGTTATAGAACCCGCGACTCATGATGTTGATCTGGTCGAATGGGCGCACAGCAATCGAGATTTCGTCGAATCGAAACTGCTTCAATACGGCGCGTTACTCTTCCGTAATTTTCGCTTCAGGCCGCTGCCGGACTTTGAACGTTTTGCAGGATCATTGTGCACTGAGCTGTTTAAGGACAACGGTGAGCATCCTCGCGGCACAGTAAACGGCAATGTTTACACTCCTGTTTTTTATCCGCCCGATCGAAAGGTTTTGTGGCACAACGAAAACTCTTTCAACCACTCCTGGCCCCTGAAGATTTGGTTCTGCTGCACTCAGCCGGCAGCGCAAGGCGGAGAGACTCCCATCGCCGATAGCCGCAAAGTCTACGAATTGATTGATCCGGCGATCAGACAAAACTTTATCGAAAAGCAAGTCATGTACGTGCGCAACTATGGAGAGGGCCTGGGGCTTGACTGGCAGACGGTTTTCAAGACCACCAGCAGGACCGAGGTGGAAAAATTCTGCGCGCACAACTTTGTCGACTTCGAGTGGAAAGGTAAGGACGGATTAAAAACAATCTCGGTTCGTCCCGCAGTAGTGAAATACCCCAAGACGGGTGAGATGTGTTGGTTTACACAGGCCCAGCACTGGCATACGGCCTGTTTGGATGCGGCGACACGTGCGGCCCTCTATTCGATATATCGCGAAGAAGATTTACCCAGGGCCTGTTACTACGGCGACGGTTCAACGATTGACGACGCGACAATGGATGCAATTCTCGCTGTGTACGCAAAACTGGAAGTAGCTTT
Source organism: Pyrinomonadaceae bacterium (assembly GCA_025922875.1). Classification (GTDB taxonomy): domain Bacteria; phylum Acidobacteriota; class Blastocatellia; order Pyrinomonadales; family Pyrinomonadaceae; genus PSRF01. The sequence goes on from JAICGZ010000394.1 coordinate 2,598, forward strand.
CAAATGGCAGCAAGGCGACATCATGATGCTCGACAACGTGCTTGCTGCTCACGCCCGCAATTCTTTCTCCGGCGAACGCAAGCTCTTAGTCGCAATGGGCGAGATGTCGAGCTACAGCCAGGTCGGATAGTCAGCTACGAAATGACCTTTTCTCGATAGGTAGTAATCTCCAATGAAGAGTGATGATGGCAACGTAGTCCTGGCGGAGTCGCCGGAAGTTGTGGACCAACTGAATGCCGACTTCTACGGCAAGTTCCCATTTCCCTGGCGTCCGATGAAGCTTGACCGCCTGGTCGATCCTCAGTTTCAGACCAGGATGTTCAACCAGAATCTCGGCGACTGGACGCACCAAACACTATCAGGGCGGCCCAAAATTTGGGTGGCCGGCTGCGGGACAAATCAGGCGGTGATTACGGCTCTGAACTTTCCCGAGGCGCAGGTGATCGGGTCAGACTTGTCGAAACAATCGTTGGAGTGTGAAGCGAGCACGGCGCAGGAGCTCGGTGTGAAAAACCTGGAGTTGCGTCGTGAGAGCATCAACGAAGTGCCTTACGATGAAGAGTTCGATTACATCCTGTGCACCGGTGTGATCATGATCAACGCCGATCCGGCCGCGACGCTGGGTCGCCTCGTCGGAGCGCTGAAGCGCAGCGGCATCATGGAATTGATGGTGTACAACCGCTACGAGAGGCTGCCGACTAGTGCCTTCCAGAAGGCCGTCAGAGTGCTTCGAGAAAGTTCCGGATCACCACGCTTCGATCTGGATTTAGCTACAGCGAAGAAGATAGTTGGTGACGTTAAGTTAACACACTTCAACCTGGATGGCGGCTCAGTTGATGATTACCCGGATTGCGTGCTCGCGGATACGCTGATCGTGCCGGTGGAAAACAGTTACACAGTCGAATCGTTCGAGGAGCTGACGGCCGGTTGTGGACTGGAGCTGCTCATCCCCTGCTGCGACATATTCGATAATCCGTCCACAACGGACGTATGGAACCTGTCTTTTTCACACCCGGCATTGCGGGCTGAATACGATTCACTACCCGACACCGATCGTTGGAAAGTCACAAACCACCTGCTGTTCGAGCGGTCGCCGCAGTTATGGTTCTACTTTCAACGCGAGGACAGCGGTCGTCCGAGGAAAGATGAAAAGCAGATCTGCGAAGAGTTTCTGGAAACCCAGTTCCAAAAGAGCAGCACCACACAAAGAAGTTTTATTCAGCAACCCGACGGTCGTTATCGACTCTCGCCAACTCTGTTTCCTTACCCGATGTCGCAACCCAAGGAAACGGTGAGAGCGATCGCGAGTGCTGCTGATGGCCGGCTTACGATGCGTGAAATCTTCGAGCGACTCGAGATCGAAACTTCGTTTCGTAATGTCAATCAGGCCAGGATACTGCTGACAACATCCGCGTGTCCTCATCTGACGGCTGTGCAAAACGCGGAACGAAAAAACTTTAGCTTCGAGAATAAGAAGAAGCTCGAGAACTCGAACTTCACGAAATTCAAGACCATCACGGCCCGGAAAATTTTTCCGCACTAGAAACGAACTCAACAATTCAACAGAAGCGAGTTTTTACGGGACATCCCGTAAAGAGTGACTCTTCCTGCAAGGCCAATCAACGATAAGGATTTGAAATGTCAAACCAATTCATGACCAGCGATGACAATACCGTAGTCCCAGGGCAGTCACAGGATTCTGTTGACGAAACCAACGCCCGTTTCTACGGCAGGTTCCCATTTCCCTGGCGTCCGACGAAGTTTAATCGCCTGAGCGATCCATACTTTCAGACGATCATGCTGAATCAAAACATCGGTGACTGGACGCACCAAACGCTGTCAGGACAGCTCAAGATTTGGGTGGCTGGCTGCGGGACAAACCAGGCGGTGATTACGGCGCTGAACTTTCCAGAGGCGCAGGTGATCGGGTCAGACTTATCGAAAGAATCGCTGGAGTTGGGAGCGAGCACGGCCCGCGAACTCGGCGTGAAAAACCTGGAGTTGCGCCGTGAGAGCATTAACCAGGTGCCTTACGACGAAGAGTTCGACTATGTGATCTGCACCGGCGTCATTCATCACAATGCGAACCCGGAAATCAGCCTCCAAAAACTGGCCGGGGCACTGAAGCGGGACGGCGTCATGGAATTGATGGTCTACAACCGCTACGAGCGACTGCCGACCACGGCCTTTCAGAAAGCGATCCGTTTGCTGGGCGGACAATCCGGGTCGGAAGATTACGACGCTGACTTAACCAGGGCGAAGAGAATAGCCAGCGAAATTCGGTTGACATATTTCGGGAATGTCACCGAAGCAAACGTCGATGAGATGCCTGATTGTCTGCTGGCAGATCTACTGATTCAGCCGGTCGAGAACAGTTACACAGTGGAATCGTTGGAGGATTTGGCTGCGCGTTGCAACCTGGAGTTGCTGTATCCGTGCTACGACATGTTTGATACAGGGACAATTTCGTGGACCATGTCATTCCGGGATGCGGAGCTGCAAGCCGCCTACGATGCGTTACCTGATTACAAACGCTGGCAAGTCACAAACCACTTGCTGTTTGAACGTTCGCCGCAGTTATGGTTCACCCTTCAGCGCAAAGACAGTTCTCACCGCCGAAAAGAAGAAAAGGAAATCTGCGAGACTTTCCTGCAAACGCGCTTCAAACGCGCCGCTACAGTTCAGCGTAGTTTCATTCGTCAGGCGGATGACCTTTATAAACCTTCAGACCGCCAGTTGCCCTATCCACTCGCACGACCGCCAAAATCGCTGCAACAAGTGATCCAGTTGGCTGACGGCCGGCGGACCATGGGCGAAATTTTTTCCATCCTGGGGCTGAAGACCACCTTTCAGAAC
>JAICGZ010000395.1 GCA_025922875.1 Pyrinomonadaceae bacterium
AGCTTGAGCTCGTCGAGTGAAAAGGTCGGCGCTGCACCTGACTTGCCCCAGCGATAGTCCGCGTAGATCTTGATCCAGTCAGCGCCGTGCCCAATCTGATCGCGCACGACGCGCGTCAGACTATCGACGCCATCAGCTTCTTCGGCGCCTTGCGGCACGCGCCACTCGGAGGCGAAGCCCTTTGGTCCATAACTGCCCGTCGCGACGATCGCTCTCGTAGTCACGATCATTCGTGGGCCGGGAATGATGCCCTGTTCGACGGCCTGCTTGAGACCGACGTCTGCGTATGCTGCGCCCTCGGTACCGAGATCGCGAATAGTCGTGAAACCTGCCTGAAGCGTGTTTCGCAGGTGATTAGTGGCTCTGGCGACGCGCAAGCTCAAAGACTCGCGCGCCACCTGATCGTTCCAAACAGTTTCTGTGTATGGGTGCAATAGCACGTGAGAATGAGCGTCGATCAGGCCCGGCATTAATGTGAGCCCTGGAAGATCGATCAGTTTCGCACCCGCGGGAACCGCGCTCGCTGGCCCAACCGTCTCGATCTTCTCACCACGAACTAACACGACCCAGTTGTCATGAAGCTGCGCGGATTCACCATCCCAGACGCGAGCGGGCTTGAGCAGGTAGACCGTCTCAGCCGGCGTGGTCCGTTGCGATGTTTGAGGAAATGCAACCGCGAGACAGAGTAAGAATAGACAAAGGAGGCGCATGTCACTTCTCTGAAATCACAACCTGCTGGAATGTGGGTGGAAGTGCGTGTAATGTGCTGCGCGAGAATCCGGCATTGGCGAACATTCGCTCCAGTTCAGGAAACGTGTACGCATCACCGCTCGGTGTACCGATCAGCATCTGCATGCTGAATCGAGCGGCATCAGGCGGCGTCACACGATCTTCATTAGGTACAAACTCCAACGTTATTGCTCGACCACCATCCGCCAGCGCTGCCCGCACCTTGCGTAACAACGTCTCGTTAGTCGGTGGATCAAAGTGATGCAGGAAGTTGGTCAGCAGAACGAGGTCGTAGCCGGTGCCGAAGTCCACATCGAAAGCGTTGCCTTCCTTTGTGTGATACCTGTCTGACACACCAGCCTTCTGCGCATTCTCCTTTGCCACTTCCAACACCGGTTTCCAGTCAACCGCAGTGATTTCAGCTTGCCGGTTCTGTGTAGCGAAGGCGATGCCGAATAAACCGTGACCAGCAGCAATATCCAGAATTTTCAGTTTTCGCTCGGCGTTTGGGTCAACCAGTTTAGCGATCATCTGCGCCGGCATCGCCATTATTGGCGCCATGCCGCGCGCGAACTTCACCCACACGGGGTTCTCCCCGCTGACGGTTCCCTCGCCCTCCATGGCGGTGCCGCCTTTGCGCACTGCTTCGGTCATGTTCTTCGCGGCGTCAGTCAACTCGGGCGAACACATGAACTCGATTGCTCCGCCGACATACGCCGGTGAACGCTTATCGAGAAAGGTTGCGGAGTCGAGCGTCAAGGCATAATGGCCGCCTTGCTTAGTGAGCATTTCCATGGTTGTCAGGAAGTCGCAAAGGATGCGCATTCCTTTCTCGGAGGTCTGACATCGTTTGGCGATTTGCGGGGCGGTGGTGTTGCCTTCGCCGATTGCGGTGAACACCTCGAGCTCGATCGCGGCTTTCAACGCCTCGGTGCGCTGATGCGCGTTGACTGTCTGAAAAAATAATAGTGGTGATGGTTGCTGGGCTGCGGAAGTCGACATAAGATTCCTCTCCATTAAATCGATGTAATCTGTGTAACCTGCGGTCCATCCTACCGAATCGGGTCACGCAAAACCATCTCGGCAACTGCCGCTGCCATTTGCGCAGCTTCGGGATGACTGCGACGCAATCCTGCAAGCTGCAAGAGCGCTTCACCCGTTCGGGAAAACATTCGAAACAGGTCGCCTTCTTCGGCGCGCGTCTCTCTGACGATCTGCGACCATTCACTGCCGCCGGCCCAACGCACCGCAGCGCCCGCGGCGGAAAAGTTCAACTCAGGCGCAGGCTCGAGACCGTGCTTCCACTCTTCAGCAGAGACTTTGAATCCGGTGTCTTCGAAACGGGCGAGGGCAGTGACGACGTCGTCATCGAGTTCGAGTTCGCCGTAGTCGCGATCTTCGTCGGCGGTCAGCGCGGCCATTATGCCGGCGAGTTGTTTTGGTTCGAGCGCGTGGAATAACTTATTTTCGAGTGCTTCGCCGACGAGCAAGGGCCGGTCGATGTGCAGATCTGCTAACCACCGACCGCGTTCGGTAACCTTCTGCGCTTCGTAATCAAGATATCCAAAGACGGCAAGCACTTTTGCTCGTTGCTCAAACGGCAGCCAGACTTCTTCACGTAGCGCATCGATCCGCCGGGTGGCCCGTTGGAGATCCTCGGCGGTCGTGTGTAGTTGCCAGATAACTTCGGTGCAGCGCTGTGTATCGACTCCCTGTGGCAAAAGATTCTCGATCGCATCGTCGATGATCTTCAACGCATCAGTCTCTTCAGCGTAAGCATCACGCAGTCTGGGTTCGACCAAAGTGAGTTCTTTGCCGCGTTCGCGGATCTCTGCAAACGCTGTTTCAATATCTTCTTCCCGCAGACGATACACGGGCGAATAGACACGTCCGATTCGCTCCTGCGGAAAACTCGCGTAGGTGCCGTCTTCACGAAGACCGCGAACGCTTCCGTCTCGCTTTTCAGTTACTATCACTAACCTGCGGCTAGCGCGCCCGACACCGACCACGCGTCCGGGTTTTACAACTTCGTTCAGCCACCGGTGAAAAACCTCCGCGCGCGTCTGCGGCTTTGCTTCCTGCAAGCGCGCGCGAGCTCCGACCAATCGCTCCAACCCGAGCACAACAGAAATCGGCAGGTCGCAACCTGTTTCTTTCAGTGCGCGGTGGATCTTCTCCTCGGCTTCATTGCGACTTCGTTCGAGTTGCGCGATCTGCCGGGCTGAGTCGCGGTAAGCGAAGCTGCGCTCGGCAATCTCACGAACGGCTTGAAAACTTCCGTAAGCGTCGAGCAGATTCAATAGCGTCGTGTAAGTTGCGCGGAATTGACTGATCAGCGGATCGGGTGAAGCTTTCAGGAGTTCTGCGATACGTTGCGGATCCTGATGCAGCCCAGGCGCGGCGACAATAAAACCGACGTTGTCTCGGCCACGACGACCGGCGCGTCCAGTCATCTGCTGAAGCTCTGAAGCAGACAATGGACGCCAGCCACTTCCGGTTCGGGCATCGGCGCCGGTCAAGACCACCGTGCGCGCGGGAAAATCGACGCCTGCGGCAACGGTTGCAGTAGCAAAGATCGCATCAAGCAATCCGGCGCTCATTAGTTTCTCGATGACGAGTTTCCATGCCGGAATGTGACCGGCGTGATGTGATGCAACACCTCCGCGGATGATGGTGTCCCAGTGCCGGTGACCCCGCACTTCGGCATGTTGCTCGACAAACGCGCGCATGAAGTCGCGCCGTGCCTCGCGACGATAATCGTTAGGATCGCGACGGGCGAGCGCTGCCTCGAATGCAGCTTGATCACAGCGGCGGCGCGTCGGCAGGAAGACGATCGCGGGAAGTAAGTTGTAACCATCAAGTGCCGTGAGCAACGTGGCTGACGGCATTTCGGGCATGCGCAGCTTCATCGTTAATGACGGTCTCTGTGTCTGGAACGGTCTCGATCCTCTCGCTCGCGTTCAATCATCTGAGCAATCTCGTGATTCAGTTTTCCTGATTCATTGAGCAACGGCAGCAGGCGCTTATCCGGCAGCAATACCGCCGAGCGCAAAGGCACCGGACGTTTCCCCGGGCCGCCAATGACTCCGCAACGCACACCACGAACTTCCTCGAGCCACATCGCGAACTCGTGCGCATTTCCGATGGTTGCTGAAAGCAGTAACAGCCGGATTCGCGGCGGCGTAAGTATGATCGCTTCTTCCCAAACGTGCCCACGCTCTTCGTCGGCGAGATAGTGGGCTTCGTCGAGTACGACCAGGTCAGCACTGACTTCACTACCGCCTCGCAGGGAGTCGAACAGTTGATTGCGGTAAATCTCAGTCGTACCGACGATCAGTGGAGCGTCTGAGTTCTCTTTCCTGTCGCCCGTCAGTATTCCTACTCGCTCAGCCCCAAACTCGTCGATAAACTCCTGGTACTTGGAGTTCGTGAGTGCTTTCAACGGCGAGGTGTACCAGGCGCGCCGCCCACTTTCCAAAAGCCGCCGGATCTCCTCACGCGCAATCCACGTCTTGCCACTACCGGTCGGCGCCGTCACCAGTACGTCTTCGTATTCCAATGCAGACAATGCTTCGAGTTGAAAAGGATCGGGTCTGAAGGGAGTTGGACGTGGAGTGCCGATCCCTTCAAGCAGTCGTTTGACGTCTCTGGATTGCGTCGGAACGGGCCTCAGGTCATATTTTGGCTCGGATTTTTCCGTGCCACCGTGTCCACGCGGGCGTCCACGCGGCCTTTTTTTACCCCAGTCTTTTCGATTATTTCGGCGCAACGAGGCCATTCTAACTTTGTGATGGTGGCCTGCGAAGTGCTAAACGAGAACTTGGAGAGTTACAATCCGTATCACAACTTGTTGCGCTCAAGGGGCGTCTAAGACAAGTTGCGACATTCAAGAGAAGAAAATGGCTGAGTTGTTCGAAAAATTCGAGGTTAATCGCGACCCGAGGTGGAAAGTGCTGGCACGGCTTGTTGCCGCCTCGCTCGTCCTGCACCTCGGGCTTTTGTGGTTGACTATCTACGTTCCGTCGGTGCGCGACACGTTAAATATCGCGGCCTTGATTGCTACCACAGAGTTTGTAGAAAAAGATTACGAAGCGACTCAAATCGCGGACGATGTGCAGTTGGTGCAATTGGATCAAAAGTTTCGCTATCCAGCGGGCTACTTTACGCCTGACGGAAAGGTGGCTGCTGAGTTTCCACCACAGCCAACACCGAGCCCGCTCGCACCACAAATAATCGCGCAAGCCGGTGCGCCGACACCCATCGAGACGGAAGTGTTGCCTTCGCCGAGTCCCGAGCCGAGTGCTTCGCCAACCCCGAGCCCCGCTCCTTCGGCGTCGCCATCAGCGGCTGTTGCTGAGGCTAGCCCGGCAAGTTCACCACTGACGCCCGAAGAAGCGCAGAAGCAGCTCGAAAAAACCGCCGAGCAAAACAACGTGCCGCTGCCCGACGAGAACCAGATCAATAAGAAGGTGCTGAAAGATTTTGCGGCGTACGCGAATGACTTGAAGAACCAGGGCAAGCTCGATCTCAATAAGCCTTTTGAAATCGTGATCGAGGCTGAGTTGGACGAACAAGGGAAACTGAAGAATCCGCGATTCACGAAGAAAGAAGGCGACGAGAATCTGGTAGATGTTTTCGGCAAAATGATCGCGGCGTTGAACGA
>JAICGZ010000396.1 GCA_025922875.1 Pyrinomonadaceae bacterium
AAGACCGTTTTGGAGTATAAGTAATGGTCATTTGCATTGTCAATTCGATTATCTGACCACGGGTTTTTAGACGAAAACATCACATGAGTGGCCGAGAAGAATGGCAGTCCATCGCCGCTGAGGCCGATCCCGACGAGGTCCGCGAGCGCATTTTTACGGGTTATAAGCAGGGGAAGCCGTTTACGCCTTATGTGCCGACGATTGCTTTGCCACCGGCGATTGAGTGGGTGCTCGATTTTGGGTGCGGCGTGGGGCGGAATTTCCCGTACTTGAAGTCCATCGCGCGACAGGTGGCCGGGTTTGACCTCGAACCGATGATTCAACGGTGCCGCGAGTTGGCGCCGGAGCAGATTGACCTGCTGAGTTCCGACTGGGAAGAGGTGTCGCGCAGACGGTTTGATCTGGTGTTCGCGTCGCTCGTGCTTCAGCACGTCGATAGGGATGACTGCCGGAGATACCTGGAGGATTTCGCGCGGATGGCGCCGGCTACCTATGTGATCACGCGGCTTCAGAGTGACTTTGGCGCGAACGTTTTGGGACTCGTGGCGGAGTCAGGACTTTTTGAGGTCCGCGAGTGTGCGGAGGTCGAGCACGACTCGGAAAAGAATGAGCTACGTCAGGTCGGCGGGCGCTCATTCGATGAGGTTTCGCGAGCCACCGGCAATCTTCACTACGAAGTGCTGCTCATACCGAAGCCGCGGATTTAATCCAGCTCCTGCATTTTGAAGTTCTCGATGCGGAAGACGAGGACGCGCGGATCGAGTGGCGCATCAACCCGTCGCCCGCTGCTGACAAACTTGATCGTCGATGTCCCGGGTGGAACTGTGATCGTCTTCGAGTAGAGGACGGGTGTTGAGTTCGTTTTTAGCTGGTCGGAAATCAGACCGCTGATGATCAGATCGTCAAACTGCTCGTAACCACTTACAAACGACATCTCCAAACTGACGCGTCTCGGTCTCTGCGACGTGTTGTAAAGGTACAACTCGCCTTCGCTTGAACTCCAGCGCCACGTCTTCTCCGGCGACGACTCGAGGTTTGAAAAACCACCGCGCCAATCGAGTCGTAACTTATGCAGCGTTTGCTCCCGTTTTCTCTGCCAATCGCTTTCCGAGTATTGCATATACAGGCGCGAGTTGTAGTCGGTCATATCAAACATCACTAACCGGCCATTGGCGCTCTCCGTCGGTGAAACCTGTAAGGTCTCGCGCAACTGCGATTCCATCGCCACACCCTTGTCTGCATACCCGTTGCGATCGAGATAGATGGCACTGAATCCGGAGAAGGCGAGCGACTGGACCATCTCCGCCACCGGCAGTGCGGCGATCTCCCGTTGCCACAGGTCGGCGGGCCGGTTCTTCATCGCACCATAACTCCAGCGCAGCTTCTGCGAATGGAGATACCCGCGCAAGTGATCGTAGTCGACCATCTTGTTGACCGCCGGGTTTTCGGGAAACGGCACGTAAGGTAGCTGAAACACTAAGGCGCGCTCAGGCAGTAACGCTTCATTCGCGCGCATGAATGTCTCGTCACTCTCAAACTCACTCTTGAGGTGCTCGTATGGCGGAACGTAACCTCTGCTCGTTTGGTCCAGGATCCCAATCAACAACACGAACCCGAGCAACACGTGAAACACGATGCGCCCCGTTCGCGAGTGGCAGCGTCGCCGGTAAAACATTTCGAGGCCGATCGCCACCGTCAGTAACGAAAAGAACGCAATAAACACGCTGATGCGATTGTTGCTTCGCATCGTCGCCGACACGAACAGCGCGAACAGCGATGAAAACCCGCCGATCGTCGCAAACAGCACTGCAAACAGGTTCAGGATGCCAAGATCCGCGATCGTAGAGTCTCGATCCTGTCGGCGAAAGAAAAGCTGTGCCAGCAATACGAGAAACCCGATGCTGCCGATCAGTCCCAGCGCCGCGGCGTCGCTTTCAGTAACTGTCGTTTGATCGTTGTAACGATTCTTCAGTGCATTCAGTGGTCCAACGCGGTGTCCGCTGATCGGCAGCAACAACTGCGAGATCTTCAGACCATAGATCTCCGGTCCTGCCACGCTTCGATGTGTGACGCCCGCGTCGCCGTGTTTGTAAAGGTAGACAATGCTCGGCGCCAGGTTGATGACGAGCGTTACGAACGTAACCGCAATCAAAACCGCGGCCAACGCCAGTGGTCTAACGTGTCTGCGCGTGATGGCACCCGAGATTCCCGCGACGAGCAAAAGAAAACAGGCCAGAAACGGATAGTAAATGCCGTTGGATCCGACAAGCACGCAGATCACAACGGCAAGAATGAACTTCTTACCACGCAGATTGATGCCGAATCGCTTTCGTTCGTCAGAAAACCGATCCGAAGCAATCCAAAGCAGGACCATCACGACGAGCGGAATGAAGTAATATGCCGACAAGAAAAGATGAGTTTCGCCGCGCATGAAGTGGTACGGCAAAAAGGTAAAGAGCAAGCTGCCGAAGAGCGCTGGTCCATACGACAGGTTTAACTGCCGGAAAACATAAAGTGACGAAATCGTGACCAGCGGGAACGTAAGCAGGTAGAAGATGTTCAGGGTCAAGAAGGAACGGCCCGTGATCACTCCAATCCAGAGCAGAATCACGGCAACGGAGTTATCTACCGCCGGAAAGTCGTACATCTCCAGCGTGTTCGGTGCGCCGAGCGAGGGATTCTGCCAGTACCAGCCGTTCTCGATGAGGCCTTTTATAAACATCGAGTGAAGCAGCGAGTCGCCGAGGTAAAAAAAAGGCATCCGCGGTTCGGCTCGCCAGAGTTTGAGCAGGAAACATAGAATAAGCGCACACAGAATAACGGCGACGAAGTATTGTGAGGCTCGCTGTAGACGTTGGCGATCGAGGAACCAGTTTTTCATCTGATAGGCGCTGGACGCGCGTGGATATTATCATTCGTTAGATCCGTCTTCTAACAACTTGTTGCCACGACTCAGAAAACTGCTCGAAAACAAGTGGTTCGTTCGACTCCGGCAGGACCAAAGTCTGCGCGATACGCTCTACGTCTGGGTGCTCACCCGCAGCCTGATCTTCATCATCTTCATCTGCGTGGGGCACATGACGGTGAACACGATACCGGATACGCCCACCAACGTCCGCGACCCGTACGCCAGTCTTGAAAACGTGTCGATCGCGCGCAAGCTGCGCGAGACGATGTGGCGCGCCGACGTGGCCCACTACATGGTCGTCGCCCGGGAGGGCTACCTGCGCGAGCCGTTCGACATCGAAAACGCCCGCAGCCGCCAGTTCGTCTTTTTCCCCTTGCACCCGTTGTTGCTCTGGCTGATCGGTCATGTAACGAAAGACCTGATGCTTTGGGGCGCGGCGATGTCGAACCTGTTTCTGTTCGTCGGTCTGTTGTTCCTGCACAAACTGACGCTCGCGTTTGGTTACGATCAGCAGATCGCGCGGCGCACGATCTTCTACACGGCAACGTTTCCGGTCAGTTACTTCTTTTCGGTGCCGCTGACTGAATCGCTCTTCCTGATGTTGACGGTCACGAGTTTTTACGCGGCCAGGAAGGAACACTGGTGGGCCGCGGGTGTGCTTGGCGCATTCGCTTCGGGCGCCCGCGTAAATGGAGTGGTCCTGGTACCGGCCTTGCTCGTTTTGAGCTGGCAGATGTATCGATCGGTGCAAATCAAAAAGATACTCTGGCTTCTCCTGGTCCCGGTCGGTCTCTGGGCTTTCATGCTTTATTCGTGGTGGGCTTGCGGCGATGCGTTGGCTTTCAGGACTGCCATTGCGCGTTGGGGCCGCAAACCCGGATTCTTCCTAACTGAGCTCACGAAATACGTCATACACCCGCACACGATCATCGAGCCGTGGAACTTCAACCTGCTGAACGCGGCGTCAGCGCTGCTCTGCCTTTTTTGCGTTTATCTTCTGCTGCGGCGGCGTGAATGGTCGCTCGCGGTTTATGGGTTCCTCGCGATCTTTATTCCGCTTTCGACGGGCTTGCTACAGTCGCTGGATCGCTATGCGCTGATCATCTTTCCGATGTTCATGGCGCTGGCGATCGTGGCGAAGTCGGAACGTGTTGACACAACGATTCGCTTTATCTTCATCGCCATCCTCGGCATCATGACGGCGCTGTTTGCGGCAAACTTTACGATCGCCGTTGCTTGATCAGGCGATAATCTCGACGCTCGCGACGGCAATCGAGAGGTGACGGTCGTCGTTGCTGTTGGCATCGTGCAGCGCGGGTTGCCACGTGCGGCTGGCGTGAATCTCCAGCTCGAAATGCGATACGGTTCGTAGTTTGTCGGGAACGTAGAGCACGACTTCCAGCCAGTCGTAATCAATCAAAGATAGAGCGGACAATGCTTCGCCGTTCAACTTGAAATTCAATTCAATTGGTTGCGAGCGCAGCTCTGGAATGTGCGTCATCAGCTCGAGCTTGATGGATTTTAGATGTGCAGTCTCGAACCGAAGGCGTGAATCCTTTTCCATCCAGCGCGCGATTCGCGGTGTGTGATTAGCGCGATGCCAGCCATCGCCAAACGTCACCCGCGATTCGCACAGATCGCTGCGATCACGATGCTCGTTGTAAAACGGTCCCAGCGCAGCGTCCGACGCTTTCACCAGCAGATACAAACCACTCGACGGCAGTTTAATTCCCAGATCCGAGATCTTTCCAAACACGTACCCCATCGCCATATCGAAGGCGCGTCGTTCGCTGAACGACAGCCCGCGCAGGTAGTCAATGAAATCGTCCTCGAACGGAACGCCGTATTCGTCGTGCTGCTTGATTAACTCCGCGACGCTGAGACAAAGCGTGTAACGCGGCTCAGCTTGCACGTTCGCGAAAAACCTGCGAAAGCGTGCAGCGATATCCTCGTCGACTTCCAAACCGATATGTCCGTCGATGCCGATAAAGTGCGCGAGTTTCTCATCACTCATCGACTCGTAATCGCCGTGCAGTTGGCGGTTCAACGTCTCGATGCCGTGCATCGTCACGCCACCCGGCTTCAACACACGCTTGATCTCCGCCAGCAGTGCGTCTTTTTGATCGAACGAAATGTGGCCCAACACGTCGAGACTGACGACGTAATCGAACGACGCGGTCGCAAACGGAAGGTCCGTGACCTGGCCCGTACACGCCGCGTCGTAACCGTTGCGTCGCGCCAGTTCAACCAGTTCAGGTGAAAAATCGACACCGGCGAGGTACACGTCCTTGCGCTTCAACAACGCCAGCATGCCTTCGCCGCAGCCGAGATCGAGCACCGACGAACCACGCCGCACGTTGTCGTACACCCACATCGTGCGTGCAAAGCCGATGTCGAAACGATTGATCGCGTCGAAGTAACGCGCGTCGAAAACGCCGCCGGTGAAGAAACGATCGCGAT
>JAICGZ010000397.1 GCA_025922875.1 Pyrinomonadaceae bacterium
ATAGCTGTTTTGGCAAAAGGGATTTGCTCCTATTCATAGCACCCTCGCAGTTGAATTTTGACTTGTTGGACGGCGGATCGCGGCACACCTGCTCGGCCACAGTGAGACCACTATCGACGACGACGTTGGTCTAACATTGCAGCAGCGCGCTCTGGCTGAGGGCTTCTCATTCCTTCGAAACTGATTTGAGGTAAAGTTGCTGTAATTCTGAATTCGGCTAATTCTTGGGGAGACAGAATATTAACAGACGGACCTGATGCGAAGCGCTCAATTTGATCTACGTTATTTCATGTTGACGGGAACCTTCGCAACAACGCTTGCCACTGCCACGACGAGATCGCTTGGTGCCACCGGCTTCGCTATGTGGGTCTCGTACCCTGCCAAGCGGGCACGTGCTGCATCTTCTGCACTGGCGTAACCCGTCAGCGCCAGGGCTGGGATGGTTCCACCCCTTTCTGATTCAAGGGCTCGCACAGTCCTTATTAAATCGTAACCGTCCTCACCTGGCATCCCGATGTCCGACACCAGGACGTTTGGTTTCCATTGGTCCAGGATATCAAGCGCAGCCCGGACGTTGGCTGCAGTTCTCACCGCGGCACCGCTCTGCGTTAGAGCTATGGTCAACAACTCGCGGGCGTCCTCTTCGTCGTCAACTACAAGCACTCGCAATCCTTTTAAGATTGCGGCCTGCGCGGAGATCGCTGACCCTGCAGGGACGAATGCGCGCTCCGCATCGCTCCTATCCCTGTGCACGGCCAGCAGCGGAAACGTCACAGTAAAGGTTGCTCCCTTTCTACGTCCTTTACTGGAGGCGCGAATCGTGCCGCCGTGCGCCTCGACCAGATGGCGTACGATTGCTAATCCTAAGCCGAGGCCGCTATGCTGCCGCTTGGTCGTGCTTTCTGCCTGGCGAAAACGATCGAAAATGTAAGGCAGGAATTCAGCGCTGATTCCTTCTCCGGTGTCGCTCACAACGACAACAACACTGGAGTATTCACGTTTGAGCCGCACCGTGACCCGCCCTCCTTTCGGAGTAAACTTGACCGCATTACTCAATAAATTCCAAACGATCTGCTGCAGGCGCATGCTATCTCCCGAGATCAACCCGGCACCCTGCTCCAGCTTGAGATGCAGGACGATTCCCTTGGCATCAGCCGCGGGACGAACGGTCTCAGTGGCTGACTCAATTACACGAATTAGATCGACCACGCCGCTTTCAAAACGCAGTTGACCAGAGATAATACGCGATACATCCAACAGGTCTGAGATGAGTTGGTTTTGCGCAGAGGCATTTCGCGCAATAGTCTTGAGACCCCGAGCGTAAGTGTCTTCGTCAAGCTTGCCTCGTGTTAGCAGATGCGTCCATCCCATAATTGCGTTAAGCGGCGTCCGCAGTTCGTGTGACACGGTAGCAAGGAATTCGTCTTTGACCCTGTTCGCATTCTCCGCTGCTTCCCGCGCCTGCTTCAGATCCTCAACGTCGGTGTTGGTGCCGAACCAGCGAACGATGTTGCCTCGTTCGTCGCGGACCGGCACGGCGCGGGAGAGGAACCAGCGATAGCCGCCGTCGCTACCCCGCAGCGGAAAGGTGTCTTCCCACATCTCGCCGGTTTCGGCTGCATGTTTGACGAGCGCGACTACGCGTTCGAGATGATCCGGGTGCAGCACCTTGGACCAACCCCAGCCCTTCATGTCCTCGAATAATAGGCCCGTGTAGTCCAGCCAACGCTGGTTGTACCAGGTCACGTTGCCGAGCTGATTGCAGATCCATGCGAGTTGCCCCATGTTGTCGGCCAGCGTGCGGAAACGTTCTTCGCTTTCACGCAGCGCTTTCTCCGCCTGCTTGCGTTCGATGAGGTCCGCCGCCTGTCTCGCCAGCACGTCCAACAGCCGCAACTCGCGCTCGTTGGGTTCATGCGGCTCGCGCCAGTGCGTGGAAATCATCCCGAGCACCTGGCCGGCGCGCGAACGCAGCAGCGTGGACTGGGCAGCGCGAATCCCGGCGGTGCGATACGAGGCCAGCCCGGGTGTGCCGGTCATGAACTCGCAACTCTCGAAATCCGGCACGATGACACGCCCGCCCGTCCGCAAGGCTTCGCCGCAGATGCAGTGCGAATCCGTGCTCACCCATTTCCACGTATCCGCGTCTTCCGGGGCAAACCCGCGATGCGCCAGCAGGAAAAGTTCGCCTTGGCCGTTCCGACCTTCGGGAACCAGCATTTGCATGCTCGCGAACTCCGAGTGCATGATGCCGACGGCGGCATCAATAATCTTTTCGTAGAGGGCCTCGACGTTCTCCTGATGGACCAGTTCAGCGCTGATGCTCGCCAAGAGTCTCGTGTCCGCCAGTTCCGCTTCAAGTTGGGTTTGCGCGCGATGCAACGCTTCATCAGCCCGGCAACGCTCGATAAAATCCGACGCTTGGCGAGCGTACAAATCCAAACGATGAAGCTCAGCCTCGCTGGGCCGATGCACGGACCGGAAGTGAGTCGAAATCATGCCCAGCGGCTTGTTGCAGCGACCGATGAGCGGGGTGGCTTGCACCGCGCGGTAGCCGGCTGCGCGGATAACGTGAAGCATCTGCGCAGAGGGCGCATCCATTTCGATATCTTCGATAATGATCCGTTTACCTGAGCGCAGCGCCCGGCCGCAAGCGGAATCATCGCCTGCCGACACCTCACAAAAAAAGTCAAGGAAGTCTTGCTTGAAGCCGCGCTGTGCCTCGACGGTCAGCACGCCAGTATTGACATTCATTAGCTGAATGTTGCCGGAGTCAGCGCCAAGCATCTCGATAGTGGCGGCGAGCATCTCGTTGAGCCCTTCGCGCAGACTTCGCATGGTCCACAAACGCGAACTCAGTTCGTTTAGCTTGGTAAGAGCCTCGGCGTCGGATTGGATTTGCGCTTCAGCGTTCTTGCGCTCGGTGATGTCAAGGAGCATGTTGATGCCGCCGACCAGGTTACCGCTCTCGTCAAACAAAGGCGTTGGGTATGGCTGAAACCAGAACCGTGTACCGTCGGGACGCTCAGCAATCGCCTCGGTGTCCAGAACAGGACGCCGTTCTCGAAGACAGATGGCCATCGGGCACTCATCGTGGCGCATGGGTTTGCCATCGGGGTAGTAGAGCTTCCACGTCACGCACCAATGGTCGGTCCCGAGCTCGGGGACTCGGCCCGACAACTCCACCGCTGCCCGGTTAAAATGCGTGAGACGGCCTTCCGCGTCGGTCGCGTAGATCGCCGCCGGCAAGGCGTCGATAATTTCGCTAAAGTGTCGTGCACTTTTGCACAGAGCTGCGGCTGCGCCCAGAAGATTTATGTTCTGAGTTCGCCCATTATCGACCAACTCGCGAACCGCCTCCAGGCTCACGGACACTGACTCTCCGAGTAAGCCCTTGGACTTCACGACCTTGGGCAACGTTTCCATGACAGTTTCCCCGATCTGGTCAAATCAGAACGTCCTTGGTACTAGTGACGAGAACGCAGGTGCAGCCGGTCTCGCTCCAGACGCGCTCGTCGCCTGTGCCAGGTGCACCGTAGTTGTAGTCGCCCGGGAAGAGCTTGCGTTCGTCGATCCACAGCTCACCGTCGAGGAGATGCAACTCTTCTACGCCTGCATGAGTATGCGCGGGGTATCTGGCGCCGGGCGCGAGACGTACCAGCATGCTAACTCGATGCCTTTCGGTGTCGGTTGCAAGCAGCTTGCATTCGATCCCGGGCGCAACTTGTTCCCATTCCGGCTCGGACCACTGCCGCGCCGACGGCAGCACTGGTCGCTCGCCGGTCTCCTCGGCGATGCGCAGCGCGAGGCGTGCCTGCAGCGATGTAGCCGGACGAAGCACATCGGTGGGCCAGGAGACGAACCCATCGAGCACCGGACGGAGGCTCTCCACTTCGCGCCGACAGTCCGAGCAGGAGGCGATATGGGCCTCGGCCACGGAGGCCTCGCTCGAAGTCAACGCCTGAGCCACATAGGCGCACGTTACCTCGCTATGCTCGCAGCGGTTCTTATGAAACGCACTCATGAATTCGCCCTTCCCACCAGCAGTATCTCCCGCAGCTTGTGCAAACCTGAACGAATGCGCGTCTTGATGGTGCCAAGCGGTTGGTTCAGCCGCGCCGCGGCTTCAGCATGCGTCAGGCCGGCGAAGAACGTCGTTTCGATGGCCTGGCGCTCGTCCAGCGTTAGAGTTGCCAATGCCGCGCGCAGCGATTCACCTTGCTCACGCAGCTGAAGCACATCGCGCGGATCGGCGGCGACGTCGGCCAGCGGCTGCATATCCGCGCCGTGGCTGCGTTTCTTTCGGCTCTCGAAGCGCAGGCGATCGATCGCGCGGGAGCGTGCCTGGTTCATGATCCAGCCGAGCACCGTTCCATTCGCAGCATCGTAACGCGACGCGCGTCGCCAAACGTCATGGAAGACGTCGATGGTGAGCTCTTCAGCGGTTTCCCGGTTAGCCGTGATTCGCATGATCAAAGTGAAGACGGGGCGATGAGCCCTCTCGTAGAGCGCATGAAGAGCGAGTTGGTCGCCTCCAGCAATCGATTGGACGAGCGACGCCCAGTCCTGCTCCGGTACCGGAGCTTTGGACGTGGCATAGAGCACATCGCCGAGTGTTGCCGGTGGCTGTGTAGGTTCCTCGAACATGTCCGCCAAATTCGCATTGGCCGAGATTCTACGGCCGGGCGATCAAGATTGGCGGTGGAGTATGGGCATCGCCGGTGGGCCGGGTGCTCCTCGACACGCCAAGAAAGCCGGCGCACCGCGCGACAGCGCACTCGGCAGAATGACAACACGAACAGCCACTGCCGAACGTCCCAATTTCCCCCGGCGCATCTCCTCTTGGCCCGCACGATGAAGGCAGGGAAGTACCCAGCTTTGCTCTCACTTTCGCCTTAAAGAACAATCAGGTTCGACTCAGCAGGTCAGTATAGATCAACGCCGTTTGAATGCTGTGGTTATCGGTTGGGGGAATTGCCTGTATATATACCAAAAGCGAGTGCATTTCAATCAGTATAGGACAACGCCGGGTAATCATGATCAGGCCGTCCTGATTCCTTTACGGCACTGGTTGGAGGTTGTAGCTATTCATCTGTTTCGTGGCGAGGACAGCTCCTTGAAAACTCGCTACCTTCCCGCTGTTATCTGGGCGTTGCGCGCAGCGCTTGTAGCATCGCCAACTCCGGTAACGGTGACGTGACGACGCACCTCGGATTGACAGCGAACCCACCCTCCGCGAGGTCAGCGAGGTTCATCGCCCGTGTCCGGAACTGATTACGAAATCCACAACCCCACGTGGATCTCCAGATTCAG
>JAICGZ010000398.1 GCA_025922875.1 Pyrinomonadaceae bacterium
CGCGACGAAACTTGAACAGCGCGGCCACTGTCAGTGCGATGAACAGGACCACTACGAACACGAAATACGAAACGATCTCATTGAAACTACCGGCAACGACGAGCACGGAAGCCAGCACAGCCTGCAATGCGATCGCGCGCGCAGGAGTTTCGAATCGTTTGTGAAGCGCGGCGACGGAAGGAATGAACACGCCGTCGCGCGCCATCGCAAAGTAAACTCGCGGCGCCGACATCACCACGGCCGCAAGACTTCCGAGCACCGCCACTACCACGATAAGCGAGAAGATTAATCCACCGGCACGCCCAAAGAGGACCTCGCCTGCCTGCGCGGCAAACGTCTCGCCCGATGTGACCCGGTCTAGCGGCACAAGGTAAACAAAAGCAAAACTGGTCAGTATGTAAACGATCGTTACGATGATCACGCCGTAGGTCAGTGCGCGAGGCAATGTTCGTCCGGGATTCTTCACTTCGCCCGCGAGTTTTCCCAAATCCCACCAACCCGCGAAGGAGAAGAAAGCACCGATGAGTCCACCGGCCAGCGCGCCGGCAAACGGAGCGGAGTTTGCGCGACGAGCAACGAAGGGAGTGAAGTTGGACCAGTCACCGAGTTGAAATCCAACTGCCCAGAGAAACACGAACGCGAGCAACCCGACTTTAAGAAACGTCAGCGTACGAACGAAGCCGGCGCCGAACCTGACACCACGAATGTTGATGAGTGCGACGACGATTATGGTCGCTATCGCCAGGATTTTAATTCCGGAAGGTGAAAGCTTGAGAACGTAACCGGCATAGGTCGCGAGCCCGACAGCGAGCGCGGCCGTAAGGCCCGGGTCCATAACCAGGAAAGCCATCCAGCCATACATGAAAGCTACCGCTGGACCATACGCTTCGCGCAGGTAGACGTAACCACCGCCCGCCTCGGGATATCTCGCCGCCAGTTCGCCGTAACACAACGCGCCGCACAGCGCCATCGCGCCCATTGCGAGCCACACGATGAGCAGCCACATCGGCGACGCGAGATCTTTAGCCATACCCGCGGGCGTTAGAAAAATTCCGACAGCGATAACCTCGCCCACCACGAGCGCCGCTGCCGTGCGCACACCAATCTGGCGCCTCAGCTCAGTTGTTCTGTTTCCTGTCAATCTTGAAAAATCCTGTCATCCTGTCTAAAAAGTCACTCTTGCGGCGAACTGGAAAGCACGTGGTCCACCCGAGCCAAACACACCGCCCGCAGTCGTAACCGCTTCTCCGAAACTAGCCCCATCGCGAACCAGCACGTTATTGAATCCCGAATAATTAACATTCGAAACACCAAGCACATTGGTGACGTTGAACAGATTGAATACTTCAGCAATCGGCTCAATCGCCCATCTGTCTCCTAATCGGAAAACCTTCGACACTCTTAAATCAAGAGACGAAAAACTATCCCCGAGCTTTAGATCGTCGCGAACTAAAGGCAATAGCACGCGCGGCTTGAAACCCGTGGCCGGATCCGGATTTGGACACAGCGAACCACCAGCCGCATTGATCTGGCTGAGCACCGCGTTCAACTCCGCTCCCGTTTTAAACTGGCGCGCGCCTGCATTTCTTTGCAATTCGCAAACACGCGAACTGCCGTCGGGCAGCAGGATATCGATCGGCACGGACGAGGCAAGTGTCAGAATCGGAGCCAGTCGTACTTCGCCGGGCAATTGGAACACTCCGGAGAACGTAAAGCGATGCCGCTGATCGTTTGGCGTTGGACCATACTCGCGTCGCAGATCGTTGGAGTCTATCGGTCCATTTGAAAACGGAATCTGATCGTCGTTGGCATAGTTTGACGAGCGCGACAGAGTATACGACGCCCGAAACTGGTACCTATTCGCGAAGCGCTTCTCCAGGCTCAGCAACAATCCGTCGTAGTTTGTTCTAACACTCGACTCCAGGTTCTTTACGATGTCTGGTCCACCCACCACCGGATTAAACACGGTCCCAATCACGCGCCCGATGATGAAATGTGTGCCAACATTGCGCACGTAGTCAGCGCGCAGTGCAAACTTGCCGCCAAGCTCGCGCTGAACTCCGACGTTCATCTGGTGCACCATCGGATTTTGCAGATCGTTGTCGATGATGTTAATGCCGCCTGCCCCTGCACCGGGCAGCACAAAACCTGTGAACGGATTTGCGAGCGTGGGCGCGGGCGGCGGGAACACACCGTTGACTGGATCAAACAGAAACTCAGGTGGAATGAAGAAAAGATTTCCCGCGCGAACTTCAACCGGCAATGCGCGACCGTCAAGCCCGCGCTCGAGCGTCTGGATTTCGAGTGTGACGCGATCGTAGTAAATGCCATAACCAGCGTGAATGCTCGTGCGCATGTCGGCGGTTGAGTAATTGAACCCTACACGCGGCGCAAAATTGTTTTTGTCTCTCTGTCTTTCTCCTTTGAGGAACGGCAGGATCAGCGGGTTTAGTTCGTCAACCCGGCTGACGTTCTTCACGTCTGTGTCGAGCTCGTAACGCAAACCGAGATTCAAAGTAAACCGCGGATGTACGCGCCAATCGTCCTGGATAAAAGCGGCGAAGTAAGTGTTGTTTGTGTCCGGGAGAAGCAGCGAACGCTCGGGAAAGCCACTCCGAAGCGTTACCGCAAAGACCAGATCGTTGTCATCGACGCGACCGTCTCCGGTGCGATCGAAGTCAGGAAAATCCTCAATCAACTCAATACGACCTTGCTGAAAGACTTTGAGATCGAGGTCTGACTGCACGCGCTGGATCTCACCGCCGAGATTGAACGCATGATTGCCGCGTACGAGGGCGTAAGTATCGCTGAACTGGAATCGTCGCTGCTTCGTCTGCTGCGGCACGCGGAAAGATGCGCCATCCTGGATGCTCGGAAATGTAAGTTGTGGTCCAGGTGCGACTGGCAGTGTCTGGTTGATGAAATCGCTGAAAGTAAAACTGAAGTTGTTGATATCACGCGGAGAGATCACGCGACTGTAGTTAGCCAGGAACGAATGTGATTTGTTCTTGCTCGATTGTCGCTGCGATGCCGAACCGATCGAGCGAATGAGAGTGCTGGCGGCGATCCCATTCTCTCGTTGGAACGAATAACGAAATGCGAGCCGATCGTTCGAGCCGGGAGCCCAGTCGACGCGATTGGTCGTCATAAAATCATCCAGGGGCGAATCCGCAAAACCACGCCTGATAGTTCGGCTCGCAAGATCTCTTGTTCCCACCAGCACCACGCCGTCCTGGTTTCGATTCTCGAACGAACCGAAGAACCATGCATGGTCCTGCCTGATTGGACCACCCAATGCAAACGCATACTGTTGCCGATCGAATGCCGGCGACTCATCGAGGTTGCGATCGAACGTGGCGGGAAGGGCCTGCAACTTATCGTCCCGAAAATAAAAAGAAGCTGAACCGTGCAGTTCGTTCGTACCTGTCTTCGTGATCACGTTTATTACCGACGAACCCGAACGGCCCAGTTGTGAAGAGAAACGGTTCGTGGCGATTTGAAACTCCTGAATCGCCTCCTGCGAGATATTCTGTATCGAGCCGCCGACGACGTCATCGTTCGTGTCGACGCCGTCGATGGTTACGTTTCCGCCACGCCCGAGTTGACCGGCGGAAGAGATCACGACTGTGTTGGTTTTTGTCGGATCGAAGTTTGGCGCGGGAGCATTACCTGGGATCAACAGCGCGAGTTCGAGAAAGTTGCGGCCGTTCAGCGGGAGGCTCTCGACTTCGCGCGACTCTACGATGCCATCAATCACTGAGTCGCTGTCATCAATGAGTTGGCGTTGCGGTACGAGGTCAACTACGACCGATTCGCTGACGCCAACTTCCAGCGGCACGTTCAATGTAACTGTTTCGCCCACCTTGAGTGAGACGAGAGTCTTGCTGATTTTTGTCGTGAATCCTTTGGC
This sequence comes from Pyrinomonadaceae bacterium, assembly GCA_025922875.1. Taxonomy (GTDB): domain Bacteria; phylum Acidobacteriota; class Blastocatellia; order Pyrinomonadales; family Pyrinomonadaceae; genus PSRF01. The sequence continues at coordinate 3,911 of JAICGZ010000398.1, forward strand.
TTCGATGCGCAACTCGTAATCGCCGGGGGCGAGGTTCGAGAGCACGTAGAGCCCGTCGTCATTGCTTACAGTCTCGCGTTTTACGCCGGTAGCTTTCTGGGTGGCAGTCACACTGACGCCTGAGACGACGGCGCCGTGAGGATCCGTGATTGTTCCGGTGAGCGTGGCGTTTGCAGCCTGTTGGCTGAAAGCGATTGCCGAGGCTGAGAAAATAAGCAAGATCAATACTGCAAGGCGGGTCATGAATGGGAGTCCTTTCATAAGACAGGGGTTCAATTACAGGAAAGACAAGACACTGTTGACCATTTCTTTTGCCTGAGTCTCAGTCTTTGCTTCGGCGACAATACGAACAATCGGTTCTGTGTTTGAGCCTCGCACCAGTAACCAACCGTCGGGTTGTATGACCTTCACCCCGTCGCGAGTGTCCATCTCAAACTTCGCAAACTCCTGCCGCACCTTCCTGAGCACGGCAGGGATTCGATCTGAAGGACAAGCCATCTTTTCCTTTACGACGTGGTATCGCGGAACACTCTCGAGCAATTCGGTCACCGTTTTCCCCGACTCGGCAAGCAGATGAAGTACGAGCGCGATACCAACCAGACTATCGCGCGCGAAGTTGATGCGTGGATAGATCACGCCACCATTTCCCTCGCCTCCGATCACCGCGTTGTGCTGCTTCATTGCATCAGTGACATTCACTTCACCGATCTTCGTCAGAAACACCGGACAATCGAATTTTTTGGCGACGTCGGCGACGGCTGAAGTCGTCGAGAGATTTGCGACTACCGGTCCTTTCTCGCGTCCGAGTACATAAAGTGCAGCGAGCACGAGCGTGTAGTCCTCCCCGATTGCCTCACCCTGATCTGAAACGATCGCCAATCGATCCGCATCCATGTCTTGCGCAAATCCGACGTCCGCCTTGTGCTCTTTGACTGCGCGGCAGAGATCGCCGAGGTTCTCAGGTAATGGCTCAGCCGCGCGCGGGAACGAACCATCAGGCGTGGCGTTTATTGGAATTACTTCTGCACCGAGAGCTTCGATCAACTTCGGTCCTACCAGCGAGCCCGCGCCGTTACATGAATCAAGGACGACACGCAGTTTTTTCTTAGTCTGTGGCAGTGGACCAAGCGCGTCGAGAATCACTTTGATGTGAAGATCGGTTGCGCCTTCAATCTCTTCAACGGTTCTTAGCTCAGCGCCGCCGACTTTCGTGTACTGCCCCTGGTGATAGATATCGAGTAACTCGCGCGCCTGGCCGGTGTCGAGAAAAAGGCCGGTCGAGCCGATGAACTTCAGCGCGTTCCATTCGGCAGGGTTGTGGCTCGCAGTGATCGCGATGCCACCTTGTGCTCGGCGGTGTCGCACCTGAAGTTGAACTGTCGGAACCGGA
>JAICGZ010000399.1 GCA_025922875.1 Pyrinomonadaceae bacterium
GACGACATCACCATTCGCAGTGAAGCGGCTGACGCGGTTGTGCCGCGGAGTGGTTAGAACCGTGTAATAGAGATAGAGAAAATTGTTACTGGCAAAGTTCGGATCGAAAGCGATGCCGAGCAGGCCGCGTTCGCCGCTGGGATCGACGTTCAAAGTGAGAAAGGGTGTGGCGAGCAGTGCGCCATTCTTGATCACGCGCAGGCTGCCATTCTGAAGACAAACGAAGATGCGGCCATCGGGCGCGATCTCCATTGCTGTTGGATTGGAGAGTCCGGAAATTTGAGTTTCAGTGAAACCTGCGGGCAGCGTCGCGCCGTAAGAAGTAGACAGCGCGGCCACAAGAAAAACAAATGCAGTAAAAAGATGTTTAGGCATAATGAATAAAATCCGGGAGAGGCACGTAATGATAGCAGGGCTTTAGACAGGATTTTCACGATTAATCATGATAATCCTGGAAAATCCTGTAATCCTGTCTAAACAGAAAGCTCGGCCACGATTTCCCGCACAGCCTGGCGCGCTTCTTCCACTTCTTCCGGCTTGAATGAAATCGCGCCAACAACGGCATGACCGCCGCCACCATAGCGTTCGCAGATCTTCGCGATGTTGTGCGTGCGTGGCTTGGGCGCCCAGGGATTTGAGCCTACAGAGATCTTTGTGCGTTGCGGCGCGCGCGTGAGCGCCACCGAATACGTCGTCTCAGGATGCAGGTAGTAAGGAATGAACTTGTTGAAGCCTTCGTATCCTTCGTCTATCAAATCAAACTGCACCACGCCGTCCGAACACTTAGCGTTGCGTCTCACCGCTTCGAGCGTTTCCAGATGTTGTTTCAATATCGGTTCGAAGCGACGTTGCACTTCCGCACTCGTTGCGACCTCTTCCAGCGATTGTATTGTCAGCTCACGAATAATCCGCTCGATAAACGTATCGTCAGGATCAGCTTCGATAACCTGCATCAACTGCAACGCCGGCTCCTTCAACTCCACACACTGCGCAGGCGACTCGTAAAGCGCGCCGTCGATCACGTGCGCCCAGTGGACCAGCGATTGGATCGGTTCGGCGTTGAATCCAAACTTCTCGTGCGCAACGTCAGCTATGAATTCGGTGCACGACTTCCTGGTGGGATCCAAAAACTTTCTGCCGGTTTTGTCCGCGCGAAAGTGGGCCTCATCTTCCGGAGTGAGAAACGCCGACTCATGATGATCGAACCACCACGTCAGTTTTTCAGACGCCGCATACTTGAAATCGACAATTGCGTTCTCGTCTGAGTCGAACATGGCGAGATCAAACAAGTTGCCGGGCCGGTGCAGCAGTCCCGTGTAGTTGACTTCAGCGTCGGGATGAATGCGTTCTTTGTAGAAGCGTGTGAAGGTCGCTGCTGAAGCAACTCCGTCGAAGCAGTGACCGTGATACAGGAGACGAAGTTTCATCGTGGAAAAGGGAGAACAGGTATTGGTCACATATCGACCAATAATCCAGTTTTTATAAGGCTCCGTTCACAGCGGCTGACGTGGCGCCGGCTCCGATTTTCGACGCAATGAATTTATCGACTTCGTCTTCAATCAATTCGCCATTTACAACCCACGCCTTTTCAACGAGTACGTCGCCACTGGCGTTGATCTTGTCTGGTTCGAGAAAAATATTCCACGGCGAACCCCAATTACGTTTGTCACCAGTGAGCTGCCGGTATTCGTAATGCGCAGTCTTCTGCTTGTCTTCCCTCGATTCCGACTCCGTCACGACTGGATACGGTGGACCATCTGCACCGAAGTACTTGCGAACATCATCCCGCGACGCGTATTCGCTGACGCCGATAACCTGGAATCCCTGACTCTTGTACTTCTCGTACAACTTCGCGGCGATGGGAGCCTCATACTTCCAGTTTCCGCACCACGGCGCGAAGTAAACGATCATGACCAGCTTCTTGCCCGCCATGAGCTTTCGCAGGTCTTCCGGCTGGTCCGTTGTGAGATTCGGCAGCGTCCAATTTTTGTAATTGACGGTCCTCTCAGCGAGCGGCGCATACTCGTGATTTTGCGCGAGAGCCGGTGATGCGGCGAGTGCGAGAATCGAAAGGATCAATAGTTTCTTCATGGCAGTACTCCGGTATTGCTTAACGCTAGTTCGCCGCGCTTGCGGTTGCGGGCGTCTCCGCTAGCAGCGGTTTGACGGCGGCTTCCCACCCGGCTTTGTCTCGAGCACCGATGATTTTTTGACGAATGCGGCCCTGCCGATCGATCAGGTAGGTTGTCGGTAGCACTGACTGTTGAAATTTCACTTTCGCATCACTGCCGCCAAGCAACACCTGATATTCAAACTTCGCGACTTCCTCCTGGTATGCGTTAACGCCGTCGATACTATCCTCCACCGAGGCGCCGACGATCTTCAGTCCCTGCGGTTGAAGTTCCCGCTGCAACGCGTTCAATGCCGGAATTTCTTCGCGACAGGGAATACACCAGGTTGCCCAGAAATTCAGCAGTACGACTTGGCCCTGAAGCTCCTTGAGCCGAAACGGTTGGCCGGCGAGTGTTTGAAATTCAACGTCGGGTACCGGCTCAAAATTTGAGTTTGACGCGGTGGTCGCTGGCGCCGGTGTTTTTTGATCGAGCTTCAACCTGCCTTCGAAGTTTGGAATCCAGGCCATGAAGCGCGAGCTAGTCAACCACGTCGATTGTCCGCTCATGACGAGCACGCCTACGAAGATCAGCACGACACCTGAAGCGACCTCGACCTTGTGCAAATGCCTGCGGAAGTTTTTGTAGAAGCTGAGAAACTGATTGATGCCCAGTCCTGTTAATAAAAACGGTACAGCCAGACCGGCGGAGTAAAAAGCGGAAAGCACTAAACCACTGCGCCAGCCGCCGCTCGTCGCAGCGAGGCCGATGATACCGCCGAGTATTGGACCGATGCAGGGTGTCCAACCCGCAGCAAAAGCGATCCCTAACGCCGCCGATCCGAATATGCCGCGCGGCTTGTCGTCAGAGAAGAAGCGTGTGTCTTTGTAGAGTGCGGAGATCTTTAGTAGACCAATCAGTTGTAACCCAAAAGCGATGATTACCAAACCGCCGATGATGCGGACCCAGGGATTGCTGGTGATTGCTGCGCCTACAAGGCCCGCGGTTGTACCGAGAATCAGGAAGATGACTGATAAGCCGGCATTGAAAGCCAGCGAGTTGAGAATCACCGCGCGGCGACTGTTCACTCCCTCCTTCAACTGATCGATGCTTACGCCGGAAATCAACGAGATGTAGCCCGGCACGAGCGGTAAAACGCACGGCGAGAGGAACGAGAGTACTCCCGCCGCAAAAGAGATAGCGATGCGAAATAATGTAATGCCTTGATCTTCCATCATATTTACATCTTGTAAAATCCTGAAAAAGTTTTGCAGGATTACCAGGGTTATTCGTCCATCAATTTCTTAATCAGTTCACCCAACACTTCAATCTCTTCCTCACTCGCGCTGGTCGAGATGTAGCGCACGACACCTTTGCGATCGATCAAAAACGAAGTCGGAATCGAAAAAACTCCGTAGTTGAATTCGTTCGTGTTTGAATCGGAGACGACGAACCCATACGGCAAGCGATTCCGTTTTCTGAAATCGCGAAGATAAACCAGCTCTTCGCTGGGTGTCAGTGGTTTCTGATCGCCGTGCCCATAGTACTTGGTCACGCCCAGAATCACGAGTCCCTTGCTCTTGTATGTGTTGTGCCACTTCGCCAGGTTCGGCAGCGTGTAGCGGCATGGACCACACCACGGCGCCCAAAAATCAAGCAATACGACCTGACCGCGAAGATCCGCGAGTTTCACCGGCGCCTGCTCGATCCACTGATCACCAAGAATCTCGGGCAACGCGGTTTTTGCTGACGTCAAACTGTCGTCGAAGAGTTGATCCGCATTCAGCGACGGATCGAGCCCCATCAAGCGCCGCGTCGTATCTGTGTAGAGTGTCGCCGAAGGCAGTTGTATCGCGATGCGTCGCAGGTCTGCCAATGTTGTGAGTGCCAGATCCTTTTGATTGGTTTTCAAGTAGGAGTCTGCCAGCAACACGGCTGACTTCAACAACATCTCGTCGCGCCGCATGACCTGCGCCTTGTTCGTCTCAGCAAATGATTTCGCCGCCGCGAACATTTGCTTCGCGTGCGCGGTCATCGACGCGTAGTCCTTTGCACGCAGGTAAGCGTCCGTGATCAGCAACTCCATGCGATAACGCTCGTCCGAGCTTTGCGGCTGGTGGCGTGCATACGCTTCAACCGCCGCTTTTGCCTCCGGCACGAGGTTCTTTTTGATCGCGTAAAGAACAACTACCTGCCGGGCTGCCTGTGCTTTTTCTCCGCCCGTGTCGTCCTTCAAGAGAAGACGCATGGTTGAGAGTGCCGCGTCCGCATCACCCGCGAGATGATGAAGCATGCCGAGGTAATAGAGATCGCCGGCCGCTAAAGGCGCGCGAGATTGAAGAATAGCGGCGTTTCGTATCGCAAGGTCTTTCTGCTCTCTCCTGGTTTGCGCTTCGAGCTTCGGATCGTAAGGAACTTTTTGTTTGTTGAACTCCTGGTAGCGGCGACCGAGATATCCATTTGCGTCTTCGAAGAGTTCCTGGGCCGGACGTTTGTCGAGTTTCGGGTCCGCTTTGGTGTTCGGAGCAAGTCCCTGCGCCACCGTCGACATTGCGGCCAACAGTATTAGAACGATCGTCGCTGGAGCAGTTGAAGTCATTTTAAAGAGGAGATTATTGCTTCGGAAATTAGCTCACCAGTTAAAGGTGCGAGTAGGATTCCGTTTCGATAATGCCCGGTTGCACAAAACAGCCCGTCAATTTCACCACAAGGACCCAGTACAGGCAAACCGTCAGCGGCGCGCGGGCGCAAACCCGCCCACGTATCGACGATTGGCAGGTTCGAAATGGCGGGCGCGATCTCCTGCGCATTCCGCAGAATCGTGCTGATTCCGCCTGCTGTCACGAACTTTGAAAAGCCAACGCACTCGCTGGTTGAGCCGGCCAGCAGGCGGCCATCATGGCGCGGCACGATGTAGCCGCGAGGACTGTAAATGACGTGTCGCGCCAACTGCGGTCTTGCTTCGAGGCAAACCATCTGTCCGCGCACGGGCTCGATCAAAGGAGCCGGTTTGATAAAACCCGACCACGTGCCCGCCGCAACAACCGCGACTGCGCAATTAATTTTACCGCGACTCGTCTGCACGCCAGTCAAGCGGTCGCCTTCAATAATCAACGATTCAACACTCGTCTCGGTAAAAATTGTGACACCGAGGTTCTTTACGCTGTTCGCCAGCGCGCTCA
>JAICGZ010000400.1 GCA_025922875.1 Pyrinomonadaceae bacterium
CCGAGGTTGGGCTGATACGCATCTGCTGCTCTTGTCCGGAAGTCTTATCCTGCGCCGAGACTGACACGATTCCATTCGCGTCTACCTCAAAAGAGACTTCGATCTGCGGAATGCCACGCGGACTCGGCGGAATACCCACGAGTTCAAACTTCCCGAGCGAGCGATTTCCCTGCGCTACTTCACGCTCGCCCTGAAGCACGTGGATTTCGACCGACGATTGATTATCCACAACGGTCGTGAACGTAAGACTGTTGCGCAAAGGTATCGTCGAATTACGCTCAATGATCTTTGTGAACAGTCCGCCGCGCGTTTCCAAACCCAAACTCAGCGGCAACACGTCGAGCAGTACGATGTCCTTCACTTCGCCGTTCAATACACCGCCTTGGATCGCCGCGCCCATCGCCACCACTTCGTCCGGATTAATCTCAGCCGAAGGCTTGCGACCAAAGATCTTCTCGACCGTGCGCTCGACAATCGGTGATCTCGTCTGACCGCCGACGAGGATCACTTTGTGAATATCGGCCGGTTGCAGTTTTGCGTCTCGCAGTGCGGTCTGACACGGCTCAATCGTCTGTTCGACAAGATCGCTGACCAGCGTTTCGAACTGTTCCCGCGTCAGCGACTTGTTAAAGTGTTTCGGACCGCTCGCATCCGCGGCGATGAACGGTAAGTTGATCGCGGTTTCAGTCGCGGTTGAAAGATCGCACTTGGCGCGTTCCGCAACTTCCTTCAGTCGCTGCAAAGCAAGGCGGTCTTGTCGCAGATCGATTCCGGTATCGCTGAGAAACTGTCCAGCCATCCAGCTCATGATGCGTTCGTCGAAGTCTTCACCCCCGAGAAATGTGTTGCCCGACGTTGAAAGCACTTCGAAGACGCCGTCATTCATTTCGAGGATCGAGATATCGAAAGTGCCGCCACCGAGATCGTAGACCGCGATGCGTTCGACGTTCGACTTGCCGAGTCCATACGCCAACGCCGCCGCTGTCGGCTCGTTGATGATTCGTTCGACTTTCAGTCCGGCGATTTTCCCGGCGTCTTTCGTAGCCTGGCGCTGTGTGTCGTCGAAATAGGCGGGTACGGTGATGATGGCGTCAGTCACGGCCTCACCGAGAAACTCTTCCGCGGCGGCCTTCAAACGCTGCAACACGATTCCCGATAACTCGGGCGGACTGTAGTTGCGGCCTTGAACACGTACCCGCGCATCGCCGTTTGGCGAGTCGACAATCTCAAAAGCCGAGGTCTCGCGCATGCGACCGACTTCGGGCGAACTAAACTTCCGGCCAATCAGCCGCTTTACAGCGTAGACGGTGTTGGCCGCGTTGGTGACCGCCTGGCGTTTGGCGATCTGGCCCACGAGGCGCTCGCCCTTGTCAGTGAAACCGACGACGGTCGGCGTCGTGCGCCCGCCTTCCTTGTTCGGGACAATCTGCACCGTGCCGCCTTCAAGAACGCAGACGCAACAATTGGTCGTACCTAAATCTATTCCAATCGCTTTTCCCATTGATTCCGGTTCCGAACTTTCTGGACCGCACTACTTGCGTGTTGCAACTTTCACAAGAGCGGGACGAATAAGCTTGTCGCCAATGCGATAGCCGGCGACTATTTCCTGCATGACTGTGTCAGGCTCGTAGTCGTCGGTTGCTTCGGTGACGACAGCCTCATGAATGTGAGGATTGAATTGTTCACCAACGGCGGCAATGGGTTTGACGCCTAACGCCTCGAGCACTCCGTTGAGTTGCTTGTAGATCAGATCGACGCCGCTCACAAAATGGCGAAACTCGTCAGACTCCCCGGCCTCAACCGATGCCTCAGCCTCCAGCGCTCGCTTTAGATTGTCCAGCACGGGTAAGAGCTTGGTTGCGAGATCCGCAACGACGCGATTGTACGTTTCGCTTCTTTCCCGCTCGACACGTTTGCGATAGTTCTCAAAATCGGCCTGGAGCCGCGCGATTCGATCCTTCAGTTCGGCATTGTCGGTTTCAACGCGCTTCAGCTCAGATCTCGTGGCGATGAGTTCAGCCGTGTCAGGCCCGCCGCCGAGATCCTCTTCGTCAAGATCTTCGCCCGCAAAAAGATTTTCCGGCTCCTGCACGAGGTCTTCGCTCTCAGTTTCAGACGGGTTGCTGTCCGCGGAGCGCGGTTCATCGTCAGCGTCTTCGAATCTGATCGGGATGCGGTGCGAACCCTTATCGCCTCTGTCTGATTTCATCAGGAAGGATCTTTTGACTCCGCGAATCAACGTGCAGCCTGTTCACCCAGGCGATGCTCTATCAACCGTGCCATGTAGTTTACCATAGCAATTATCCGTGCATATTCTATTCTCATCGGACCAACGACGCCGAGCGTACCGATATTGTCGTTCGAACCGAATCGATAAGGCGCAGTGATCAGCGCACAGTTACGCATCGAACTGGCCGGGTGCTCGCGCCCGATCACGACGTGCACGTCGCCGGGATAGTTTGTCGCGTCGTGAACACACTCGTTGAGGATCTTTATCAGCCGCGACTTCTCTTCGAACGTCCTGAACAGGTCGCGCATTCGCTCGATATCGACGAAGTCAGGCTTTGTAAGGATGTTTGAAGCACCGTCAACGTAGACGTCGCCAGTGGTCTCTTCGCCCTCGAGACTCCGTTCGCACAACAAAATTGCATTCTGCAACAATCGATCGTACAGCGCCTTTTCTTCCTTCATTAACTCTACAATCTCGGCGCGGATAGCGAGCAGGCTCTTACCGCTGAACTCAGTATTCAGGTAGCGTGCAGTGCGGTCCAGATCGTCCTGGGTAAACTCGTCGGCGGTCCTGATGACTTTGTTGTGAATGATATTCGCGGTCGACACCAGCACGACGAGGATCCGCTTGTCGGGCAACAACACAAACTCGATGTGATTGAGCCTGTTATCGGCCAGCGAGGGCGATATAACGATGCCGACGTTCTGCGAAAGCGCCGAAAGGACGTGCGACGCTGTTTCCATCAAACGATCGGGCGACGAACCGGCGTCGATATCGTTCGCGGCGAAGAGATGGTCGATGGCTTTCAGATCGGTGCGCGACAGCCGCGCCTCGCCCAGCATGTTGTCGACGTAGTATCGATAACCCTTGTCAGTGGGCACTCGACCCGCCGAAGTATGTGGCTGCTCGACGAGGCCGGCCTCCTCCAACTCAGCCATCACGTTGCGAATAGTCGCCGGACTCCACCCGTAGCCATGTGAAAAGCGGTCAGACAGCACACGTGACCCCACAGCCTCACCAGTCACGAGATGCTCTTTGATTAGAGCAGCAAGCAACACCTCGGCGCGTGAGTCTAACGCGCCCTTCTCGGTGGTTTGCGGATTTGAAGCACGCCGGGGCATGGATTGGCAGTATACAAACTTATCCAAAGATTGCACAGATTAGGTCAAATTTGCTTAATCCGGGTAATCTGGGGATGGTTTTAAGTTGTTGAATTCGCAGGACTTGGCCAGTATCCCCGCCACGGGTTGACTGCCAGCATCTACCATCCTTAAGATTAGTTCCCCCGAACCGCTGTTTGCCGCTCCGAGTACCGCAATGACAGAAGTTAGAAAATATTTCGCCGACGCATTTCGTCATATGGGCGGTAACCGCGGTGTGCCTGCGATTGAAGTTCGCTTTTACCCTTACGCCGGGCTGCGCCACACGATTCGTTTGCGGTCCGGACGCGTCTACGTGCGACTCTCGGATATCTGCAAAGATTCGCCGCCAGATGTTCTGCGGGCACTGGCATGGATTCTCGTGGCGCGACTGCTCGGCAGGCGAGTGCCCACGATTCACGACCGAGTTTACCGGGACTATTCACTCGACCCGTCGGTGATGCGTTCATCCGATCTTGCTCGGCGAGGTCGCGGCCGGAAGATGATCTCTTCGGCGCAGGGTGAGGTTTACGATCTTGATCGAATGTTTACAAGATTGAATCGCAGGTATTTTGACGGCGAGATACTGAAGCCGACGATCACATGGTCACAACGACGGACAAAGAGCATCCTCGGTCATCATGACCATATCTACGACAGCATCACGATCAGCAAGACCCTCGATTCGAAGGACGTGCCGGAGTGGTTTGTCGAGTACATCCTTTACCACGAGATGCTGCACATCAAACATCCGGCGCGGTTAATCAACGGGCGTCGTTACTACCACACCAGCGCCTTCAGACAGGATGAGCGAAAGTTTCCGCACTACGATCAGGCGCAGAAGTGGCTCGAGCGACTGGCACGATTGCGCCGGGTTCCCAGGGCGCGTGCCGCATAAGCTTCTTGGAACTATCCGGTTCAAAATGCGTTACTACAACCGAGGTAGGTGGGCTCCTCAAAAAGGCGGTCTCTCTGGAAACAACTTTTCAGGAGGCCGCCTTTCTCGATCAGCCACAAAGAAAGATCGCAGCCACAAAGGAGCACAAAAGGCACAAATCTTTCCTTAACTGAAGCACCAAATCTCTCTTTCACAGTTTGTGCCTTTGTGCTTCTTGTGGCTGAATTCTGTGGTGCTTCTTTGAGGCCCGACTAGACAAGCTTGAAGTGCATCGTTAGACTACGCCTTTTGTTAAGAGCCTACCTTTTTAAACGGAGACTTCAGTTATATGGCTATTCCTGCAACCCAGATTCGGCGCGGTATGGTTATCGTCTTCGAGGGCCAGCCGTGCAAAGTCCTTGAATTCAGACATCACACGCCCGGCAATCTGCGCGCGATGATCCAGACCAAACTGCGAAACATCCGCACCGGCGCTTCCTTCGAGCATCGCTTCCGCTCCGCCGACACGGTCGATCGCGCGTCCCTCGAACAACACGAAATGGAGTATCTCTACTCAGACGGTTCTCATCACCACTTCATGAACACTGAGAACTACGAACAGACGGCACTGAGTGAGGAAGATCTTGGCGACGCCGCGCAGTGGTTAACACCGGGCATGAAGATCCAGGCAGAGTTCTACGATGGCGCACCCATCGGAATCGATCTGCCACCGTCCATGGAACTGATAGTTACTCGAACCGAACCCACACTCAAGAGCGCCACGGTTTCCAACGTTAACAAGCCGGCCACTCTGGAAAACGGAGTGACGATCACCGTACCTCCATTCATCAACGAAGGCGATCGAATCAGGGTGGATCCTACGGAAGGGCGGTATATCGAGCGAGCAAAGTAGAGGACAAACTTGGATCGTTGTAGGGGTGGCCCTCCCTGGCCACCCCTCGCATTGATAAATCATTTGGAGAAGGGGTGGCCCCGGAGGGCCACCCCAAAAAAGAACCAAGTTACCCGACCAAAAC
>JAICGZ010000401.1 GCA_025922875.1 Pyrinomonadaceae bacterium
CCTTCGACTCCCTGCTCAGGTTCACCTTCACGGAGCATAGCGTAACCTGCGGCGTGTCCCTCAACTTCCGCGATCAGAAATGTCGAGGCGGGATCTTCCAACTCAGCGGTTTGTTGCGCGACGCTGAAAGAAGTCGCGAGATATGCAGCCAGGTCTTCAGGCGTGTTATCAACAGCGAACGTTTCGGAAAAAGTACTTGCTCCTAATTCGGAGAGTAGCAGAGCGTCGGCAGGTGTTCCGCGACGAATCGTCAGAACGGGATTTTGAGTCATAACCAATTATGCTGGCGCTGTTCGTCAGCGTGCAAACATAGGTAAAGGGCCGGCGTTGCTGCCGGCCCTACTTGAAAAATCAGTGTGTGGCTGAGGCTGTATTAGTAGTTCACGTTTCCGACCATCGTGAACGTGTAGGCGCCGGTGATGAAGTTCTGCTCGACGACGATTGCAGCCCTTCCACTCGCTCCTGCGAAACGGCCGGTGCCGCTTTGGAACACCATGTCGCCGGTCGCGATTCCAGTGGTAAGGTCCATCGAACCATTCTCGATAACACTCGGCAGGCGATCGCCGTTGGCAGCGACGTAAGTAACTTCTCCGGCCGGATGCGAGATGTTCGGATCATTCGGGTCAGGCAGGAACTGAATCTTGCCGGTGCCGCTGAACTGTCCCAGGTGAGTGCCGTTACCCGATACCACGACGGTGGCGCCGACCACATGTCCGGCCTCATCCATGATGAAGGTGGCAAGGCCATTTCCACTGGAGGCAAATGGACGCTCAGTTGCGCTTGCTGGAACGAGACTCAGCAGCAGGGCGAAAACCATAAACAAACTTCTGACGATGCTAAAACGTTTCATGATGCTCTCCTTCGTATCAATTTAAAATCGGGCCTCATACCGGCGTAACCACCGCCTCCGACCCCTTACGTTTCTATGTGGCAGATAATCGAAGAACATCACATCCGATTTCTTAGCTTGGCTTAACCTCAATGAAAGTGGGCCACCGATTCGCATCGTCGTGGCCCACTAGTGTCGCGTGTTATTGCAGTAACTGCGCCTGGAAATACGCTAAGTCGAAGTACTCGCGGTCCTTTTGCACTTTTCCTTCGGCGTTGATTGTAAGGACGCCGATACCGTCAACGAAGAAGACGTTTCCGCTCTTCGTCTTAAAACGTAAACGCCACTTGATGGCGCACTCCTGACCGGCAACGGTCACGTCAAATGATTGAATTCTGATTTCGTTCAAGATCGTCGGGAACGTTTCGAGATATGCAATGATGGCTTGTGTACCCTGTATTGGCGTGGTTCCGACGGGGTCTTCAATCGTGCCATCCGGGGCGAAGATTGCGGCGGTCCCTTGAGCGTCCATCGCAGCGAATCTGTTGAACATCTCGGTTGCAATGGCTTCGATCTGTTCCGGGGTGAGATTGTTGGCTGGCGCCGCCTCCACGCGCATGACGTTCGCAGCGACCAAAAACATGAGCGCCATTGCCAGCGCCGTGAGTCTTTTGACAAAACTTGGATTTCTCATTCTCTTCTCCTCTGAATGATTGCGTTGTTCCCAAGCGAACCTCGCCGTGCCACTGATTCGGCGACGGCGAGACTCGCCAATGACTGGTGTAAGGAGAAGTTGTTGAACTCGTTGCGATATTACTAGCGCCGCAAATCTCTTAATATAGCGGTCAAGGAGGTTGCACTTATGACGCGTCGACAACGCCTCATCCTGCTCATCGGATTTACGCTCGCCCTGAACACCGTGGTGTTTGCCCAACCGACGCTGACACCGCCTGCAGACGTGCCCACAGGTCGCATCTTCACGCTGTATGGCGATTTCAAAGTGTTCGAGTTGCAGGGCGACGTACCGCCGCACACGATGTTCGATCTCATTCTCTATTCGACCGGAAACGACGCGATCGCCAGACAGCGAGTCGGCAAAGGTGGCCGCTATAGTTTCAATAACATCGTTGAGGGTAACTACGTGATTGGAGTGGAACTCGACAACGTCGAAATCACGCGGGTGGCGATTCATATAGCGCAAAGAAAACACGAGCCGATGAGGCAGGATATGCAGATGGCCTGGACTCCGTCGGTGGGGGCCAAACGCAGCGCACTATCAGCGCCGGATTCCTACACTCGTACACCGCAAAACCGCAAGCTGTTCGAGCAGGCGCTTAAACAAATCAATAAGAACGAGTTGCCTAAAGCGGTCGCAACGCTGCGCTCAGTCGTCGCTGCAGATCCTAAGGATTATCAGTCGTGGAATGAGTTGGGATCGATCTACTTCATTCAGAAAGATTTCACCGCCGCCGAGAACAGCTACGCTAAAGCCATCGAAGCAAAACCACAATACACGACTGCTTATGTGAGTCTCGGGCGTGTGCGGCTCGCGCAGAAGAAACATGAAGACGCGATCGCCGCTCTTGAGTCGGCGGTGAAAACGGATCCGCAATCGGCCCTGACGAATTACTTTCTCGGCGAGGCCAACTTTGCGGCGGGGAAAGAGTCGATCGGCGTTGGCTATATGAATGAGGCACTGAAACTCGATCCGGTTGGGATGGCGAATGCTCATCTGCGTTTAGCCAACGTTCACCATCTCGCCGGACGCAAAGACCTTGCGGCTATCGAGTACAACGAGTTTCTGAAGAAGAAACCCGAATACCCTGACGCCCAACGATTGCGCGACTACATCATCGCGAACAACCCGAGACGGAAACGCAATACGAATCCGAGCCCCACGCCGAATCCGTAATCCGACAATTCACGCGATTGCAGGCGGGGTGTCAACGGGGACATCTTGAGGACTGTCAACGCCGCCAAACTCGGCGCGAGTCAGCTCCTGATCGGAGAATGACATCTTGAGATACAAGTTGCGAAGTGCGCTCAACCATACTGTCAGCGTCAGGAGATCCTCCCTTTCGTATCTTTCAACAAAGGGAGCGGTATGGCGGCTGATAATTGTCTCCACTTCACTACGCCCTATGTCCTTTCGCAACTCCTTCATGATGTTGTAGAGAATGAATCTTCGGTCCTCGTGTCCGCTCCAAACGAAATTTCTCGACACGAATCCCACGCCTGCACCGATGGCGAAGTACGTCATTTGTTCAATGAATTCTCTTTTACTGACAGCCATTGCCGCCTACTACACGCGCGAGGAGCTCTGATGTTTCAGTCATAGCTGAGTTTTTGAAAGGACTTACTGCTTAGACCAAGTGATACTCAGTATTACAATGAGCTTTGAACGAACAAAGTTGCTTGAGCCAGATCTATTTCACATGAGGGAGCCGAAGAGTATCAAGTAACGCTTCAGGAAAACGGCTACGATGGTCAACGATCAAAATCAGCATCGCTCCCGCTTTAACGAAGTGGAGAGCAAAGCGCACGCTGACCGGAAACGGCAGGCCACGCGTTGTTGAACCCCTGGCGCGGATTAGGATCCCTTCGCCGGGAAATCTGGTTCGTTTGTCTTGCGATCTTTGTAAATCGTGCAGGTACTATGGTCCTGCCGTTTCTCACCCTTTATCTGACCGTCGATAGACGTCTTCCTGCATCCACCGCGGGCATGGCTATCGCCATCTATGGAATTAGCGCGATCGTTATAGCGCCATTGTCTGGACGTTTGTCTGATCGTCTGGGTGGACTGCGGATCATGAAAACGTCGCTGGTCCTATCCGGCATGGTGCTGCTGATTTTTTCCTTTGTTGATTCTCTGTCCGGAATCCTTGCTGTGACGGCGGTTTGGTCGATCACCAGCGAAGCTTTTCGTCCTCCAAGTATGGCCATCATCGGTGAGTTGGCAGGACCACAGCAGCGAAAAGCTGCGTTTGCTCTCACCCGTTTAGCGATCAACCTTGGGATGAGCATTGGCCCGGTAGTCGGTGGTTTTCTTGCGATACATTCCTTCAAATTATTGTTTTACGTCGACGGCGCAACCTCCCTCCTGGCCGGTGCCCTGATCGCGATTTTGCCCTGGCGCCAATTTAATCCGCCGACATCGGAAAAAGAGGTTGTTAAAAAAACCAATCACGACATAATTCCCCGCCTTCGGTATTCCGACGTGCTGCGCGATCGACTGTTTATGTATTTCCTGATCGCAATGATCCCTATCGAATTAGTCTTTTTTCAACCTCTGGCGGCAATGCCGTTGTTTCTCGTTCGAGAGCTTCACATGACGGAAGCTGGCTTCGGCGCGCTGCTCGCGATCAACACGGTAATTATCATTCTGCTGGAAGTTGCTTTAAATGCAGCAATGGCAGACTGGACTCATCGCTATGCAATTTCGTTGGGCGCTCTTCTGGTCGGTGCCGGTTTTGGTGCGTTGATTTTCGTCAATAGCGTTTATGCGGTCGCCGCTACCATCGTGATCTGGACTTTTGGAGAGATGATTCTGCTGCCGGCCAGTTCTGCTTTCGTCTCAGATATCGCCCCCAGCAAACAAGCAGGTGCGTACATGGGACTTTATACGATGGGTTTTAGCGTGGCCGTCGCAATTGGGCCATGGTTGGGAACCCAAATCCTCGAACATTACGGTTCCGACATGGTTTGGATAGGCACTTTTGTCTGCGGTTGCGTGACGACGGCCATGATTTGGTTTCTACCGGCAATTGCTCGTAAGGATCAAGCATCCGGCGCCAAAAGTAAAATATAAAGTTATCTCCTTGATAACTACGCCCTGGTCAAAGCGAATAGGTCCAGCGGATTCATAGACATCTGACTTCCCGGAAGGAAAGGTCGCTGATTTCTGATCGGCGTTCATCCGGGTTCTTCTGTCACAAGTCAGGGTTTGAATTCCTTCCGAGCTTTTTCTTTTTGCGCTTCCTGCCGATCACTGACTATTTGTTGTGATTCAGGGATGCGTATTCTTATCCAGCCTCCGCCCGCATCTGCCGAAGCCCATATTTCGAAGCCGTGACAATTAAGCTTTTTCACGGATGGCAGATTTGATCGTTCCCAAGTCTCCGGTCGAGGAAGATTGAAGGCTTCAGAAAATTTTGAAATGAAGTCGTCAACGTTCTTCCATTCTATACCGGCGTAAGAGAAGGAGTACTCTGAGAGACGGTTGTCGAGGAATACCACGGAAAGACTGTTAACTCCCGCAAACTTTGGTTTCGGTAATAAGGTCGTCGGTATCGAGAATCCGACTATTCCAAATCGCTGATCAGCCGTCGATAGCTGCGCTCGAATATACGGTTCATCGCTACTGCCGGGAAACATCTTGAGCACGTCTTCCGAACTCATGCCTAAACGGATGTCGCGAATCTTGGGCGCTTGAGCAAGTGTCAGTGAA
>JAICGZ010000402.1 GCA_025922875.1 Pyrinomonadaceae bacterium
AAAGACGTCGCCGAGCTCGTCCTCGTCCTGCGCTGAGGTCTCTGCCCGCAAAAGGAACCAGTCGCCGAAGAAGATCAACCTCCATCTCGGCTGATCCCGAAGACGACGCTACGGCCCCAGAAGCCGCCTCCTTTCGGTATCGACGTTTCTTAGTTACATCCCACGGTTTCGATCGAATCAGACCCCTTGATCCTCACCCCGCTAAAGAGAGCCCCTGTCAACGAGGCAGAGGTAAGTCCACAGGTTATATCTGTGTCCTGGGTGACAAAGTGAAGGACCATATCGATATCCCCGTCTCCGTCTACATCTTCCGTGGCAGAGTGCACCGGGGCGACCTCATTGCCAGTAGCGCCAAAGAGGACCGTGGTCGGATCGACTGCAGTTGCATCAAAGGAATCAGTAGTCAGAATCGCCACCGGAATCTTTCCATTGCTCTTTGAGTTGATACTGTTCGGGAACGTGGCGGGCTTGATGTCGATCGAGATTGGAATGGGGGGCCCGAATCGGTACTCTATGTAGTCAAGCCGGTAGCGTGGATTCAAAAGATCAAATCCTACGAGCACAAAATGAAAGCTTGCCTCGCCTTGACCGGTGAGCATCGCGGTAAAGACCGGGTTCACCACGTCGGGTTGGAAGGCATTGCCAGTGAGCTGCCCTGAGAAAGTAAATGGGATTGTCACCACGTAAGGAGTAAGCCCGAAATTCGGGATGACAATTGGCTCGCTAGTGAAATTCAGCGAGCCCGTAACTCTTACCATATCGTAGAGCACACCATTCACTCTCGCACCTGCGAAAAGCTGCGACGCAATAAGGCCTGAAAAACTGCTGTTGGTTCCGATCACTCTGCCTGGAGTGCACCCGGGGAGTACCATGCAGATGTCACGAACCTCGACACTGCCTGGATCGCCGCTCGGATGGAATTGCGTGAATACAGACAGCCCCGGTCCGGAAAGTTGGAACATCGGCCCGAGTCTAAGAGTGGGAGGACCGCCCCAAAGAGATGTTGTTATGTATACGTCGCCTTGCACATCGGGGATCACGAACGTGTCGGCGCGGACCTCAACCCCACAAACCGTGAGCACGGCAAAGAGAGCGATTAGCGATTTCTTTACGTTGAACATAAGTACCTCCGAAAGTCAGACATGTTTGGGTCAATAGGCTGGTCAGACGGAGACTTGGGCGACGGCTATGAGTTAGAGCCTTCGGGAGATCAGTCCATGATGTCAGTTACTGTTTAACCCGCTGCGCGACCGTAACTCTTCGTCAGCGCGAACCGGGCTAAACCGTTCACGGCCCAAGGCGCAATCAACGTTCCAGTTTTAAAGCGGGTAAGTGTGAAGCTTTGACCCGTCTTTGGGGTGATCTGCGGGACCTGCGTGAGTGTATGTGCGGGTTTTCACGCCTGGTGGTGCGGAACTTTGCGCATGCCGGTATTCGGCGGAAAGCGTGGCAGGTACTTGTCTCTAATCCGAAAAACTCAATGAAGGCGCATTGACCTACGAAGTGGCTCACTTCAAGCGGAAGCTTTTGGCAATCGAATCCATCTGATCTCGAAGGCTCAGGAGCTTTTCGCTGGCTACCGTGAAGTGGAGGATGTAGAAGGTACGGCTGTCCAAGCGAAGATAGTAGATGCGGCCATCCATGTTTCTCCCCTGGTTAACGAACTCGTAAGAGAACACAGTGCCTTTGAGTTGACCGCTAAAATCTGTTCCCTTCCCTCCGCTACAAACCACATAACCCGGCAGCTTCTGCAATTCCCACTTCTCCGCTTCACTAAATAGATCCTTCGTAGTGGTATCGGGCGTTACTACCTTCTTGCGGAGACGCAGATATCCATTGCTGTAATCTTCACCGTTGACAAATTCAAGATGCTCATGAACGTCGACACGCGAAACAGCTCGCCATGAAGGCGAAGGAAGATCCAACACGTACTCGACACCTTCTCGGGTGAAAGTTTGTGTTTGAGCATCAGCATTAGCGCTAAAGGGAATAATTAAAAGCAGCGCTACCAGGATTACTCTCATTGCTTTACTCGTTCCTGGAGATTAGGCAGGCTCCTCTGATTCAAAGTGCATGATAGTGACCCTGCCTTCTCCATCCTCTATTTCCAATGACTTATCGTGGCCATTGGTAATCTCCAATTCCAGTCGCTTCACGCTGCCGACGGTGTGCGTCATGTGATTCTTCCCTGAAGGAGGTGGCGCCTGGAGCATGATATCAATGCAAGTACCACGCTCTCCGTCAGTGTCAAGATCTATACCAGCCAATAGCAAACCATCCTCGAGCCAGAAGTCTGACTCGACTTCCCGCACTGGGCCAAGAACTTCCAGTCTCGTTGGACGCATGTTGTTTCGTTTGCCGAAGGCTGCCAAATCAGATTTCCACGACAAAGGCTCAATGTTCTTTCGCATGCTGTTTCTCCATTTCACGCAGTTCAATCGTCATAAACGATTACTTCGGTGCCTGCAGGCGTGAGTTCACTCAGCTCCTTTGAAGCGAACATTGGTATCCGAATACACGCGTGGCTGGCAGGATAGACCGCCTCGCCGAGCTGCCGCGAATCGCTATGCCATTGTGTATGTAGTTCGGGTAGTAAAGCAGGCCAAGTGAACTTCGCCGCCATCCGACAATCTTTCGCAAGACTGCAAATACTTCTTCAAAGGAAATCTCGTGAGCCACAACTCTTGAAAGGCTGCGGGCCTGACTCGCTACACTCACCGGTATAATCGACGCCGGGAAAAACGAAATCAAAAGAACTATTCGCGATCCCCACCTCACTAATCGGACCGCTTGAATGTTCGGCTTCTGGTTAAGCATCTTGCCCCCTAAAGGGGTGATCGCGATTGCTGGCCAACCAAGCCGTCGACTAGTTCCGGTAACATCGGAGAGCGGAATCGCAATAGAGCCATAACCCCGTCTGCCGACTTAATCGCCAGTGCTACATCAGCCCCTCCATCTGTTTGCTCCAAACTCACCTGAGTCGGACGCCCAATACTATGTGTGATGTGATCGTCTGGCTTCTCACCGAACATAATGACGATTTGATGGCCGCGAATCTCATCCCATTCGTCGACAATTCCTTCGAATGCCAGTTCACGTTCCTGAACTTGCGCGCCGAGTTCAGTTCCGAAGATCTCGAGCGTGACCGACCAGCCTTCGTGTTTGCGACTGAAAATATCCAAGAAGTTCGGCCATTCGTTTTTCGGAATTTCTCTGGTCTTCATTGTTCAATTTCTCCTTCATCTCTAGTGCACTGCCTCAAAAGCCCGCGTACATCAATCTCGGCGCCAACTAACCCTCGCCATTTTGTTTTCATGCGAGAAATCGTAATGAACGCTGCCGCAGAATGCTTTTTCGACGGCATGGCCCAAACGTTGGGCCAGATGCTCCGTTGTAGTGCTGACGGTAAGCTTGTGACCGTCCCCACGCTTGAACTCCATAGCGCGAGCCAGCGGATTATCTTCCGCAGCTCTCTTCGCTTCGTTCCGCAATAACTGTTCAATTTCCTCAGCGTGGGAGCTGAAAAAGTCGCCATCGAGAAAGACAAATCCACACGGTTCGCCCGTGCGTTGCTGTTTGCAGGCAGGGCAAAGAGTTATCTCAGCCGGCCTCAAGTGTTCGTCCTGGCTCTTTGTTGAAGTTGATCTTGCGGCGGTCCATCGCCGGCCGGCATACACCGCGCCACACTCCTTACAGACTGCCGGCTCACTTATTGCACGCGAGGGCCGATGCCGCCCGCCTTGGTGATCGACTCGTTTGGTAAATGTCGCGTTTGAATATCTTCTCCTGACAGGCATATAAGACACTCCCTCCGACAACCAGTAATAGGCAACGACTGTGCCTTCTTGTTCTCCAACGAAAGACTGCGAACAGGTCTAAAAGACTTTGAAATTAAAGGCTTTTGGGGATTGGAGAACCTGACAGGGTTGGGGTGGCATTAGAGAGAGCAGCGAGCTTTAACACAATGTCTGCGTGAGTTTCCCCACAGCCCAATATTCGCCCAAGTCAACGTCATGAATCGCTGACGAAAATGCTTCCGGCGTAAAAGGAACAACGATTGCCAGTTTGATATGGTTGCAGCTCAGGATTAATTGCTAGGTTCATTCACGAGAGACCGTCGATGAGTGCTTCCGGTCGGTTCAAACACCGATCGCGTTTTGCGACAAGCACCCTGTCCGGTCCTGGTGGCGCGTCGGACTGTCATTAACGGAAAAGTTCATGAGTTTGAGGGGTGAAAGAAGATGAGTGCTCAACAACTACAACATTCAAAATACGGATTCAGTAAAACAGTTGATCTTCCTTACGAAGAGGCTGTGGAAAAGGCGCGGATCGCGCTCAAGGCGGAAGGTTTCGGTGTCCTCTGTGAAATCGACATCAAGGAAAAGCTAAAAGAGAAGCTAGCCGTGGATTTCCGCAAGTATGTGATCCTCGGCGCCTGCAATCCTCCTCTCGCATACAAGACTCTGCAACAAGAGCTCGGCATCGGACTGCTCCTTCCCTGCAATGTCGTCGTTTATGAAGCTGACGAAGTTGGAAAATCAGTGGTCGCCGCGATCGATGCGAAGACGATGCTGTCCGTGGTAGGAACCAACAATTCAACTATCAATGCAGTAGCTACCGAGGTAAATGAAAAGCTCCAGCGTGTAGTCGCTCAGCTCTAGAAAAAGCCACAAAGAGGCACAGAATCACAAATGCCGGCCTCCGGGAAACTGGAACGGTTCTGGAGCCTCGCTCCAGACGATCTAATGGTCCAACTACGGGCTGATCCCGGCGGGCTAACGACGGCGGAGGCTAAACGGAGGCTTCTCCACTCCGGTCCAAATCGTCTACACACCCGCAAACGCACCGATGTCTTAACCCTTCTACTCGCACAATTCAAAAGCCCGCTGATTCTGATTCTGTTAGGCGCTGTAATTCTTTCGTTCTTCCTGGGCGAGACGGTCGATGCGGCAATCATCATCGCGATAGTTCTGTTAAGCAGCGTGCTGGGATTCTGGCAAGAAAAACGCGCCACCGATGCTGTCAGAAGCCTCCTGGCCATTGTGAGAATTGAAGCCCAGGTCGTACGTGACGGAGCGGAGATCGATGTGCCCGCAGAGGACGTGGTGCCGGGCGACATTTGCGTGCTTAATGCCGGCGATATTGTTCCGGGCGATGCTGTAATTCTCGAATCCAAAGATCTATTCGTGCAGGAGGCAGCCTTAACTGGAGAAAGTTTTCCCGCAGAAAAGGAACCGGGACCAGTCGCC
>JAICGZ010000403.1 GCA_025922875.1 Pyrinomonadaceae bacterium
CCACGGGAGTTTAGCGGGCGCGGCGAAAAGCCTGAGGAATTTGTCTGTTTCTGAGAGGTGGGTAGCTGGTATCCAGAAGGCGAGCGTTTCGTGTCTATCCTCACAACCGCTGAAATCTCATAACCCTAAGTAAATCGCATTTTAGCCGGACAGGTCCCCACCAGAAAATTACGGCACGGGGGTTGTAAAGAGAATCTCCGTCGGAACGGTCGGGTAGGCTAATCCGATGCGGCAAACCCCTCTCTTGTTGGAGCAGAAAAACGACAATGATTAACTTGCTATCGGCAGCGACTTCTGTGCCTCAGAATGTCTTCAAGACCACCGAACTGGTGGGAAGTCTCATGCATAAGCTCTCCCCCGAACTAATCAACACAATCAGCGCCCTCGGGGTAGATCAGCGATACTCAACTCTACAAAACTATCCGGACTTTCTTTGCGGCAAACCCAAAATCGCGACCAGTTCAACAACCGACCTCGGCGTAGCTGCGACCCGGCGTTGCATCGAAAAATGGGGCGGCGATCCCAACCGGATAGGACTACTCGTCGCGGCGACTAACACGCCGGATCAAATGCTGCCGTGCCTCGCAGCCGAGATCATGGGAAAGACTCACGGACTCCTCTCGCGCTCCCTGCGAACAGTTAGCATGCAAGCGCAGGGTTGTGCGGTACTCCTCAAGTCCATCGAAGTAGCGCAATGGTACCTCGCCGCGAATCCGAAAGAACTCGCCATAGTCGTGATGGCGGAAGCTCACACGCCATATGTTGCTCCACTCTTGCGAGAGGAGTATTCCGGTTACCGCGAACTTATTAGATTGAGGAAGGACGGCAGGCTGGATCCCGATCAATTTGAACAGCAAAGGTTGGATACGACTTTTGTAATCCAATCCATGCTCTTTGGCGACGGCGCTGTGGCCTTGTTGGTAGGCACTGAAGAAGGAAAGCCGGCGTTTGGACCAATCTCCCACCTAACCAACGACCAGCCTAACGATATGAACCTGCTCAGGATGGTGAGCAACAGCTCGCATCCTTTGCTAAAAGGAAGGCCACAGTATTTCATGCAGCCGAACGTTCCAACGCGTGGCGCGCACTACGCAGTCACCACCGTCAACAGCGTTCTGCGACATCCGGATTCACCAGTCTCCGGTCTCGATGAGGTGGATGACTGCTTGATTCACACTGGCAGCAAGAAGATTCTCGACGGCGTTTGTTCTCAACTCGACCTGCATCCAGAGTCCGCCAAAGTGCACGGTTCCTATCAAGTCCTGCAACGCTACGGAAATCTCTCGAGTGCTTCGACAGGTTTTATGCTGGCTGAGAAGAACGAATGGTCTGGCCCGGCGATCGTGGTAGGGTTTGGAGTCGGATTTACGGCGAGCGCCGGAATTATGAACTTCAATTAGAAACGTCCTGCAACTCACAGGAGCTCGCCAGAGTATTGAGCGTGGATTCCACTTGCGCGAAATCAAATGGTTTACCGATGATCGCGTCCACCAGCTTTTCTTCACCGGCCGGAGGCCGCGTCGTTGGTCCATAGCCCGTGACCAGCACGATTCTGATGCTGGGCCAATCCTTACGAATCAATCTCGCAGTTTCCCAGCCATCGATCTCCGGCATCGCGAGATCCGTGAACACCATATCAAAATCGCCCGTACGCATTTTCTCAACGGCCTCATGGCCGCTTCCCGCCAATTCCACTTCATGATTGACCGCTACCAGCATCTCAGCCAGTGTTGCTCTAACAGTTTCTTCGTCGTCTACCACGAGAATCCGTAAACCCGATTTGTCAGCCGCATTGCCGGACATATCAACTGTTGCACTCTGTGCAGCGACTGCGGGCAGGTCGATCGTAAACTTGGTGCCATTGCCGGGCTTCGAAATGACGCTAATCGAACCAGCATGGCGTTCAATAATGCTGTAGCTGACTGACAGGCCCAGGCCGGTGCCCTGCGTGCCCTTCGTCGAGAAGAACGGCTCGAATATCTTCTGCTGTACATCGTCGGACATCCCGGTTCCATTGTCGCTGAAGTGTAGTTGGAGTCTGCCGTTTCTGCGGGAGCAGCTTATCAACAGCCGTCCTCCCCGCGGCATTGCGTCGACAGCATTTACGATCATGTTGACGAAGACTTCGCGCAGCTCCGAAGCACTGCCATACGTGTAGTGCCCTGGCTCAGTCTCGAGCTTGACTTCGTATTCGAGTCCACGAACGCGCGCTTCGTTTTGCCAGCGAGTTCTGGTTATCTCAACGGCATCATTCAACAGTCCGCCAACGTCAACTAGTTCAAACTCCTTCACCGCCGACTTGCGTGCAAACGTTTGAATTCTACGCACAGTTGCCGCAGCATCTTCTGCCGCAGTCTGAATTATGTCGAGATTACGCACCAGCGCCGGTTCGCTTACCTGGCGGCGCAACAACTGCGCACGTCCAAGAATTGCGGCCAGCGAGTTATTGAAATCGTGCGCCACGCCCGATGCGAGTTGACCGAGCGCGCGCAATTTATCCGCCCTCGCCGCGCGCTCGCGTTCTTCCTTTTGCTCGGTTATGTCTCGAGCAATACCCAACACACCCGTTGTTTGTCCTTCGACCACAAGCGGCGAGTTATCGACGCGTGCATATCTCAGTTGTCCATTGTGAGCGACATAGCGCATCTCATAAGTCTGCGGGATGCCCTTCAGGGCAGCGTCCAGCTTTTCGCGTACCAACTCGCGGTCGCCCTCATGGACCATGCTGAGCAGAGGTCGTCCGATGAAGTTGCTACGTTGAAAGCCCAGGCCTCTCAGCGTAGCGGTGTTGCACCACTTAAAATTACCGTCCGGATCAATGGCATAAATCGACTCGCGCGCACTCTCGAGAATGTTTGTCAGCAATGACTGGTGTTCGCGCGCCACTGCCTCGACCTTACGAAGATCCGACAGATCGCGAGCAGTACAAACGACTGCCATTGCTTGTTTACTTTCATCCAGCACCGGTTCAACGCTAACAAGCAACGGCCGGTTAAGCCGACTCGGAGTGATTTCGATCGTAATGCTGCGGCCGCTTTCGAGTGCTTTCTCGACCACGCAGGCTTCGTCTTCTTCGCTGGTGCGGAGTATGTGGCAGCACTGTCGCCCGAGCAGCAATCGCGGATGAACAGCCTCCATTGCGGCGCCTGCTCGATTCACACGTTTCAGTTCGCCGGCCTTGTCGAAGATAAAAATACCGTCAGACATTGCGTCGAAAGTCGTTTCCCATTCGGTCTTTCCACGCGCGACCATTTCGAACAATTCAGCCTGCGCAATGCCGATGGAGAGGCGTTCTGCGAGCGCTTCGACGAGCGAGACTTCATCGTCAGTCCAGAGGCGTTTGCGATCCGTTTGATGGATACAAAGCACGCCGCGAAACTGTCCTTTGACGATCAATGGATAGTTAATCTGCGAGTGTATATCGAACCGGCGAGCGTAAGTTCGCACATAGTCACTCAGCACGAGTGACGGATCGTTGTAGTTAGCTGCATCGTCGATGATGAGCGCCCGGCTGGAGTTCGAGAGTCGCTGGCCGATCGGATCGTTGTAATCCACTCCAACGTGCATCATGCTCTTGACATCGGGCGCGAGGTATTCATGTTCAAGTGGTGAACCCACGCCTTCACTGTCCGACAAAAAGAGATGCACTCTCGAGGCTGCGAGTGCTCGTCCTAATTCAACCGTTGCAGTACGGAGAACGTCCGGCAAACTCAGCGATGCGCGAATAGCCATGGTCAGATGATTGACTAACGCTTCACGGACCGAAGTGCTTTCGGCCTTTTGATATAGCTCGGCCTGACGAATTGCGATTCCCGTTTGATCCGCGACCGCCTTCGCTAGAGCAATATCAGCTTCACTCCATCGCCGGATCTGCTTTGTAGTTGAGAGTGCGAACGCGGCCGGCACATCGTCGCCAATCCTGATGGCCACGTACATTATCGATTTCACGTTCGCTTTCGAGAGGATGTTCTGGTAAAGATCCACGATGCGCTCGTCGTTGGCCGCATCTGAAAAAGGCAAAACACCGGTGTTGTCTAAAGCGGTAATCAGTGACTGGAGATGGGTCAAAGCAAAGTCTGACGCGGCGGGTTCCACACCGGCAACGTGATACTCCGCGACGTTCGTAGCACACTGCGCCCGGTCGTCTCGCATGTACAGCGAGCAACGATCGACGTTGAGGTACGAGCCCAGCTCTCTCACTGCTGTCTTGTAAATCTCATGACTGTCCAGCGAGCAGCGAATCGCTTGAGAAATGCGATGCGTCATGGCCTCGCGCTCTGCCTGTTGGGCCAAAAACGCCTGGCTCGCGCGCAACGCTTCTTCAGAGTGCTTACGCTCAGTCAGGTCGCGCGCGATTCCCTGCACGCCGGTTGGTTTGCCATCTCGA
This sequence comes from Pyrinomonadaceae bacterium, assembly GCA_025922875.1. Lineage (GTDB taxonomy): Bacteria > Acidobacteriota > Blastocatellia > Pyrinomonadales > Pyrinomonadaceae > PSRF01. Next base: position 4,388 of record JAICGZ010000403.1, read on the forward strand.
AAAACGAGACGCGTACTGACTTCGAGTCGAACACGCCGTCCCTGCTTCGTAATGATCTCGAGCTCGTAAACAGTCGAAACCTTTTCACTTGCTTTGTGGGCGATCATGTCGCGCGCCAGCTTTAGATACTCGGGCGCGATAACGTCAGCGACGTTCAGCTTCGACACTTCTTCGCGGGAGTAGCCGGTTATGCGTTCGCCACTGCGGTTGAGTGAAGTGAAGTTGCCCTGGAGATCGTGGGTGTAGATGATGTCGTTCGCGTTTTCGAAGAGTTCCCGATAGTGTTTTTGGCTGCGATGGCGTTCGACGAGTCGCGCTACTTTTACCAGCAGTTCTTCGTTGCGGAATGGCAGGTCGAGATAATCGTCAGCACCGGCCTGGAGACCCTCGATGCCGGCGTCGCTTGAAGTGATGAGACCGCTGATCAGGAGCACGGGAATATCTGTAGTGCGAGGGTTCTCCTTCAAGCGGCGGCAAAGCTCGAGGCCACCGACGATCGGCATCACCACATCGCTGACGACGATATTCGGTTCGAATGAAAGGGCGAGATCGAGGGCTTCTGCGCCGTCGCTGGCGGTTGATACCTCGTAACCGTCTAATTCCAGGAGTTCTACCAGGAGATCCAGTATTTTCTGGTCGTCATCGACTATCAGGACTCGGCCCCGGTCTGAGGTGCTAATGGTCATCGAATCTGTGTTTTTCCGGACGTTTTGAGTACGACACCTCGCGAGGAACTTGGGAGTTGGTGCGGGGTTCTTAGCAGTGCTACGTGGCTGCACTAGCCGCGAAAGTATAACAGGTTTGAGCAGAGTTAG
>JAICGZ010000404.1 GCA_025922875.1 Pyrinomonadaceae bacterium
CGGCGGCGAGGTGCGCGACTGCGCGACCTACGTAGCGCGGCGTTTCGGTGATGATGAAGTGTGGCTGCTTCTTAGTTGCGTCGCGCCAGTTTTCTTCCGTGACACCGTAGTTGTCCAGCATCTGCTCCGAACGCAGCCAACCCGGACTCAATGCAACGGCAGTGCATTGATGTGGCTTAAGCTCGTGCGCGAGCGACCAGGCCATGCGAATGACCGAGGTCTTTGCGAGATCGTAGAAGAGCGAAAGACGATAGTTTTCGTTGTTGTATTCGGCGGTGCCGTCGGTCATTTCCACGACGAGCCCGCCGGGGTTCTTGATCAGAAGTGACAGTGCGAAGTGGCTGGTGATGAGGTGTGTATCGATGGCCAGATGCAGCATTCGCAGGCCGTTCTCAAGCGAGTGTTCCCAGACAGGGATGTTCCACTGGATGAAATGGTCACCGCCCCAGATGTCGTTCACCAGAATATCCAAACGACCGTGGTCACGTTCGATTCGTGCGATGAGCGCTTGCACTTGCGCTGGGTCGAGGTGATCTACCTGAACTGGGATCGCGCGCCCACCCGCTTTTTCGATCAACGCCGCAGTCTCTTCGATCGTCTCCGGCCGATCCATCTCAGAGCGTTGCCCACGTCTCGAGCGCCCGGTGCAATACACCGTCGCTCCAGCCCCGCCGAGTTCAAGCGCAATCCCACGTCCCGCGCCACGCGTCGCACCGGCGACTAGCGCCACTTTCCCATCCAGCATCTATTTCATCCATCCAGACATGGACCACAAAAATGCAGCAAAGGCCCAACAATAAACACGCTCATCTCAATGTGCCTTTTTGGCTGAGCTTCCATTCAAGAACGCCTTCGCCTCGGCAACCTCGGGTCTGGCGTTGTCGGAGGGAGTCGTCAGTGCCAGGAGTTTCTGGTAGTAAGTCCTGGCACTCTTCTGATTTCCCGCGAGCTTTGCTGCACGCGCAGCGCCATAAAGCCCGTTGAACCGGTTAGGTGTGCTTTGAAAAGACGTTTCAAACTCCTGCAAGGCCGCGACGGGTTGCTTGAGCTCCAACAGTAGCTCTCCCAATTGCTCTCGCGCTGGAAGAATTGATCCCGGTGTCACGGGATGTTTCGCGGTAGCGTCATCCAGATCTGCTGCCGAACGCGCGAGCCGCAGTGCTTCTTCATGTTTACCTTCGGCGTAGTGCACCCACGCTGATGCAACCGATCGCTGGATATCAATCTGCTTGGCCCAATCATAATCGCCTTTGACTTCGATGAGTTTCTCCCGGATAACAGTTAAGTCCTCAACCTCCCGGCGAGCAGCAGCTACATCGCCGCTACGCGCCGCACCAATCGCGCGTGCAAAGTGAAGGTGACCTTTGGCCCATGGAAAACGGTTCAACAAAAACTCTCCTAATTCTCCCGCGGGCAAAGCCAGTTTTGCCGCCTCATTCCATTGACGACGTTCGAGTGCATAGCGCGCCGGGATGGCGGTGTAAGCGTAAGCCACCTTGAAGGACGGTGGCTCTGCTTTTTGAATTCTTCGCAACTCATCGAGCACCTCCGCTGCACGTTTATCTTGCGCGCGTTGGAGATATGCATAAGCCAGATAGTCCATCGCATGAAGCTGTTCATCCCATGCGCCTGACATTTGATTTCTGACGGCAAATGCTTTCGCTGCCGCCTCAGCATCAAGATTTGAACTGATGGCCTCCTGCCACAAACCTAATCGGATAAAAATGTGCGAAGGCATGTGCTGCGCATGGGCCGATGCGGGTGCGATCTTCGCGTAAGCGCGCGCGGCGGGCAAAGCGAGTTGGGCCAGGGCAGGATAGTCATAACTGTGAATCAGGTAATGAGCGACGCCCGGATGTTGCGGCTCACGCGCGAGAATACGATTCAAAATCCGGGCCGCCTCTTTTTCTCTCGTATAATTCTTGTCGGGCGACATCATTCCGGTGGCAATCAACGTCAGTGCGTAGAACACACCTGCTTCGCGATCCGACGGATTGAGTTGGTGCACTCGCTTCATCGCATCGCTGTAAGCAAACGTCCGGGCTCGATGATCGAGCTTGTCGTGATCTTTGTAAAACGTCTCTATAGCCGCGATGTACGCCTGCTCGCGCGGCGTTCCTTGCTTGAGGGCCTTCGCCTTTTCAACAGCGCTCGAACCCTTCTTCAACTCCGCGGCGGTGGGCGGAGCCCAGAGAGGATGGTAATTACTCATCGCGATGCCCCAGTAACCCATGGCGCACTGCGGATCCATCACCGTGACTTCGGTAAACGCCTTCTCAGCCTCTTCGTATTCGAAAGAATGAAGCCACGCCACCGCATGATTGAATTGCTTCCGCGCTTTCTGATTACAAGACACGTTGAAATTCACCACGCCGAGTTTTTCCGATGGGTCGTGCCGGTGCGGATGCATCTCTTGTGCTCCCGCTGGGCTGAGATAAAAGAAAAGCGCCGAGTTTAAAACCGCGACGGCTAAGGCAATGCGTTTCATTTTCACTCCTCTTCGGTCTGAGAAGCCAAACGTCTCGACGATTCGTACAGCGGCTTCCGGTGCAGACAATCGCGTGTTCTCGATCTTGAGGTAGTTCTTCGTGTAGAAGAAGTTTCCGGTAGAGTTCAGTTTATAACGCTCAGAGTCCTGCAACAACTTTTCTTCGAATTCCGGTGTCACGCTGCGACGGTTTTGAGATAAGCGGAATTGCGATTCGTTCCGTTTTAGTCTCTCGGACAACTCAGCTTCAGGTTTTAGCAGGTTATTCTAGTAGTGAATTACTGCGGTGTAAAAATCATTGAAATCCGAAACTGTCCCGCCAGGCAAAGCACTGAGGGTGAGTGTGTGCTGGCCCTGTGTAAGCTTGACAGGAATGTATACGGGCACCACTGCTCGGTGCGTCGTGCTCGCATTGGAGAAGATTAGTGCTTTACCAATCGCGGTGCCGTCGAGTGAGACCGTGATGCCAATCATCTGATTCGCAGTTTGAGTCCAGACTGAACCAGTAACTTCTATATGCATAAGCGAGTCACCCGGAGCATTGAAAGTTGCTTTAATAGGTAATGGCCCGGCCTGACTAAGGATTACTTGAATTGCCATGCTGATCTCCTTCGATGAGGGCTTGAAACGTGTTAGAGCGCCGGGGAACTTAGTCGTTCACGTGAGTATTGTCAATAAGTCACAACCAGGCACAAAAATCACCGCTTGCGTTTTGTGGCGCCACAAATCTTAAACGGCTTCGGACTGCGACGAGAAGTGAAATTCTTTAACTTTTAGCGCCGGCAGTAGCGCAGCGTTGCCACCCTGACCTTCAGAGCTGCCCACTCGTTCAGATTTACCGACCATCTCGACATTGCCCGGAGCAAGCAATTGCATCAAGCTCTGGTTGAAGCGAAAGTTTTTAACCGGGTACTGAATCTTGCCCTTCTCGATATACCATAGCCCGTCGCGTGTGAGACCAGTTTGTAACGCCGTTCGTGGATCGACACTGCGAACATACCAGAAGCGACCAAGGAGTAACCCACGGTCCATCGACTTGATCATGTCTTCAATAGCTACCGGTGCTTGAGAACTTTCGATGATGTTGTTTACTGGTCCAGGCGTGGGTTCTTTGCCTTTTTGTTTCGCCCAGAAGCGCGAGTAGGTCAGATTTTCCACCACACCGTTGCGCACCAGGTAGATCTTCTGTGCTGGTAAACCACCCTGCGCGGACTTCGAGCCCGGCAAATCCGGGTGCCATGGATCGCTGTAGATGTTTATGCGCTCGTCGAAGATCTTTTCACCCACTTTGGTCTTCCCGCCTGGCGCTGAAAACGGACTGCGCCCTTCTTCAGCACTGCGCGCGTCAAAAGCGTTTGTGAAGAATACGAGCAGGTCAGCGACTGCCTGCGGCTCGAGAATCGCAGGGTAAACGCCCGCTTCGAGAACGCGGGGGCTGCGAGCGTCGAGAGCTTTACGGATCGCTTCGTTGGCGACGCGAGTTGTATCGAGTTTGGCAACGTCGAAATGGTTTCGGAGGAAATATCCTGAACTGGTCCCGTCCGGAGTTCGTGCCGTTGTCGACAAGCTCACGAGACTCGACCGGTCATAAATGAAGTTGCCGTTCTTAGTGGCTGATGCACTAGCCGTTCCGCGGGCCTGGTGAAAACCAGCGCCTACGACTTTGGACTTCTCGCACGCTGTAATCACGTCGTTGACAGTTTTTGCGCGGGTCGTGACGGAGATGTTTGAAGTAGCTTCCGCGTAGCCGTTGACAGGTTTGTAAGCCTGCTTGCTTAACGTCTGTATGTATTCGCGGTCAACCGGCGAGATGCGTGCGAGTTGTTCGGCCAGTGCTACGGTCGCTTTAAGAGACTCATCGTCGATCTCATTTGTTGATGCTGCGCCACGTTTATTATCAATCCAGACTGTAACCGCGGCGGTGGCATTCTCTCTCGCGCCGCTGGTCGTAAAGGAGTTCGAAGCAAATCGAAGGTGACCATAGTTTTCACTATTCACATTCACTATCGCGTCATCTGCCTTCACATAGCTAAGCAGCTTTTCACAGATTGTGCGTGCTTCTTTTTCAGTGAGTAGCATTTACGATCTCCTCATAGTTTTCTCTGTGCAACTTCTGTGTTCTCTGTGTGTCTCTATGGTGAATATTGGCTGTGTCGTAACCACAGAGACACAGAGAACACAGAGGTTGCACAGAGAAGCAAAATCAGGAAGCAGTCTTTCGCGCGGTATTGAGCACGTTGACTTGCCGGAAGCGAGCGACAGGGCAACCATGACTCACCGAATTTGATTGCCCGGGCTCACCCTTACCATCGCTAAAAGTGCCGCCGAGTTCATACGTTGCCTGCCCGCCTAAACCATCGCACGAATTCCAAAAATCCGTTGTACGCGATTGATAAGCCACGTCGCGAAGCATTTCGCCGCGCTTGCCATTCTTGATTTCCCAGAAGACCTGACCGCCAAACTGGAAATTGTAACGCTGCTGATCGATCGAGTAGCTTCCATCGCCGTAGATCAGGATGCCTTTCTCGACACCTGCGATCAGATCGTCGAGCGACGTGTTGTCAGCGCTGGGCTGAAGCGAGACGTTAGGCATGCGCGGAAACGAGATGCTGCCCCAACTGTCACTGTGATTGCAGCCGTACGACTTCTTCTTTCCGGTCATTGCCGCGAGATCGCGCGTAGTTTGCCAGTCA
>JAICGZ010000405.1 GCA_025922875.1 Pyrinomonadaceae bacterium
GCAATTCCGCCGCGGTCAGGATTGCCCGCATTCTGAGCGATCTCGACTGCTTGGTCCAAAGTTGTTCTAGCTGTATTAGCTTGCTTGAGTCGAGCGAGAGCTCTGCCGTGAGTGGTGAGTGCCTCGGCTAAGATCCCCTGTTCACCACCTCGCCTCAGTGCTTGGACCGCACGTCGAGCAACTCTCTCGGCCTCATGGTAATTACCTTCGAGAAGAAACGCCTGTGCGCGGCTGTCTTCAGCACCGGCAGCACCACCATGATCCCCGACGCTCAAGTGCAACGCCCGAGCGCGTGTTAAGTGTTCCTGAGCCTCGGCAAATCTGCCTATAGTCGCAAATAGAAAGCCGACGTTGTTTTCAACACGCGCTTGAAACCGCCTATGTCCAGCTTGCTCAAAGTGGTAACTGGCAGCTGCGTACTCAACCAACGCCCGGTCAATATAGTCCTCTCGGTTTTCCGAGGTACCCAAACTTCTGAGCACAGCAGCATGCGTATTGTGAAACTTACCTTTCAGGGCATCGTTGGAGCTCAAATTAAAAAGCGGCGCCGTGTCTGTACAAATCCTTAAGGCATCGTGATCCCTCGTCGCTGCTCTCTCAACAATCGCACTATTCAAGAGCGCCCTGAGTCTCTGCTCACTTCGTGTTTCGCCCAAGCTCTCAAGAACGAGGCGCAGGGTAACTCGTGCCTCGTCAAGTGCGCCTTCGCGCCAGTAACATATTGCCAAGTCAACTCTGGCTTCTGCCACCTTTTCGGACAGTCCTAAGCTTTCGAAGAGCGCTGCGCTTTCACTAATAAAATCTTTAGCAACCTCCTGAGCACCTGAAACCTGCTTTGCACTTCCAAGCCAACCCGTCAAGGTTCCGCTTCTAAGGAGCAACTCGGCCTTCGCATTCTCTTCTAAGTCGCCTGTTTCCGGCCGATTAAGTAACCCGTTCCAAAAAGGGCGCAAGGTCTCTGCAGCCTGATCAAACTCGCCCGCTTCCTCTAAATTCTTAGCAAATTCACACAAGGGTAGGACATTAGCTGCGACCGCAGAGTCATTCAGATTTTCGTAGACAAACGTGTGCAAATCCATATTAGATCTCCACTTTTAGGAATCGGCAAGGAACCTTGCAAGCCTTTCGATTGACGGATATTATCATATTCAACCAATTTCTACTTGGTTGCACACCGGCCTCACGGGCTTTGATTACAAACATTCTGAGGAGAAGATCAATGAAACTTGTCAAAAAATTCGTATTTACCGTGCTCCTTGTGTCTGCCATCGCAGTCAATACATCTGCCGGAGAACAGGACACCCCTGGTTTTGCACCTCCACCTCCGCCACCTGCAGTGAGCACTCCTGATGAAGACATTACGATTTCCAACACCGAACAGGCTGGAGGATCCACGGCTGAAACGTCAGATTACCTGTTGCTCGAGGCGTTGGCAGCCCTTCTATCAATGTACTGAGAAGCGTAAACCCAGAACAAGTACTTCAGCATACGCCCGTGGCGTAGCGCCGCGCGTGTGGTTTTGTGTCCGGGCTCACCGATTACATTTGAAAAGCTTACTTGGGAGGCGGTGACGCGCCATCGTACCCCCATCCGGCCTCTGTGGCAATAGGAACTTTAACCTATTACACTCTTAAAGCCGATTGGGATTCAGCCGCCGCCCTATTCAACGGCTTCTATTCACCATTCTCCTCTCTTTGGCTGTTCTCGGTGCCTTCTACCAGCCTTCGTACCGTGTCGAGCGTATCGATATCGGTCGGGGTTTTGTCCGGCCTTAAACGAAGTATCCGTGGAAAGCGAAGAGCATAACCGCTCTTGTGACGCTTGGATGGTTGAACTCTGTCAAACGTCACCTCAATAACAACAGTAGGTTCTACAATGCGGACTCGACCATGGCCGAATTCCTGGAGTGTGTGGTTCTTGAACCACTCAGTTAACTCGGTTAACTCTCGATCGGTCAAACCAGAGTACGCCTTGCCGATGTTTAAGAGCTCATCGTCCTCCTGCGAGCGACGCACCGCGAAAGTATAATCCGAAAGCAGGTTCCTTCGCTTACCATGACCTACTTCCACCGCTGTGACTACAACATCGAGAGTCGCAATCGCTCGTTTTAACTTCAGCCAATCGCGGCCTCGACGCCCGGGCTTATAGGTCGAGCCTGGACTCTTGATCATTAAACCTTCGTTTCCACGAGCGCGAGCGAGGTCAAACTCTTCATCCAGCATCGCAGCCTCCCTGAGCAGTTTGCCCTGAGACATGCGTAACGGTCCTCGATCAGGGACCAACTGGTCCAGTAGATGTCTGCGTTCACTCAGGGGTTGGTCGATCAGGACCTTTCCCCGAGCGTACAGAAGATCGTAGGCTATCAACACCGCCGGCACAGCCTTGAGAAGTTGGCTTCCCACATTTTTCCGGCCCAATCTTTTTTGCAATTCACTGAAAGGAAGTATCTCTTCGTCATTAGCAGGAACTATCTCTCCGTCGATAATGACATCTGTCGCCAACGATCGCAGCGGTTCAATCAATTCGGGAAATCGGTGAGTTATCTCATCCATAGTCCTCGAGTAAATCGCAACTCTTCCGTTCTCGACATGGGCCTGCGCGCGAATACCATCAAACTTATCTTCTACTAAAAACTCTTCTGGCATGGTCCGGGCCACATCAGTCAGATCGGCAGCGGGTGTAGCCAGCATGAACTTTATGGGATGGAAAAGTCTCATGCTGACGTCACGAAGATCCCCCACTCTTGCACGAGTGGCCGTTTCACCGATGTCGCCCAATAACATGTTTGCGTAGGAAACATCAGCTAAGGATTGACCGAACACTCGAGCGATTGCGTCTTCCACGAGACCCTCTCTTAGACCAATTCGCAGATCACCAGCAAGCAGCTTCACCAGGTATTTAGCTTCCAGCGGCGTTGCTCTATGCAAGAAGGACGCAAGCAGTGCTGTTTTGTTCTTTATGCCGCGAGTTTCACTCAATCGCCCAATCAGCGACTCTGTTTCTGCTAGTGTTACGGTGGGTTGAAAAGAACGTTTCGCTTCCCTGATAATCTCCGCAGCCAGTTCACCAGGGTCTCCCAATCGAACATAACGTGGATAAAGATCTTCGGAACCAAACCCGGTAGCTTCGCTGAGTGCAGCACTGATGATGCTGCCACCTACGTTTGTTGTACGAGCATCGGTTGAAGCAAACTGATGGCCCGCGAAGTATCTGGCCGCGCGAGCCAGGTCAGGATCAGACAGGGTTTCGAGATAAGCTCCCAGTAATGCCGCTTTCTCGAGTTTCTTTGTCGTAGCAGCGATGGCATCCGCACAATCAGCGAAGGACTGAAGGGTTGCGGCAGAGTTGATCGAACCATCGGAGCTAACTGCTTTAATATCCAGTTCCTCGCTCATCGTTGGTTGCGATCTTAAATGATCCTCGTAAAATTCATTTAATGGCCCTCGTGCCTTCTGCTTTGAACGATGACGCGCTACAATTCGCTGGCACCCAGGTCCCGACTCTTTCCGGTTTTCCCGCCCGGCAAGGTTTACAAGTGTTCGCAATTTATAGGAAAGTGAAAAACGACCCGTGTTTGCACTTATTCTCGAAGGTCTCGGCAGCACCGAATTACTTTTCATTCTGGTAATTGCGCTAATCTTTTTCGGACCGCGCAAACTGCCTCAACTTGCTCGCTCTATGGGCAAGGGCCTGGCGGAGTTTCGTAAAGCGTCGGATGATTTTAAACGCACGTGGGAACGAGAGGTTGCTTTAGAGGACGCCAAAGCCGAAGTCAATACAATGCTTGACTTCGATGAGCCGGCAACTTACGAAGGCGCGCAGAGCTCAGATCAGCCGCTGATTGACACTCCGGATTCTGAGTTGGTGGTCGCACGCGAGAACCCAACGGTAACGACTTCGGAACTACCACCCGAACCAGTGGAAATCCCCGCCCAAGCCACTCAAGCGGAACCCGTACCTGTCAGGAAACAAGAGTGGATATAACCTGAGCAAATGTCTGCACTTTTAAAAGCAATCTCCACAAACAGGGGAACCGAAGAAGAACTCGGCGGACAGATGTCCTTCCTGGAACATCTGGACGAACTCCGTCGCCGTTTGATCCGTTCATTCATCTTTATATTCATTGCAACCTCGGCCAGCTGGTTCTTTTCTGATCGCATTTACGCCTTCCTCGCTGCGCCTGTCGAACGAGCGTTAGCAGAGGCACAGCGGCGGCAAGTCCCCATCGCAGGTCACACCGGCACCGAGATGATCTCTGCAATGAATTCGTTGAAGGAGAATGACTCCGGCCGGTACGTGTTTGCCGAAGAAACGAAGCTGGGGACCAGTTTGATTCCCGCCGGCGCCTCCGTCACAGCTCGCGTCCTTAAAGATGCTGAAGGCAAGCTGGCTTTATTTACTGACGAAGCGCTGTTCGCCGGAAATACAGTCATTCCGAAGGGCGTCCGCTTGCCTGTCGAACTTGCCACTGCGTCAGAATCCTATTCTGGTGTTAATGACAAACTCATCGTCACGACCGCACTCGAACCATTTTCTTTATACATAAAGGTCTCGCTCTACGCAGCGATCTGCCTGTCTGTCCCCTTTCTGCTCTTTCAGATTTGGGGGTTTGTGTCTCCTGGCCTTTATCCACATGAACGCGCGTACGTGACGCCGTTCATCGCCCTGTCTTCCATTTCCTTTGTGCTGGGCGCTGCGTTTGCCTACTACGTGATTTTCCCTCCAGCCGCGAAATACCTCCTCGGGCTGGGAACGGACTTCCGTCTCCTGCTGAAGGCAAACGACTATTTCGACTTCATCATCCTCATCATGCTGGGAATGGGCGTAGTGTTTCAGATGCCGGCAATAACATACGTTCTGGCCCGCATCGGCCTGGTAACAGCCGGGTTCATGGCGAGGATTTGGAAAACTGCCCTGATAGTTATCCTGATTAGTGCCGCGCTCTTGTCGCCGACGGCCGATATTGCGAACATGCTGTTGTTTGCGGCCCCGATGATTGTTCTGTACATCATTTCCATCTTCATTGCATGGATTTTCAACAAACCTCGGACGACAACGTAAATGCCTTAATTTGCATTGGTTTTCGGGCAACTGCCCCGTTGGTCTCCGCATCTTGACTGTGTTCTCAGCGCGATCTTAGAATCCAAGGTCTTCAAACGGTAACCGGCA
>JAICGZ010000406.1 GCA_025922875.1 Pyrinomonadaceae bacterium
CACCGAACTCTTCGAGCGCTACTTCGCCCTGCTGAACGGAAAACATGTTCCTGCCGAACCACCTCTCTTGGCTTCTTACAGAGATTTCGTGTGGCTTGAACGCGAAGCGTTGCAGTCCGAGCAGTGCCGGAACTATTGGGCCGCGGTTCTTACCGGGGCTACTGGCAGCCGTCTCCCTCGCCGGCCATTCACCGAACCGGACGCCGGCGCCAGGGAAGTCCAGCGAGTTGAAGTTCAAGTCTCGGCGGAAGTGTCCGATGGTCTGAAGAGGTTGGCCCAATCGATTGAGGTCCCGCTTAAAAGCGTTCTTCTGGCCGCGCATATCAAAGTGTTGAGCCTGCTCACGGGACAGTCGGACGTGCTTACAGGTCTCCTGATTAACGGAAGACCGGAGACGGCTGACGGTGAGCGAATTCTTGGAGCTTTTCTTAACACGGTGCCGCTGCGCATCGATTTGAGCGGCGCCACGTGGGCCGATCTGGTCCGGCGCACTTTCGAGACAGAAAACGAACTCCTGCCCTTCAGGCGATACCCAATTCAAGAGTTGCAAAGAGTCCACGGCGCGGAGCAGTTATTCGACACGGTCTTCAACTACACACACTTTCATGTCGCAGATCGCCTGCGCGGACTGGACGAACTTGAAGTCCTCGGCGTTGACGGCACGGAACAGACGTACTACGCCCTGACGGTGCAGTTCAACATGGACCACCTTTCCTCACGTATCGAGCTGGCTCTGGATTATCGAACTATAGAACTCGGCGAAGAACAGACGAGAGAGATAGCCGGTTACTACAGCCGTGTGCTGGCGGCAATGAGCGCGGAGCCTTCCGCGCGTCACGAGGCGGCATGCCTGCTTTCGGATGAGGAACAGCGTCGTCTGCTGGTAGAACTGAATGAAACCGCCGCGGCCTTTTCCGAAAATAAATGCGTGCACCAGTTGTTTGAGGAACAAGTGGAACGCGCGCCCGACGCGATCGCCGTCAGCCTTGGCAAAGAGGAACTGAGCTATCGCGAATTGAATCTGCGAGCGAACCACCTCGCCCGATATCTGCGTGAGATCGGAGTTGGCCCTGAAGTACTCGTGGGAATCTTTACCGATCGTTCGCTTGAGATGTTGGTCGGGTTACTCGCGGTATTGAAAGCGGGCGGCGCGTACCTCCCACTCGATTCCGAATACCCGCCCGAGCGTATTGCTTTCATGATCGAAGACTCGCAAGCGCGAGTGGTCTTGACACAGAACTCTCTTCTTCATCGCCTTCCAGCCACGGCTACGCGATCGATTTGCCTCGACTGTCACACTTTCTCTGTTGAAAGTGGTGAAAACCTTCAGGCTCGTGCGCTGCCGGATAACCTGGCCTACGTCATCTACACGTCTGGCTCGACGGGCCGGCCCAAAGGAGTGCTCGTTGCTCATCGCGGGGTGACGAACATGATCGAAGCCTCGGGCCAGTTGTTCAGGGTCAATAGCAATAGCCGCATATTGCAATTGGCGTCGCTCAGCTTCGATGCTTCGGTCCTGGAGATTTTCATGGCGTTGGTCGGAGGAGCCACGCTCTATCTGATGAGCCGCGCAGCGTCGGGAGCCGAACTGGCCCAGTTGCTACGCGATCATGCCATCACAACCATAGCCATACCGCCTTCTCTATTGGACACGATCCCCGAGGGCGAATATCCGGCATTACAGTCAATCATCGCCGGCGGTGAGGCTTGCAGCGCAGCGACCGCGGCGCGTTGGTCGCGCGGGCGGCGACTGTTCAACGCGTACGCGCCGACTGAAGCGACCGTCTACGCGACGGGAAAACAGCACGTAGAAACTGATGGTCGTATTCCGTCTCTCGGCCGGCCCATCTCCAACATGCAAATTTATCTGCTGGACCCGCGTCTTCGTCCCGTGCCAATCGGCATCACCGGCGAGATTCACGTCGGCGGCGTCGGGCTGGCGCGAGGTTATCTGAACCGGCCCAGATTGACGGCGGAGCGATTCGTGCCCGATCCGCTCAGCCGGATACCTGGTGCGCGTCTCTACAAGACAGGCGACATGGCGCGCTTTCTCGCTGACACGGAAATTGAATTTGTTGGTCGAGTGGATCAGCAGGTGAAACTACGGGGCTTCCGCATAGAACTCGGGGAGATTGAGACTGTGTTGGGCCAACACCCCGGCGTGCGAGAGTCTGTTGTCGTCGCGCGCGAGGACGCCCCTGGCGGGAAGCGGCTGATCGCCTACGTAGTGGCGCGTGAAGAGATAGCGCCAACGACAAGTGAAATGCGGGACTATTTAAAAAGGACACTGCCGGAGTACATGGCGCCATCCGCTTTCGTTGTACTCGAGGCGCTGCCGCTCATGAACACCGGCAAAGTTGACCGCAATGCACTACCCGCACCTGAGCAGGCGAGGCCCGAACTGGACCAGGCCTACGTCGCGCCACGGACGCCGGTCGAGGAAGTGCTGTGTGGCTTCTTTTCAGAGGTGCTTCAGATCGATCCCGTCGGCGTGCGCGACAGCTTCTTCGAGCTGGGCGGCCACTCGCTCTTAGCCACGCAAATCTCGTCGCGATTGCGAGCAGCTTTTCAGGTGGAATTACCGCTACGAAGACTCTTTGAGTCGCCGACCGTAGAGGGGTTAGCGGTGGCCATTTTGAACGATCGAGGAAACCGAAAAAGAGTGGAGCAAACCGCGGAATTGTTGCTGAAGCTCTCCACGCTCTCTGATGAAGATGCTGAGAATTTACTTTTAGCCACGGATTACACGGATAAACACTGATTTTATATCCGTGTTTATCCGTGGCATCTGTGGCTAAGTTGGTTTTGTGTAAGGCGATGAAATGATATTGGAACTCTCCGGAAAAAAGCGCGCGGTTCTGGAAGCTTTGCTGCGCGAGCAGGGAATCGGAGCGGCGAAGGTCGAACGAATTCCCCGCCGCACAGAGTACAGACCTGCCGAGCTGTCCTTCGCCCAACAGCGGCTCTGGTTCTTACATCAACTTGAACCTGAGAGTCCCCTCTACAACATACACGTGGCGGTAGATCTCGCAGGGCCGCTCAATGTGGCTGTGTTGCAGCGAAGCCTGGGCGAAATCCTCAGGCGACATGAGGCCCTGCGCACCACGTTCGCTGTGATCGATGGTCGCCCAGTTCAGTTCATCAACGAGACTTCCGTCTTCAAACTGCCGGTGAGCGAGCTGCGAGAAATCAAAGAAGTGAGCGCCTGGGCCGAGGAAGAGGCGCACCGCCGGTTCGACTTGACGAAGGGGCCGCTGCTACGCGCCAACCTTTTGCGGCTTGGCCCAACCGCACACGTGCTTCTTTTGACGATTCATCACATCGTTGCGGATGGGTGGTCAATGGGCGTGTTCGTGCGAGAACTGGCGGCGCTCTACGAAGCATACATCGCCGGACACCCATCGCCGCTTCAAGAGCTGCCGATTCAATATGCAGACTTTGCTGTCTGGCAGAGAGACTGGTTGCGAGGTGAGAAACTCGAAGAGCAACTCTCTTACTGGAAGGCGCAACTAGCCGGCGCCCCGCCGCTTTTAGAACTGCCAACCGATAGACCACGCCCCCCTGTGCAATCCTACAGGGGCGCTCACGAAGCTCTGCTCTTATCCGAGTCTCTGACCCGATCGTTGAAAGAGTTGAGCCGGCATGAAGGTGCGACGCTGTTCATGACACTGCTCGCGGCGTTCTCCACTTTGCTCTACCGCTATTCGGGGCAGCACGACATCCTCGTCGGTACGCCGATAGCCAATCGCAATCGTGCCGAGACGGAAAGCCTGATCGGTTTCTTTGTAAACACGCTGATCTTGCGCACGCGCTTCTCGGAGCAGATGACGTTTCGCGAGTTGTTGGGCCAGGTGCGGGAGACAGCGCTGGAGGCATACGCGCACCAGGACTTGCCTTTCGAGAAGCTGGTGGAAGAGTTGCAACCGGAAAGAACGCTGAGCCACTCACCGCTCTTCCAGGTGATGCTCGATCTACAAAACGCGCCGATGTGCGATATGCAGCTACAAGGTCTGCGCTTGACGGAACTGCCATTCGAAACCGGAATGGCCAAATTCGATCTGACTCTGACAATGTTCGAAACGAACAAAACACTGAACGGACTGCTGGAATACAACACGGACTTGTTCGACGCAACGACGGTCAAGCGGATGGCCCGACACCTGGAGCGTTTGCTGGAGGCGGCGGTCTCAAATCCGGACGAGCAAGTTTCCCGGCTGCAACTGCTGACCGATGACGAGCAGCAGCAAATGCTCTTTGAGTGGAACGACACTCGAGTAGAGAACGAATCCGCCCTCTGCACACATGAACTGTTCGAGCAGCAGGCGGCAGCGAAGCCCGAAGCTGTCGCCGTAATCCTTAACGATGAACCGTTGACCTATCGAGAACTAAACCAACGGGCTAACAAGCTAGCCCACTACTTGCGAAGACTCGGCACGGGGCCTGAGAGTTTGGTGGGAGTTTGTCTCGACCGCTCAGTCGACTCAGTCGTAGCGATTCTCGGCGTTCTCAAAGCCGGAGGTGGCTATCTTCCGCTCGCCTCGCAGCAACCGCCGAACCGGTTATCTTTCATGCTCGCCGATGCGAAGGTGAAGGTGCTGTTAACACAAGAGCATCTCACATTGCCGATTGCCAATTGCCGATTGCCAATTGCGTTAATTACGTCTTTTCAATCGACAATTGGCAGCCGGCAATTGGCAATCAGCAATGTGAGCGCAGAGAATCCACGGAGCAAAGTGCTTGCGGAAACGTCAGCCTACGTCATCTACACTTCCGGCTCGACGGGCAAACCGAAAGGTGTTGTGGTCTCGCACCACAACCTGGTCCATTCGACTTTCGCGCGCTTCCGTTATTACCAGGAGCCTGTACGCAGTTTCCTTTTACTCTCACCTTTCGCCTTTGACAGTTCCGTGGCTGGTCTTTTCTGGACTCTGTGCCAGGGAGGAATGCTTGTCATCCCAGAGGAGGACTCGCATCAGGATCCCGCGTATCTCGCGCAGTTGATCGCTCGACACTCCGTTACACATTTATTGGCTCTTCCCGCCCTCTATGAGCTTATCTTGCGGCAAGCTCGATTAGGGCAGTTGAATTCGCTTCACACAGTGATCGTCGCAGGTGAATCATGCCCTGCCGAACTGGTCGCGCGTCACGCTGAGACTCTGCCG
>JAICGZ010000407.1 GCA_025922875.1 Pyrinomonadaceae bacterium
ATTCCCGTTCGTTCGCTGAAAACCGTTGAACTGCGCGGAGATGTAGTTGCTTCCCGAGTTCGTCGTCGAGGCCTCATTACCGCACTGATCGAGCGGCTTATATTGTGCGTAGTCCGTGACCTCATTGTAGGCGGTGATCCAGTAAGCGACGTCGGCACGATAGCCAAGGGCCTGGGCGATGAAGTACGTGGAGTCGGCGTGGATCATGCTTCGTCCGGGTTTGATAGTGGCGAAGTCGAGCAGCTGCGCCGGGCAGGCGCTGTTCGGCGGAAATGACGGAGGGCAGACTGGCCGAACGCAGTAGCCGAGTGTCTGCGGCCCCTGCTGTTGCGATTGGCAGAGGTCTTCAAGGAACGCGTTTGCTGAAGGTGCCACGATCAGCAGGCAAGAAAGAGCGACAGCGAGTCGGGTGCGCATAGTTCACTCCTTAATGGATAAGTTTCTGTGTTGGCAAGCGAGGACGAAGTTCATTGTCACAGTGACTGAATCGTCTTGTCAAATGGTGCTTAAGAGAGTGCAACTGGAAGCAAAGCGGGGCCGGAAATTCAAGGTTGATCGAGTTGTGCGCGCAGCATTTTGCGGGAAGTCCGCATACCAAGCCGTAACGTACGACGCCGCACTTATGAAGACTTAATATTAATTAGTTTCAATCTTTTTACGCTATAGAGCAGAAAGATGTGATGTGTCGTGATGTAGAATTAGTTCATCCAGCGCTTGACATCCCCCAATGCCCGATCCTTCCGCTACGTCTACGTTTGTCCGTTCTCCAAACTCGATTGGTAAGTCGACGTTTGCTCGTTACGCGGTAGCTGTTGTGGCCGTGGTTTTGGCTTGGGCTGCGCGAGCAGCTCTGACACCGCTGTGGGACCAACGGCAGTCCCATTCATCTTTTTCTATCCCGCAATCGTCGTCACCGCGTGGTACGGCCGCCGCAGCCCGGCGTTGCTGGCGATAGCCTTGAGCGCTCTCACAGCAGATTGGTTCTTCATTGAGCCGCGTCACAGTTTTCGGCTTGATCAACCCAGTGAAGCCGTCGCGCTCGTTGCATTCGTGATCGTCAATCTAATTCTCGTGGCCGCGGTTGAACTAATGCATAGTGCGCGAGAGCGGCTGGCCACTGAACTGGCGCAGCGATTAAGAGCGGAAGCCCAACTCGCCGCCGAGAAAGAACTGCTGGCAACCACTCTGATCAGCATTGGTGACGCAGTGATCGTTACTGATGAAAAAGGGACGGTAACTTCGCTGAACGCTGAGGCCGAGCGTCTAACTGGCTGGCGTAGCGATGAGGCTTCGGGAAAACCGCTAGCAGAAGTCTTCCAAATCGTTAATGAGCAAACGCGTCGACCTGTGGAGAACCCGGTGGAAAAGGTTTTACGTCTTGGTACGGTCACGGGGCTCGCCAATCACACGGGTGGTAATGTCGAAAGATGGTCATGAAACACCGATAGACGACAGCGCCGCGCCGATGCGTCACGACACTGGTCCAATTCTCGGCGTGGTGCTGGTCTTCCGTGATGTCACTGAGCAACGTCGCTCGCAACAGGAGAGCGCACGTCTCGCCGCTATCGTTGAGTACTCTGGTGATGCAATCTTTACTAAGGACGTGAATGGAACCATTAATACGTGGAATGATAGCGCGCAAAGACTGTTCGGCTACGAACCAGCAGAAATCATCGGCAGGCCTGTAATTCAATTGATTCCGCCGGAATGTTTGCGTCAGGAAGAGGAAATTGTCGAACGCCTCAAACAGGGACAGCCTTCTGAATTACTTGAAACTGTACGAGTTGCGAAGGACGGAAGCCGCATTCCGGTTTTACTTACAACGTCGCCTCTAAAGAATGCTGCCGGCGAGATAATTGGTGCTTCAAAGATCATTCGTGACATTTCTGATTTGGTGAGAGCGCGAGAAGATCTACTGCGTGAAAAAGAACTGCTCGCCACAACACTGACCAGCATTGGTGACGCCGTTATTGTCACGGATGATCAAGGTAAAGTGACATTTCTCAATAGTGAAGCGGACCGGTTGGTCAAGCGACGGAGCGAGCGGACGACCGCTGAACGAAATCTTCCACATCACCCCTTTGCTTGCCCTAACGACAACGCTTGAGAAGATCACTGAGTCCGACGCGTGGCAGGAACAAAAAATAAGTTGCCTCAGTAATTGCAGCTCATTCTTCTTGGCCGATTCATTCTGGGTGCCCAGACAAGAGTGAACCGGCATTCGTAATGGGGGACGTAATTCAAAGGCGATCCTAAGCAGAAGGCGTTGAGGTCTACACCACGGTTAACCAACTTCAGCCTCTTAAACCTTCAACACTCGTACCACCTCCCTTGGAGCCGCGATGCCTGTCGAGCGCCGATATATGCGAAGCTCTTACATGAAACCTCAAACAATCTGGGGTCGAACCCATTTCCGAAACTTTTAATCAAATACTTCGCGATTTAGTTTGCCACCGATGAATCAGATCGCTACGAAAATGTTACTAGCTGAAATCGTCTGGGTGGCGATCGGAATCGAACAGATGAATTAACGATTTGCACATGACGTGGCTCAGCAGTTCCCCAAAACACGGGTTTGTGCGGAACCGGTTGCGACAGCCCGGCGCGACAAAATAGGTTTGTGAGAGTTCTTCACCGAAGGGTCCTCTTGTTTTCAGAGTTTACTCTCGGCAGAACTGCGTTTCCAGAGATAATGGACATGAATGGTGAGGATTCTATGACCTACAGGGATTTCATTTTACGACCTACAAGAATTTCATTTAATGACCGACAAATTTCACTTTATGACCGACAAATTTCATTTAATGACCGAACCACAAAAAAATCTCTGTGGGTTCGGTCATAAAGTGAGTGCCACTCGAACTATCATCCAGATGGATAGCAAACCAACCGCTTGGCAAAGAGCGCATTAATCACGGCTTGCGCGATGGTTTTTAGTGATGTACTGGTCGCATCCATGTATGGTTAGCTCTGAAACATTCCCGATCATAACTGTACCGTCCTCATACGATAACCGCATAGGCGCAAAACCAGGTGAATATCAGTTTGAAGTTGCCTAACAACTGGAAATACTTGTGTTGCATCGAGATCAATTTCTTGTCCAATGCAGTGGCACGACTTACGCATTGGGCCGATGCGTGTAAAGGTCTTTGTCGATTAATCGTAGGGGGTGAACTATGCGTAGACCAACACTCGGTTTTCAAGGCCCCCTGCTCGTTGTGTTTAGCCTCCTGGTTTCGCAACCTGTTTCACCGCAACCCAAACAGGTTCACGACTCAAAGAGCTCATCGATTAAACCGATAATTTGGCGGAACCCCGGAAACATCTCCAGGCGCAATCTGCTTTATGGTCCAGGTTCACCGGAGTTGACGCCAGTCGAGCCATTTACCTTCATTAAAGAGGTTAAGAGCGGGGAGTCACCAAAATTTATCGTTCGGGATGCGCGAGGCGATGAGTGGACCGTAAAACTTGGTCCAGAAGCACAGGCAGAAACTGTATCTACGAGACTAGTCTGGGCCGTCGGCTACTTTGCTGAAGAAGCATACTACTTTGATGAAGTACGAGTTGATGGTCTACCGACGCTGTCACGTGGACAGGACTACGTTACAGGCGAGATTGTGCACGGCGCACGCTTCGAACCTGAGCGACGCACTATGGTTTCTGGTTCAACCTGGGATTGGCGCAAAAATCCCTTTGCCGGCACGCGCGAGTTGAGCGGATTGAAAGTGCTCATGATTTTACTGAACAACTTCGATGCGCGTTCCGGTAACAATCGCATTATTTATGTAAACGGTCCTCGTGGTAGAGAGGCGCGTTACTACGTGACCGATCTCGGCGCGACACTCGGGCGTGCCGGCGGACTTGGTGGTACTCGGACAAAGAACGATCTTGTGGATTTTCTCTCGACCAAATTCGTGCGTGGTGTTGATGAGCGAGATGGTGTCGTTGAGTTCGACTATGACACTCGACCCAGCGGCCTTGGTCACTTATCGGTATTGCAACCGTTCTACTATCGCCATGAGGTCAACAAAGAAAAAGCCATGCGCGGTATCCCAGTCGCGCATGCTCGCTGGGTCGGCTCACTGCTAAACCAATTGTCGGCTGAACAGCTTCGAGATGCCTTTCGCGCTGCTGGATATTCGGAAGGTGTTCGAGAAAGTTATGTCGCTTCTCTCCGGGAACGCATAAATCAACTTAGACATTTAAGGCCGTCAGCGCCAGCGCGACGGCAACGCTCCGACAGTATGGCGGAAAAGATCGGTCGATTCAATTCACGGGCTGTTAAGCAGGTGCGAACGAATGTCGTGAACACATTCAGCAAGGTCGGATCAACGATAAAAGGCAACTGATCTAATAAAAGCTCGAAAGGATTCCTCGACATTGTGAGCACTAAGTGAGCATGGTTCGCATCAATAGGAACAAGCGTAGCTTCCTAGCGGTTATACTGCTGCTTCTCAATGCAGCAGTAGGACTATCTCAGGAAACTCAGAACAACCAACGGTCCAGCAGGCCGCTACAAATGCTCGTGTTAGGAGACTCCATCTTATGGGGTCAGGGACTCAAGAGGCATCACATCAAGGTATGGTTACAGAGAAATGCAAGCCGGCCGGTGGTAGAGCGAATCGAAGCTCATTCAGGTGCGATAATCGAACGGAATTCGCTTACAGACAATCTGACGATATCCAATCGCGAAGTCAATATGGGCCTATACTCAAGTTATTAATTCAAAAAGCCCTTTTTTGCTAGTGTAATGGCGCAGCCTGTACTGTTGCGGTCATCTCGCCTGTTCGACGGCGACCGCCTTTACAGTGAACATACACCGGCCAATTGGCTTTATCGTTCACTAACTTAAGAAAGTATGTTGTCTGCGCCTCAGTAGCGGCTCGTTTTGTCGTTAAGGGAATATTGATGTATTGCAGACCAGCCGCGCGCGCCCATTCATCGGCTTCACCCACACTGTCTTGCCGCAGATCGATTACCGTCTTGATGCCAAGTGTCTTTAGCTGAGTAAACTGATCGGCGAGCGGCTGGGCGCCACGATAATAGTTATCATTTAACTTTCCGAAATTCTCGATCGTTACCGGTGTAACGGCACCAGTGGATTGCGCATGCGTCGCTAAGGCCAGGGCGAGTAGGAGGGCGATTGAAAGCGCATAGATA
>JAICGZ010000408.1 GCA_025922875.1 Pyrinomonadaceae bacterium
ACTTAAGCAACACCTGCCGAAGATTAGCCGCGTAGAAGTTGAACCTAAACGCGGGCGCTATCGAAATGAACTTACGCGGTTTCGATATCAGGTGATGATCCACGTTGGCGAGCAAAACGTCGCGCCCGCGGAGAGTTTATCGTGGATCGATTGGCGCGAGGATCGCTGGGATTTGGCGGAACTACGCCGGCGACTGGTTCAAGCCAGGCCGGAAACGCTTGCTTTGATAAACGTCGCGAACGCAAGACTCACTGGACCATCTCGCCTCGTGGAGATGTTGCATGCGTCGCACGACCCGCAAACTGCCGGGGAACTGAAAAAGATCCTGCGCACAGCAGAAGATGAGGGCATCGATCCGGAAGAAGTCTACGCGTTGGGAGATGAACTGTCTTATCAAGTCCATCTCAACTGGACGCGGCACGGTGCGGACGGAAGCTTCGACGTGCTCTTCAGCCGACGTTCCGAGACGGAAGAGTCACCGGTTCATTTTCCGTCCGAGTCTGTTGCGACAAAATCTCTAAGTGATTACGTGAACAATCCGCTCGAAGGAAAACAGGCGCGCAAGTTTGGACCACAGTTGAGAAGCTTCTTGAAAGAGCGACTGCCGGAACACATGGTTCCGTCATCGTTCGTGATACTCGACGAGTTGCCGTTGTTGCCGAACGGCAAGATAGATCGGCGCGCACTACCGGCGCCCGAAGCTGTCAGACCGGAATTGCCGCACGCCTTTGTTGCACCGCGCAGTCGTGTCGAACAGTTGCTCGCCGGCACCTGGTCTGACTTGCTCGGTCTTTCGCAGGTCGGCATCAATGACAATTTCTTTGATCTCGGCGGTCATTCGCTGCTTACCACGCAACTTATCTCGCGCGTGCGCGAACTGTTTCAGGTGGAATTACCGTTGCGAGAGGTGTTCCAAAAGCCAACCATCGCCGAACTCGCGACGGTGATCGAGCAGAACACTAACGCGCCCAGCGAAATGCCGAAAATCGTGCGCGTATCTCGAGAAGCGCGACGGCTCGCGCGCGGATAAATCTTGTAAATCCTGTCTAAGGTTTTATGTCTAACGACGTTTTCGTCTTTCCGCTTTCATTCGCACAACAGCGTTTGTGGTTCCTGCATCAGATGGACCCGGCGAGCGCTGCCTATAACATGCCGCTTGCTGTACGGCTGTCAGGGCGACTTGACGTGGATGCTCTGCAATGGTCTCTCAACGAAATCGTCCGCCGTCATGAGATCTTGCGCACCACCTTCGACATGTTGGACCAGCAACCCGCGCAGCTCATCGCCCCCGAGGGAAATCTGAACCTGGTCGTGAACGATTTGAGTTCGTTGCCGCCATCAGTAAGGGAACTGGAAGCGGAGCGGTTGGCGAGCGAAGAAGCGCAACAGCCATTTGATCTCGTACGTGGACCGCTGATCCGCGGCGTGCTGATGCGGTTGTGGACCAATGATCATTTGCTGTTGGTGACAATGCATCACATCGTCAGCGACGGATGGTCACAAACGGTATTCATGAACGAGTTGAGTGTGCTTTACGAAGCAAGTGCGGCTGGCAGGAGTTCGCCTTTGCCGGAGTTGTCGATCCAGTACGCTGATTTTGCCGAGTGGCAGCGCGAGTGGCTACGCGGCGAAGTATTGGACCAGCAGTTGGAATACTGGTTAAAACAGCTTGCGGGCGCGCCGCCGTCGCTGGAGTTACCGACAGATCGCCCGCGACCCACAGTCCAAACCTTCAACGGTGCGAGGGAATCGTTTTCGCTTTCGCGTGATTTGTCAGCGCGTTTGATTGAGTTGAGTCGCCGTGAAGATGCAACTCTTTTTATGACGCTCCTCGCGGCGTTTTATGTGCTGCTTTACCGTTACACTGCTGAGACTGACATCGTGGTCGGCACTCCGGTGGCAAACCGCAATCGCAGGGAACTCGAGCCGCTGATTGGTTTCTTCGTCAACACGCTGCCATTGCGCATCGATCTTTCAGGCGACCCGGCGTTGCGCGAATTGCTGGCGCGCGTGCGCGAAGTTTCGCTTGGCGCTTACGCGCATCAGGACGTGCCCTTCGAGATGCTCGTTGAAAAATTGAGTCCGGTTAGAGACCCGGGCCGGAATCCGCTTTTTCAAGTGATGTTCGCTCTTCAGAACACACCGGAGGCTGCTTCGCAACCATCTGAACTTCTCATTCGGCCGGTCGACGTAAAGACAGCGCAGGCGCAGTTTGATCTGGCTCTCGACGTGACCGAAGCCGGCGGGCAGCTTCATCTCTCGCTCGTTTACAACACAGACCTGTTCGACGCATCGACGATCCGCTTAACAGCCGAGCATTTGAAAGTATTGCTTGCAGGCGTGGCGTCTAACCCCGACCGGCCGATTAGCACGTTGCCGTTGTTGACCGCAGCCGAGTTGCGACAATTACTGGTTGAGTGGAACGACACCGGGAAAGAGTTAATTGAGGAAGTCTGTTTGCACCAGATCTTTGAGCAGCAGGCCGCGCGTACTCCTGAAGCAATTGCCATCGTGTTCGCAGAACGTCGAGTGACTTACGAGGAACTAAACCAGCGGGCCAACAGGTTAGCACACCACTTGATTGCGATGGGCGTTGGACCAGAGTCGTTCGTCGGGTTGGTGCTGGAGCGTTCGCCGGAAATGATCGTTGCGCTGCTCGCCATTCTCAAGACGGGCGGCGCGTACGTTCCAATCGATCCGGCGTCTCCTACTGCGCGTCTGGTCTACATGCTTGATGACGCGCAAATTTCCGTGTTGGTGACCGAGCGGCGCCTCGCTACGCGACTGCACTTGTCGCACAGTGTACGAGTCATCTGTCTGGATGACGAAGAGGATGAGATCTCGAACCACTCCGATCGCAACCCCGAGTGCTGCACCAATGGCGACAACGCTGCCTATGTGATCTACACGTCGGGCTCGACCGGTGCTCCGAAGGGAGTGGTGATCGCGCATCGCGGCGTTTGCAACGTGGTGACGGCCATGGCTCAGTACTTCGCCATTAGTCCCAATAGCTGCGTGTTGCAATTTGCTTCTTTAGGTTTCGACAGCTCAGTGCAGGAGATCTTCACTGCACTCACGATCGGCGCTCGTCTCTGCCTGGTAAGTCGCGAAACATTGTTGTCGGGCAGGCGACTCGTTGAGCATGCGCAACAACAGAAAGTTACGATTGCGACTTTGCCGCCGTCCATGCTCGCAGTTTTATCGCCGGACGAATGGCCGGGGCTTGAGACAGTGATCTCAGCCGGCGAGCGGTGTCCGGCGGAAATCGCGACGCGTTGGTCGCATGGAAGACGATTCATTAACGGCTATGGGCCGACTGAAGCGACGATTTGCGCCGCCCTATACGAACACGATGGCGCACACGCCGGCGATCCGCCCATCGGCCGGCCGCTAAGTGGTGTACAGATCTACTTGTTGGACCAATATTTAAATCCAGTGCCTGTCGGGGTAGTGGGAGAGCTGCACGTTGGAGGCGTAGGCGTAGCGCGTGGCTATCTTGGGCGCGCTGATCTGACGGCGGAGAAATTTATTCCCAATCAATTCAGCACTGAACGAGGGGCGCGACTTTATAAGACAGGCGACATGGCCCGTTATCTGCCGGATGGAAACATCATGTTTCTCGGGCGACGGGACGAGCAGTTGAAGATTCGCGGTCTTCGGATCGAGCCGGGCGAGATCGAAACAACACTCAAAGAACATGAATCCGTCGCTAATGCCGCTGTAGTCATGGACGAGGAGCAACGCCTTGTCGCTTACGTTGCAGTGAAGCCAGGCATGGCTGTGACGGGCGAAGAGTTGCGCATCTTCACGCGGCAAAGGCTTCCCGACTACATGGCGCCATCGCTTTTCGTAGTTCTTGATCAATTGCCGCTGACGGCAAATGACAAAATCGACCGGTCTGCGCTTCGTGCGCGGGAGCACACGCAGCTTGAACGTGTTGGTGAGCGCGTTGGCCCACGTGACCTGCTGGAATCGCAGCTTGCTCGCATCTGGGAAGAGTTGCTGCACGTTGAACCCGGAGTGCGGGACAACTTTTTCGAGTTGGGAGGCCACTCGCTGTTAGTCGTGTCGCTGCTGGCGCGTGTGGAAGAACTCACTGGAAAAAGGTTGGATGTAGCGGCTGTTTTCAGGGCTCCGACGATTGAATCGCTTGCGGCGCTCCTGCGTCCCGAAGTGGATCTGTCTGCGTCTACGCCGCTCATTGCGATGCAACCTCACGGATCGTCAACGCCCGTGTTTTTCGTACATCCGGCAGGAGGCAGCGTGGCCGGTTACTTCGCTCTGGCACGCGCACTCGGGCCGGACCGTCCGTTTTATGCCCTGGAAGGAACACGCGAATTTACGGGGAAGCAGATCGAGTTGAAGGCGGCGAACTACGTGCAAGCTATTCGCGCTGTCAGGCCGGATGGTCCATACCTGCTCGGCGGTTGGTCCACTGGCGGTGTGATCGCTTTTGAAATGGCGCGACAATTGGAGGAGCACGGCGCGGATGTATCGCTTGTGGTATTGCTCGACTCCACTCCGCCGGAAGGCAATGTAGACGAGAATGTGCCGGCGCTTGCCGGTTTTGCCGTAAACATGGGTGTTCCGATTGAACTTCTTTCGACAGCGTCTGAGGATCTCCTGCAATCACCAATCGAGGCGCAATTGAACTGGGTTTTGGACCAGTCGCGCCGTGCCGGGGTATTACCGTCCGATGTTGGCGTTGATGAGCTGCACCGCCGGTTCGAGCTTTATCTCGCGGACATTGAAGCCGTAAAAAACTATCATCCGCCGGCGGTCGCAATTCCGTTGCTGCTGTTGCGCGCCACAGACGAACACGAAGATCCGGAAGCAACGGCAAGGTGGAGTCGATTAAGTTGCAAACTCGAAGTTCACAATGTTCCCGGTGATCACGTGACAATGATTCGCGCCCCATACGTCTCCACGCTCGCCGAAGTCCTGCGCGCACATTTTGCTCGAGCCGGCTGAAATTTTTCTAATCACGTAAAGTGAAGCAAAAAATAGTCAGTTGAAAGGTGGTGCCGGATCTTTATAGGAGGGCTTTGATGTTATGAAGCAAGCGCCTCCCGCCTTGAGTAAACTCAGGGCTGTCTTTGACAAGAG
>JAICGZ010000409.1 GCA_025922875.1 Pyrinomonadaceae bacterium
CGGAATGTAGACGAGGATTGAAGTAATCATTTGAATGGCGACCACTGTGCCGTACTGCTTAATCGTGAAGCGCTGTACGTTTGTGACGTAAAGGATCGTTATCACACCGGTCATACCTTCACACGTTCGGATAATCACGTCAGAAACGAGGAGGCGCTTTAGCGCCGTGTGAAAAGTCTGCCAAACGCCGACGATGCTGGTTTCGTGCAAAGCACTAACCGTGATGTTTATCCTCGACACAAGCACTATCGTCACCACCGCGAGCACCAACGTAACTAGAAGTGCAACGTGAACGCCTTTGACGACACCAAACGACGCGATTAAAAAACCACCAACGATCGGCGCAATCACAATCGGCACACGCTTCAGAATTGATTGCAGCGTAAAACCCATCGCGCGCCGTTCTCTTGGCAATGCATCTCCGATCACCGCAAAGATCGCCGGCGATGCCATACTTTGCCACGCCATCACCAAGGCAAGACCCAGGAAAACAAACGGCCATGAAGGACTCAACAGGTAAACGACATATCCCGCTGAAGCAAGCGCCACAAAGATCAGAAATGCCATTCGCCGACCGAAACGATCTGCCATCCAGCCGCCAGGGTATTGGTAAACGGCATCGAGAAAATCCTGTGCGGTCCCAAATAATCCAATCACCGCCGTGGTAGCACCTAGCGCTTCGAGATACTTCGGCAGGAACTTCTTCCAAAGTTCTTCACCAAGGCCAAGGATGAACACTGCGGCTGACGCAATTGAGACATTCCGCTCGAGGCTCAGGTAATCGACAACTTTACCGCGCAACGTGGATGCCTGTTCGATAGTCGCTGTGTCGTTCATTGTCAGCCGATCATTTCTTGCGCGGCTTCTTTCGAGAGCTCACGCGTTTGCTTCCTCGTGACTCTTTCTTGCCGGCTTGTTTGCCAAACAATGTGAATAGCCCATCGAAAATAGCGCCGGACTGCTGTAGTAGTTTGCGATCATCATGAAGAGCCTCGCTCAATCCATTGATGATCGCGTTGAGGCCTGCTGCTTCCAGCCGATTGAATTTGTCATCCTTCAAGTCGATGTCATGAACTATCTGCGCCAGCTCACGCAGACCCGGAATATCCGTCAATCCAAAACGCTTTAATAGAGTTTCGAACGTGCAGTCTTCGCCCTGATGTGTGAACTCTGCTCCGAACATGTCAAATGGAATTGCCCCGTCGATAGTTTCGTCGTCGCCAACGAAATAGAAGCGCGGGCGTTTATCGATGAACTGCGAAATCAGCCAGGCGGATGCTAATCGATCGATATGTAGATTGCGGCGCGTTACCCATCGTCGATTCTGAAAATCAGCAACGGATAACACTCCCGAGTCGCGCGCAGCGGAGGCGGTTCTCTTCGCCGGTATTTGCGACTGGCGAATAGCTTTCTGGCAGCGGTCGTACGCGGCCAGTGCTGCCGCACGGCCCTTTGCCTCGAAGAAATCGTTGGCGATCACGCGTTCCAACTCGCCATGCAACCTGTCGAGTTCTGTCTCCTGTGCTGACAATCGAGCAGGCGACAAATGCTTAGCGCGAGATTGTTCGCGAATCCTGCCAGTGAGGCCATCGAACTCAGCAGCGATCGCCGCAAACTCTTCGTCGCGTGCGTTGCGGAACGTGCCAATAATTTCGTCATCGGTTGCGCCCTCAACCGATCCGGCTCGAAAAACAGCAGCTTCACCGCCCGCCGAGTCGATCTCCTGTTTCAGCCATTGAAAATCCTCGTTGGTCTTGTCGTTGGCTGGCAGGACGTAGACCGAGTTCTTGATTGCGACTGCGCCGAGCTTTTGCAGTTTGCGCCAGATGCGCACGCGCAGATTTGTCGGCTTGGGCGGCAGTTGATGGATCAGCAGTATCCACTCATGACTTGACGCACTTCGAACTTGCTGCTTCTGTAACATAAAGCGTATAGTAACGACTGTTACAAATCCTGACAAGTGAAGAATTGAAAAGCGAAGATGTATGAAAACAGAAATACTAACCCCATCTGTGCACGTCGCAGTCGGAGATAAGCTTCACTCAAACTCAACGATCTTTATCAACGGATCTGATGTGTTCCTTGTTGAAGCGATGGCGTCCAGGGAAGATGCTGAAAAGCTTCGAGAATACGTCGATACTCAACTTAAGAAGCGTGTGAGGTTCATTTTATGCACGAACTATTTCAGTGATCACATGGCTGCGCTGAAACTGTTTCCCGACGCTCAGATCATTACTCACAAAGATTATTCACATACCTTTGCAATCGAAGCGTTTCGATCGGCTGAAGAGTCAGATTTTTTTGTCGAGCCCCATATCCTGGTGTCGGATCAGTTAGTGATCAAGTGGGGCGATGTTACGCTCAACATCTTCCACAACCCTTCCCAGACCATGACTAACCTCAACATCGACGTGCCGGAGTCTGATTTGATCATCGCGAGCGACGCCGTCGTCGGAAACATCGTATATATACGCTACTCTTCCATGGACGTTCTTAATCGCGCGTTAAGACGTCTACAGCGTGCAGGGCGGAAGTATTTGCTCACCGGTCATATGGGTGTTCGCAGCGTAGACGCAATCGACAACGCGCTCTCCTATCTGGAACGACTGCGAGAAATAGTCATTGCAGCACGGCAATCATCAGACCCAACTGAGTCGATACAGAAAACGGAATTGCAAGCTTGCCTTCCTGCAGGTGTCGTAGCAACCGACTTTGAGCAGGCCTTCCATCGACGGAATCTCGAGACGATAGTCGCCCGGCGGTTCGAACTCCACTAAAGGCACAAACAATGAAGAATGCGAATAAGCGTGTGCTATTGATTAGCAACTCTACCCTTTACGGCAGTAGCTATCTTGATCATGCCGCAGCCGAGATTTGCGACTTTCTCGGAAGTGTGAAAAGCGTGCTCTTTGTTCCGTACGCTCTTTACGACCGCGATGCCTACGCCTCATTGGCGCAA
The DNA here is from genome assembly GCA_025922875.1 of Pyrinomonadaceae bacterium. Lineage (GTDB taxonomy): Bacteria > Acidobacteriota > Blastocatellia > Pyrinomonadales > Pyrinomonadaceae > PSRF01. Next base: position 2,960 of record JAICGZ010000409.1, read on the forward strand.
AAACGATTTGAGAAGATGGGGTTCGATTTAAGGTCCATTCATACGGCGCCCGATCCAACTCACGCCGTCAGCGATGCGCAGGCTGTGTTCATCGGCGGCGGCAACACCTTTCGACTCCTGAAAGCTCTTTACGATTTTGATTTGATCGGACGAATTCGTCAGAGAGTCGCAGAGGGAATGCCCTACATCGGCTCAAGTGCCGGCTCGAATGTCGCTGGCCCAACGATCAAGACGACCAAGGACATGCCGATTGTCCAACCGCCTTCATTCGACGCGCTCGGGCTCGTACCTTTTCAGATCAGTCCACATTTTCTCGATCCAGATCCCAACTCAACTCACATGGGAGAAACACAGGAGGAACGAATTCTTCAGTTTCTCGAAGAGAACGATACGACTGTTGCAGGTCTACGAGAAGGTGCAATGGTACGTGTAGAGAACGGCTCGACCACTTTGAAAGGATCGGCTGGCGCACGAATTTTCCGCAAAGGTATGGAACCAGTAGAAGTACAACCCGGCGCTCAACTCAACGATCTTTTGGAGAGTATATGAAGTCGCAAGGCACGCTTTTGCTGTCGCGCAGCGAGGTCGCAGACCTCCTCAGTATCGACGAGTACATCGCAGCCGTCGAACAAGTCTTCAGACTCTACGGTGAGGGCAAGACCCAGCCGCCGGGGATCTTAGGAGTCCATGCACACGATGGCGGGTTTCACATCAAAGCCGGGATCCTCAAACTCGACAGATCGTTCTTTGCCGCAAAAATCAACGCTAACTTTCCGCAAAACGCCAAGCGGTTTGGTCTACCACTCATTCAAGGAGCGATCTTCCTGGCGGATGCGCAAAATGGCTACCCATTAGCAATCATGGATTCAATGGAAATCACGATCCAGCGGACCGGAGCAGCAACGGCAGTGGCGGCTAAATACCTCGCGCGTCCAGATTCGAAATCTATATTGATTTGCGGTTGTGGTAACCAGGGCCGTGTGTCGATTCAGGCTCTCTCAAAGATTTTTTCTTTGGAACATGTCTTTGCATATGACATTGATGGAACTCAGGCTAAGCGTTTTGCGAATGAGCTATCCGACAAGCTGAAGATACCAGTTGAAACGACCAGCGACTTGGGAGAAGCCATGAAATGCAGCGATATCTGCGTCACCTGCACGCCTTCGAATCGCTTCTTCCTGAAGCAGGACTATGTGCAACCCGGCACTTTTGTAGCAGCCGTCGGCGCTGACAGTGAAACTAAACAAGAGTTAGAACCGGGACTCCTGGCCCACAACAAGACCGTGGTTGACATTGTGGACCAGTGTGCGTCGATCGGAGAGTTGCATCACGCCATTGCTTCGGACTTGATGACTAAACAGCAAGTACACGCTGAACTCGGCGAGGTCGTTGCCGGAACAAAACCCGGACGTGCATCGGACGAAATCATCATCTTCGATTCGACTGGAATGGCGCTTCAAGATGTGATCACCTCGGCTCTGGTCTATGAAAAAGCGAGGCAGCAAGGTGCCGGTACAACAGTAGAGCTAAGCGCTTAATTGTCCGGGATAAAACGGAGGTCAAAATTATGGAAGGCTTGCTTAGAGACATTCGCTACTCTGTTCATTCACTACGCAAACGGCCCGCATTCGCTGCTAATAGCTCGATATTCAGTATCGTGAACGCGGTGATTTTGAGGCCCTTGTCTTTCACGGAACCAAATCAGTTGGTATGGATTTGGGCAACACGCAAAACCGTCAGTCGCGCGTTTTTCTCGATTCCCAATTTCATCGACATACGCGACGAAAAGCTGTTTTCTCGCCAAGTCCCCCCACCGGCAAACTTTTCGCGTGCCCCGACCCATCTGAACAATTGAAGAACCCGACCTGATAGTGACCACAGAACTCGGCGAAAGCAGAAATTGAAATAAAGATAACTCCCTGCGACAGACTCACAGGATTTTCTCTATCTATGCGCTTTCAATCGCCCTCCTACTCGCCCTGGCCTTAGCGACGCATGCGCAATCCACTGGTGCCGTTACACCGGTAACGATCGAGAATTTCGGAAAGTTAAATGATAACTATTATCGTGGCGCCCAGCCGCTCGC
>JAICGZ010000410.1 GCA_025922875.1 Pyrinomonadaceae bacterium
GTCAAGGCGTGTGCGCTGAACCATCTCGACATCTGGGCGCGACGCGGTCTGCCGGGGATCGAGATTCCGTTGCCGCACATTCTCGGGAATGATGTTGCCGGTGTGGTGAAGCAGGTTGGCGAACTGGTGACGTGGGTCAAAGCCGGCGACGAAGTGATGGTCCAGCCTGGTGTTTCGTGTGGGCATTGCGAGGCGTGCCTCAGTGGAGACGACAATTTCTGCCGCGAGTACGACATGCTTGGGTATCGTCGCGATGGCGGTTACGCGGAACTGGTCGCCGTGCCCGGGGTAAATATCGTTCCGAAACCGGCGCAACTGAGTTGGGAAGAAGCGGCGGCGTTGCCGCTGGTTACCGTGACGGCGTGGCACATGCTCGTGACGCGCGCGAATGTCCAGCCCGGTGAGACTGTGCTGGTGCACGCTGCCGGAAGCGGCGTTGGCTCGCTGGCGATTCAAATCGCCAAACTGCGTGGCGCACGCGTCATCACTACTGCCAGCTCCGACGAGAAACTCGCGCACGCACGCGAACTCGGCGCTGATGAAACCATTAACTACACGAATGGCGACTGGCCTAAAGAAGTCAAACGGATCACCAATAGAAAAGGCGTTGACGTAGTGGTCGAACATACCGGGGCGGCAACGTGGCCCGGATCGATTGCCAGTCTGCGTCCTAACGGCCGGCTCGTTACGTGCGGTGCGACGAGTGGTTACGACGCGAGAACGGATCTACGCCAGGTCTTCTATCGACACCTGAACATACTCGGATCGTTTATGGGTTCTAAGGCGGAATTGATCGAGGCGATGAGGTTTGTCGAACAGGGTAAGATCCGTGCCGTCGTCGATCGTGTTCTGCCGCTCAGCGAGGCGCGCCAGGCGCATGAGTTGATCGAGAATCGAGCGCAGTTCGGGAAAGTCGTTCTAAAGCCTTAACGCTTACTTGTTCGTGTAATCCTCAATCAAATAGCGCTTCTGAAGTTCAACGAGATTTGGTTCTTCGAACGGGAAGTTGCTGCCGGCGACAATCCGCTTGCCATCTTTCGTCATCGCCCGATCAACGACCTGTGCGGCTTTTTCTCGGATAATCGCGCCATCATGAGAATCGAAGGGATTGCCGTCCTTCCGGGAAATGACCCAGATGTACGTGAACTGTCCGTTCCGGACAAACCGCAACGCCTCTTCGAAGTCGTCAAGTGGTGTTGACGTTGGCAGCGGCGAAGGTAGCGGAGACGATTCGCTACTAGCAGTCTCCCGAGCAGCGCGACTGCACCCGGAAAACAACAACGCAAGGAGAATGAGTACGGCGCCCGCGCGCGCCAGGAACTTATCTTTCATGGCTCATCAGGCAAGCCAAGCAGGTCATCCAGTATTGGCTCATCGCGAATATACATGATCGTGCAGTCAGTATCCTCATAGACAATATCAAACCAGCCGCTCGCTCGTGCCTTGTCGAAGAAATCGTGATGCCCGTTATCCGAAAAAACATACCGCGCCCCAAAACGATCGCGAATCAGCGGCCCGGGATCATCCTGCTTACCCAACGTGATCCGATCATATAACCGCGACAGATCGGGGTTCTTTTCGTACAAGTAACTTGGATCCAAACCCGAAACGTAGTAGTGCGTCGGATCAAAGTAGAAGAGCCGCGGAAAATCGTCCCAATCCGTGTTGAAAACGATCTGGCCCGGCGGAATGTTGGCCCGCATCCAGGCGGCGCCCTTTTCGAAATGATCGTGAGTTTCGCTATGACCGATCTCTTCCGTCGCCGCCCACAGATTGAAGAAGAGCACCACCCCCAACACTAACGCCACGATACCGGCGCCGATCACCCTCGCCCACTCGCGCCAATCGTTCTTCTCCTTCGTGTCGTCGAGGTACGGTTTGAGCTCTTCCAGAACGTGGTCCGGCAAACGTGTCAAATAGGAAGCAAAGCCCGGCCGCAGCCACGCTTGCAATGAGAACGCCGCAAACATGATCGCAAACGGAGGCCAGTACTCGACGATTCGCTTCCAACGCGCCGTCATGATCATCAACGCAGTCGAGAACAACAGCAGAAACAACGGATAATGCGCGCGGCGTCGCTCCGACGGCTCAAACGCGCAGTAACCAACCACCATCGCGACACAGGCCACAGCGGAGTTACCAAGAAACTCCCACGAGTCGTACGGATACCACTCCGATCCGACTTTCGTGTCGAAGCCCGACATCGTGAGTTTTATCGTCATGTGCTCGGCAAGCTGCCGGAAGTTCTGCGGGAAATATGGATTGATAACCAGGCCCGCAACGCAGCCCAGGATCACCCAAACCAACGGACGCCACGCAAAACGTCGTTCGGTCCACGCGATCACGATCACCCACAGCACCGTCGCCAGCAAAAGCAGCACAAACAAGTCGTAGGTCCACGTGAAAACAAACGCCAGCGGCAATAGCGGCCAATACTTCTTCTTGAAAAACAACCAGATCGCGATCACCAGATACACGATCGCCACGGGCGGGGCCTTCGCCATGTTCATCCGAAACATGAACGGAATAGACGACGCCAACAACCCGACCAGCCACACGAGCACGAACCGGATGCGGAAATAGATCAGCAGCCAGTAGCAGGAAAGCACCGCGAGACTGGCAAAGACGACCGACGCGACCTTGGCGCCCTTTCGCGGGTCTGAAAATTCCGCGAACGGGATCTGCATGATGTGAAAAAGCAGATGATGATCGACGTACTCTTTCGAGTTAAGGGTCGTGAGCGGCAGCCACGGGAACTCCGGCGGGAACTTCCCCGCTTTCATTCCTTCCCACAGAGAGCGAGACCATTTGATGTGATAGTAACCGTCGTAATCGCCGCAGCAGATGGAGTTAGTTGAGAACTGGAGTAACCAGAAGATGCCGGCGATGGCGACGGCGCCGATTGCAAGCTGAATAATTCGTATCGTAGATCCGGATTGACGCTTGGCGGGTGTGCCGGGGGTCGGGGTCATCAATCGCTCAACTGGCTGTTCGTCTCTCACCTCACAGTTGTTCGATCAGATCGAGCAGGGCCCGAGGATCTATCGGCTTCGTCATGTGCGCATTGAAGCCGGCGTTGGTTGATCTCTCCTTGTCGTCAAACATCGAGTAGCCGGTGACGGCCACCATCGGCACGGTTGCGTAACCTGGAAGCAATCGCATCTCGCGGGCGAGTTGATAGCCATTCATCTCGGGCATGCCGATGTCGGAGATTATGACGTCAAACTGTCGCTGGCGTGCGTGATCGAGTGCGGCGCGAGCCGAAGCAGCAGTCACAACCTGATAGCCCGCGTGGCTCAACAACACTGCCAGCATCTCCGTCACGTCGGCAACATCATCAACCACCAGCGCAGATTTGCCGATGCCGGGTTGAATTCGCGTTGTTTGAGCGTCGGGTGTCAACTTAACGGACTGGTCCGCCTGGTTCGACAATATCTGGCTGAGACGATAAAGCGAGGGTTGAACAACAGTTCCAGCGCTGGCAGCGCAACTATCCTGCATCCAGTCAGCCTTTCCGCCGGGTTCGTTGTGGAGAGCGAGGCTAATTTAGCTGAAACGTCGATGCGTGTCTACAAAACTTCTCGATTCGAGTGCGTTAAAGATTTGAATTAAAACTTCGTGGACAGTCACACATTATTTTGCTACGGTGAGCCAAAATCAGACCAACAAAAGGAGCGAAGGTAATGGCAGCCAAAAAGGGAAGCAAGACCAGCAAGGGTGCGCGCAAAGCGGGGCGAAAAGGAGCAAAGAAGGGCGCGGCCAAGTCGCGTGGAAGCAAGGGTGCAGCTAAGAAGTCAACGAAGAAATCGACAAAGAAAGCTGCAAAGAAGTCGTCGAAGAAAGGTGGCGCGAAAAAGGCCGGAAGAAAGGCCGGCAAGAAAGCGGGCAAGAAGGCTGCTGCTAAGAAGTCGACGAAGAAGGCTGCTAAGAAATCCGCTGGAAAGGCCACGACAAAGAAAGCTGCGAAGAAGAGCTCCGGAAAATCGAGTGCACGCGTTGAAGTTGCGCCGCCGCCGTATGAGGCTGTTGAGAGTGAAGCCGTTGAGGTCGAATCGGGTGGTGGTGAAGCTGAAGGCACGGAGTCCGCGATGGGCGAGGCGAGTCCTGCCGACCAGGAAGAGGGTTTTCAGAAACAGTGATCCGTCTTCGCGCTGAGTTGTTGTTATGTATCCCGCCGGCAACCTGGTTATCCCTGTAGAGCACGGACAGCTTGAAGCGATCGTTAAAGAGCCGCGGCAAGGACCACCTCGTGCCGCGGCTCTCGTGCTTCATCCGCATCCACTTGGCGGCGGCACGATGCACAATAAAGTTGTGTTTCGCGCCGCGGCTGCACTGAACGATGCGGGCGTCGTTACGTTGCGGATCAATTTTCGTGGAGTCGGAGCGAGTACGGGTCAACACGACGAAGGTCGCGGGGAACAGGACGATGTTCGTGCCGGAATCGATTACCTCGCGGCGCAGTATCCTCAGTTGCGATTGATTGTGTGCGGTTTTTCGTTCGGCGCACGAGTTGGATTGGACGTCGCGATCAACGACGATCGGGTCCGGTATTTGATCGGGATCGGAACGCCGCTCGATAAGTACGATTTCACTTTCCTCGAAGCCTGCCGCAAGCCACTGCTGCTCGTCCACGGCGAGCGCGATGAGTTTGGCGACGTGGAGCAGTTGAGAAAACTCGCTGCCGAACTCGAAAAACGCACGCAAGTCAGCCTCGTCGTCATCCCCGGCGCCGAACACTTCTTCGAGAACAGTCTCGACGAACTCAAACGCGCGATCACTGATTGGATCAACGAACAGCTAGCGCGCTAAAGCGTGCCTCATCATCACGTCAAAAGTTTGAAATCCCACCCACGTCAGTGGGTGGTTTGTTAAATTCCAGCCTACGAGTCTGATGACCGTTTTTAAAGAATCCCACCCACGTCAGTGGGTGGAAGTTTCATTCGTTTAGAGGTCTCTCGTTCTCAACCGAACTGATACTAATAAAGCTGGACGTTTGTGGTTTCTTGTCGCGCATTCGCAA
>JAICGZ010000411.1 GCA_025922875.1 Pyrinomonadaceae bacterium
CCTGGGTCGCAGTGACCAGCAGGTGAAGCTGCGCGGGTTCAGAATTGAGCTAGGCGAGATCGAGGCAGCACTGCGTGAGCATGAGAGTGTGACGAATGCGGCGGTGGCCGTGCGTGGCGATCGGCTGGTGGCCTATGTGGTCGCAACAGCCGATAAGACAGTAGATGGCAATGTGTTGCGACAGCATCTGCAACAACGACTGCCTGAGTACATGGTGCCGAGCTACTACATGCCGCTCGCAGCACTGCCGCACACACCCAACGGCAAACTGGACCGCAAGGCGCTGCCGGAGCCGGAACCCGGTGCAGCAGGCGCAGAATACGAAGCGCCGCGCACACCAGTAGAAGAAGTGCTCGCCGCGATCGTCGCCGAAGTCCTGCAAGTACCAAAGGTCGGCAGACAAGACGATTTCTTCGCGCTTGGTGGTCACTCGCTCCTCGCCTCACAACTCCTCTTCCGGCTACAAAGAGCTTTCCAACTCGACCTCTCTCTGCTGAGCATCTTTCAAATGCCCAAAGTCGCCGATCTGGCCGCGCACATCACACGGCTTAAGGCGACAGAAGCGGACTATTCCGTCGAAGAGTTTCCCTCAATCACACCTGATCTACGACAACGCCACCAGCCGTTCCCGCTAACCGACGTTCAACAAGCCTATTGGATCGGTCGCACCAACATCTTCGAACTCGGCAATGTCGCTACTCACATCGCCATCGAAGTTGAAAGCACCGGCCTCGACATCGAGCGACTCAATCGCGCCCTGCAATGTTTGATCGAACGTCACGAGATGCTGCGTGCCATCGTGCTTCCCGATGGACAGCAACAGATTCTTAACGCTGTGCCGCCGTATCAAATAGAGATCCTCGATCTCAGAGACCTGTCTCCCGAGGCCCGCGCAGCACGACTCGAAGAAGTACGCGAGAGAATGTCGCATCAGGTATTGCGTGCCGATCAGTGGCCGCTATTCGAGATCAGAGCGTCGCGTATCGACGATCAGCAAACACGCATTCACGTCAGTTTCGATCTTCTGATCGGCGATGCCCGCAGTTTTCAGATCATTTCGCAGGAGCTGCGCGAACTCTATGAGAACCCCGATCAGACGCTCAGCGAACTGAAACTGTCATTCCGCGACTACGTTCTGGCGGAAGCTCAACTGCAAGAATCCGCTCTGTACAAGCGTTCGCAGCAATACTGGCTCGGCCGTTTACCAACGCTACCTCCCGCGCCCGATCTCCCGATATCAAAAAATCCCAGCTCCATAACCAAACCGCGCTTCGTGCGCCGTTATGGTGAATTGACTCCAGAGCTCTGGCAGCATCTGAAACAGCGCGCGGTGCGTGCAGGTGTGACGCCTTCAGGACTCTTGCTCGCGGCATTCGCGGAGGTTCTCTCCGTGTGGAGTAAGAGCCCGAAGTTCACCATCAACCTGACGCTGTTCAACCGGTTGCCCTTGCACGAACAGGTGAGCGACATCGTCGGCGACTTCACTTCCTTAACCCTGCTCGCGGTAGACAACTCAGAGATCGAAAGCTTTGAAACTCGCGCACGCCGAATCCAGGCGCAGCTTTGGGCCGACATGGACCATCGCTTCATGAGTGGCGTGAGGGTTTTGCGCGAAGCAGCTCGCGCACAGGGCGGAAAAGCAGGAGCGACGATGCCTGTCGTCTTCACCAGCATGCTGAGTTTGCCGTCAACTGAAGCAAACGATTCAAAGAGCGGCGATGGCTGGTCGTTGAACTGGCTTGGCAAGCAGGTTTACGGCATCAGTCAAACCCCACAGGTGTGGTTGGACCACCAGGCTTTTGAAAATAATGGGCGACTGGCATTTAACTGGGACGCGGTCGAAGATCTCTTTCCTGACGAACTCCTGGAAGACATGTTCGACGCATATCTTCGTCTGCTGCATTCATTAGCTGAATCAGACGAAGAATGGCAGGCAGCCACGCGCGAACTAATTCCCACTCGCCAGCTATTACAGCGCGCGGAGATCAACGCCACCGAGGCGCCAATCACCGAGGAACTGTTGCACACGTTGTTTGCTGCACAGGTTGATCAGCGACGCAACGAACCGGCAGTGATCCACAGCAGTCGCACGCTGACCTATCAGGAATTGTTTGCGCAAAGCAATCAACTCGCGCGTCTGTTGCGGCGTTGTGGCGCTCGTCCAAACAAGCTGATCGGTGTGGTGATGGAAAAGGGCTGGGAGCAAACGGTGGCCGTTTTGGGAATAGTGCAAGCGGGCGGTGCATATCTTCCTATCGAAGCGACGCTTCCTGCCGAACGCATCAATTACCTGTTAGCACAGGGCGAAGCCGAAATTGTTGTAACGCAACAGTGGCTCGATCAGAAGTTGACCTGGCCCGACGATATTCGCCGCATCTGCATCGGTAGCGACGAACTCGCCGCGGAAAGTGCTGAACCCCTGCCTTCCGTTCAACGACCGGAAGATCTTGCCTACGTGATCTTCACCTCCGGTTCGACCGGACAGCCCAAAGGCGTGATGATCGATCATCGAGGAGCGGTCAACACGATTCTCGATCTCAACAGACGTTTCAATGTGGGTCCGAACGATCGGGTGCTGGCGCTCTCATCATTGAGCTTTGACCTTTCCGTCTATGACATCTTCGGCATGCTGGCCGCTGGTGGAACGGTTGTCGTCCCTGACGCTGCTTCAAGACGCGATCCGAATCACTGGGCGGAACTGGTCGCTCGTCATGGAGTCACGATCTGGAATTCCGTGCCCGCGTTGATGAACATTCAGGTGGACCATCTGAGCGAGCGAGGACGCGAGTCGCTCGAGACCTTGCGACTCGTGATGATGAGCGGCGACTGGATTCCCGTGAGCTTACCGGATCGGATCAAAGAGTTGATCGAAGGTGTAGAGGTGTTTAGTTTGGGTGGCGCAACTGAGGCGTCGATCTGGTCCATCCTCTATCCGATTGACGAAGTCGATCCGGGTTGGAAGAGCATTCCGTATGGCCGGCCGATGCTTAATCAGAGTTGGCAGATCCTCAACGAACGATTGGAACCATGTCCGGTTTGGACAGTGGGAGAGCTTTATATCGGAGGCATCGGTCTGGCGAAGGGATACTGGCGCGACGAACAAAAGACCCGACGGAGTTTTATCGTCCATCCACGGACGGGAGAGCGTTTGTATCGCACGGGAGATCTGGGTCGCTACCTGCCGGATGGCAACATCGAGTTTCTCGGACGAGAAGACTCGCAGGTCAAGATTCAGGGATACCGAATTGAGCTTGGCGAAATCGAGGCAGCCCTCGAGGAGCATGAAAGTGTGCGCACGGCGGTGGTCAACGCTGTCGGTGAGCAGCGCGGCAGCAAGCGGCTCGTAGGTTACATAGTTCCGGAGCAGAAACAGCCCACAAGCGCTGAACTACAACTTCATCTCAAAGGCAAGCTTCCCGAGTACATGATCCCCACCACGTTCATGTTTCTCGATAAGTTGCCGCTCAGTTCCAACGGAAAGGTCGACCGTCGCGCGCTGCCTGAACCGGAGCGAATACAGAAGGACGATTCGACGCTCGTGGCGCCGGGCAACTGGAAGGAACAAGCGCTCGTCGACATCTGGACGAAGGTGCTCGGCCTCGAACAAATAGGTATTAACGACAACTTCTTCGAACTCGGCGGTGATTCCATCCTCAGCATTCGTGCCGCTGCCCAGGCAAGCGAAGCCGGACTTCGACTCACTCCCGATCAGATTTTCCAATATCGAACGATCGCGGAACTGTCGTCTGTCGTGGGAACGACCGAGGTAGTAGAGGCTGAACAGGGAACAATCACCGGAGACGTTCCGCTCACTCCGATCCAACATTGGTTCTTCGAGCAGGACTTCATCAATCCGTCGCATTGGAACCAGGCGCTGCTGCTCGAGGTTCGACAAACTCTCGATCCAGTGCTGATCAGGCAAGCGGTGCAGCACCTGCTGGTCCATCACGATGCGTTGCGCCTGCGCTTTATTCGCGAGGGAAGCGGCTGGCGTCAGGAGAACGCAGGTGTGTCGAGTGAAGTGCCTGTCAGTTGGGTCGATATAGCCGGACTGAACGAGGCGCAACAGGCAGGCGTGATTGAAGCCATAGCGGCGGAAACACAGTCGAGTCTGGATTTGTCGCATGGCCCATTGCTGCGGATCGTGACTTTCAATCTCGGCGCGGGTAAACCGGGTCGATTACTGATTGTCATTCATCACCTCGTGGTGGATGGTGTATCGTGGCGCATCCTGCTCGACGATCTGGAACGTACTTATGAGGCACTGAAGCGAGGTGAAGCAATAGCGCTGCCGCCGAAGACAACTTCGTACAAGCAGTGGTCCGAGAAGTTGAGCACTGAGGCACAGTCAGGTGCTTTCGACGATGAGATTGAATATTGGACCAGAGCATTGCGGCAGCCTGTTGGGATGTTGCCGCTGGATTACGCTGGAGCGGAGGAGAACACGGCGCAATCCGCACGACTGGTGACACTGAGCCTCAGCGAGCGGGATACGAGAGCGCTGCTGTATGAAATTGCCGAAGCCTACCACACACAGATCAACGAGGTTCTGCTGACGGCGTTGGCCGAAGGATTCAGGCGCTGGACTGGTGAACGCAGACTCCTCGTCGACGTAGAGGGACATGGGCGTGAAGCGATTCTTTCGTCAGTTGATCTGGCGCGCACAGTGGGTTGGTTTACGGCGATCTATCCGGTGCAGTTGGAATCGCCGGTTACGTGGGAACCGGGTTCGGCGTTGAAACAGATCAAAGAGCAACTGAGAGCGGTTCCGCGTTCGGGTGTTGGCTACGGAATACTCAAATACCTGAGGCGCGAGATCCCATCCAGTGCAGCGCCGGTAAGCTTCAATTATCTGGGCCAGTTGGACCAGGTTATTGCGGGCTCTTCTCTTTATCAGATGGCGCCTGAGTCGATTGGACCAGTGTATAGTCCGCAGGGAAGGCGAACGCATCTCCTGGCATTCTATGGCAGCGTCCTTGGTGGCCAGTTCCAA
>JAICGZ010000412.1 GCA_025922875.1 Pyrinomonadaceae bacterium
CAATAATAGCGGCAGTGTGACGAAGCTTCGCGCGGACGACGGATCGAACCTCGCAACATATAGCGCCGGAAGAGAACCCACAGGAATTGCTTTCGATGGTGCTAATGTTTGGGTTGCTAATTTTTACAGCAAATCCGTGACACGACTGACGGGAGATGGCTCCGTTAAGGACAGAATTGCAGTCGAAGATGGACCAGGAGGCATTGCGTTTTTCGGTGGCCACGTCCTGGTTGCGAATTATGGCAGCAGATCCGTCTCGCAAATTGATCCACAGACGGGCAAAGTTGTTAAAACGCTTTCGGTGGGTAGAAGTCCGGTTGGAATCGCGTTTGATGGCGTTCACATCTGGGTGGCGAATGGCGGTAGTAACTCGGTTTCAAAGATAAAAGCTTCGTTTGCCAGCGCAACTCCCTAAACCTCAACACAGTCTCTGAACTTCGGTGCGAGCCTTGATTGAGTTGGAAAATCTGCTCGATGCTCCGCCTAACACAGCGCAATGGATCGAGTGACCACCCACGGACAACTCGATGACTTCCACTTCTAACGTCGCAAAGCATTCCGAGTTGGAACCGCATATCTGCTGGTTAAACCAAAGAGGGGCAGACTCCGCTGCAACTTCGCATTAATGCGGAGTTAGCGAATTCACGAACAATAAAGATCTTGGAAATTTACCGAGGGAATCTTGGCGTCCCGTACGGGAATCGAACCCGTGTCGCCGCCGTGAAAGAGAAGCGATTTGTAGGAATTCAAAGGAAACCTGCGGCATGGATAGCACCGTAAGGTAGTCAAAGGTACTCTAAGGAATCGTTATTGGACACTTAATGGACCCGCGCCGCGATTTGCGTCTTGCAGCCCCTGTCGCAAGGTGATAGGGTGACAACATGATCGACTCATCCCAGATAGAGAAGATGTCCGTAACCGAACGGCTTCAGGCGATGGACCAACTTTGGGACTCCCTCACTCGCGACAGCGACGAGATACCTTCCCCAGATTGGCATCACGACGTTTTGGCTGATAGGAAAGCGCGAGCCCAGCGCGGAGAAGCAAAGTTTCTGACTCTGGACCAACTCAGATCCCGTCTGCGAATCTCTGAACCATGAACGTAGTAGTACTCGAGGATGCGGCAGAGGACCTCGAGTCGGGTGCACAATTCTATGAATCGTGCGAAACCGGAGTTGGCGATTACTTCCTCGACTCAATCCTTTCCGATCTAGATTCTCTAATTCTTTTTGCCGGTATTCATCCAGTCTACTTTGGATTCCATCGAATGCTGTCGAAGCGATTCCCATTCTGCATCTATTATGAGGTGGAAGACGAAGTGGTCTACGTTTATGCCATTCTGGATCTGCGCCGCGATCCTCTGTGGATTCGGACACGTTTGCAGGAGAGAAGATAACCGAAGTCTCTATTGAGTTGTGACATCGACGGGTCAGGCTAACACTACGTCCTCGCAAATTCGTGCTTTAACCACATTTCCTCAAGTATTCAGAGTTCTTGGCCCTTCGGTGATCGTACCGGTGTCACTTGATTTCCCAGATCGCGCAGTAGTGAGGACCGTCAGGTCATAGAAAGTTGCTTTTTGCTGGTTGCAAGGAAAAGAAACTAAGGAACCGGACGCAATCTAACTTAGCCCCTCCGCCCGTCGCAAGGTCTTGCCCGGACCGATCGTGCTGGTCTCTCTCTTGTAATTGCAAAATTTTTGCAACTCTCAAGGGAGGCACCGAAAGTGAAAACCTTACGTAAAGTATGCGCCGGCACGATACGCAGTCTGACACTTTCTATATCTGTTTTAGCAGGACAGGTCGAGAGCCCAGGCGCTCCGATTCCAGCACCAACGAGCAGCACGACACAAACAACCAGCATCACAACGTACATCGTTCAAACGGTGATTGTCTGATTTACCGTTAGGTTTCTCAACCCGAAGGTACCCGGTCGTTGAACGTCGCCTCATCGCGAGATGGTAGACGTGTGCTCTGAGCTTGGAGAGTTTTTGCAAATAACTTGTACTCACTAGTACTCACTCTCTCATCTAAAGAATTTGTGACGCGACTTAGCGGCGGATATAAAGCCTCCAGTTTAGCTAGCCTCACACACTGCCCAGAGTGTTGAGGCCGGGGCGTTGCTGCGTTGAGGTGGGGGGGCAAACGGTGACGCCCCTTTTATACGCCATGATGGAAGTAGATGACTCAGAACTCACGCCAGAAGATCACGAATTCCTGAAAGAGTGGGCGACTGCTTTACGGGTGACTGTGGCTGTGCTGGTAGGCCGAATCTTATAAGCGGCGAAGCTTTGCACAAAAAGCCGCATATCTCATCGTTTTCTCTGCGGTCCTCTGGCCCAGAACGCTGCGGTACCGTTGTCTGTTTCAAGTCCTGCCATCAATCGTTCATACAGCAGTTGCGCAGCTCGTAAATAGCAATAGCACTACGAGCGTTATTACTCACGGTGCTGAGTGGATTCACTGTTGGCGCAAGTATTTCTCGGTTTTATACTGCCGCCGGTTTTGGTTACGGCGATTAGGCGCGTGACCATTGAAACCCACTCCCCGCTAATTCCCCAACCGGAAGCGATTTTCCTCCGCGTATCGAGCTCAACTGTGCTCATTCTTTTGGCTTATCAAAAAGGGAATAGGCAGGACCTAAAGACTCGAAGACCTTTTCAAATTTGTTTCTGACACAATGAGAGTGTTTCGAAGCTAAGCGGGGCAAGCGAAAATCTGTAGCACAATGGGTTAGGAGCAACGAGGCAATTATCAGTATTACTATCGCAAAGAACGAACCGGTTCCTGTGTGCGCTTCATGTACTTTTGGATTTGGTAAAACCGCCGATCTTGCTTCTCAGCTTGATGCCCTTCGACGTCGAGAGATCCAACAGAAATGCCGAAGCCAACGGAGGGGCTTGAAAAACTCGTTAAGGAGGATGCGGTGGTTGATTCTCTGGGGAGGCTGATCGAAAGCGTTATCCAAGCGACGCTTACTGACCGGAAACGAAAGCCTGGAACGTGGGCAAAAACACCCCATATTCGAACAAACTCAGCCGGGTGGAACGTGCCAATGAAAACCCTCTTCTTTCTGGTGCTCTGCGCCGTTACCCTAATCCCGGACGCGACCCTTGCACAGCGGCGGTGCGACGGAGGAGGGAAGCTGACGTCCTACGTGTCCGGCGCGATTGACGGCCCGGCCCCTGCGGCCATCGCCGAGGCGTGGATGAAAGGTGGCGTGCCCCGCGACGCTGATCCGGCAACCGTGTCGGCGCTGCGCGAGGCGATCGAGGCCTTCGAGCGGCAGCGGCCATCCGGGGAGCGCGCCGCCGAGATCGCTGCGGGCGACTGGACGGGGTGGCGGGCCAAGCTGATGTCCCGCGACGAGTTCGTCCGCGGCTTCCTCGACGAAGTCAGGCGCCGGGCCGGGTCGGGCGAGTATGCGGCGATCCTGCAGGCGGCGCAGGCGATGCGGAATCGCCTCGACAACATGTACGGCGCTGCCGGCACACGCGACAGGCCGGAAGACCCCTACGTTATGTGGCTGTGGGACCTCCATCTGAGGCTGCCCGGGGCAGCGAAAGAGATCGCCCGGCTCAAAGCGCTTCCCGACGGTGAATGGCTGTGGGGCCGGTACACGATCGGACGCAAGACGGCCATCGCCTGCGCCCTCGATAATATGTCGCCGCTGACGGACGTCGCCGCCACCGTAGACCGGTCCCTGTTCCGGAAGCCGGACGTCATAGCGGCCCTAGCGGCCGGCAGAAAGGTCCCGCTGGACTTCTCGACGATGGCCTACCTGTATGGTTTGCTCGAGTACCGTCTGCCGAACTGCCCGTGGATCGGTCCCCTGGATGGGCTAGCCTCGGTTCATCGGCTCGTGCAAGCTTCCACGCAGAGCACACTGACGAGAAGCTTCGAGATGACCGGCGTGGTCGTCAACAGTGTGGACTTCGCGACGAACGCCAAGGCCGGAAGGGCCGATGCCGAGGCGCTCGGGGAAAAATACGGGTGTGCTTCGCGTGTTGCCGCCGCATTTGCCAAGGGAGTTGTTCGAACGGCGCAGATCGATGCGACTGCATCCTCGGATTCGCTGTTCGTGCAGTCATGCTCGCGCCAGGGGCTGAGCCTGAAGCAGTGCGGCTGCCTTGCCGAACTCGGGCGGGGCGTAACACCAAAGATCGAGAAGATGGGTTACGACAGGCGCACAACGATCAAATGGATGGTCGAGCGCAATCCCTTTCTGGCCACCCAGATCGGCGTCCAGTGCGGAATCAGCAGCTATTGAGTCCCCCGGGTCGGGCAAGCCGGCCGGCAAGGGCCATAAATTAGGTGCTGAGATAGACTGAGTCGAAAATGGAAATTTCTGGATCTGCCGAGACATTTGCTAACTATTTCGCGGCTGACGAAGATGGCGCTGAAACGTTACCTCAAAGCTTCACCGGAGATGCAGTCGTAAAGGATGAAGGGCACACCTGCAATGTCTAGCTGCAATCAACGAATGGAAGGCCCGCGCCTCAGAAAAGTATCAATATACGAGTGCGCCTTTAGCGCCGGGTTTCAGAAGTGGTTCCGTCTCCGTGGTTACAGGAGCGATAATACGGAACTGGCAAAGTCGCTTCGGCTCTGGAAGATGAAAACAACGTACGATCGGCCCGACGATTGGGTCTATGCCAGTACCAAGATGAACGGTACGCAACCCTATTGGCCTAACTCAATCTTCCGCGTCTATATCAAACCAGCCGCGAAGAAGATTGGGCTAACCAAGCGTATCGGCTGGCATACGTTTCGTCACACGTTCGGCACGATCTTGAACGGAAACGGCGAGAACCCGAAAGTCATTCAGGAATTGCTGCGTCATGCAAACCTTCGAGTCACAATGGACACATACGTTCAAGCTATGAGTGATGAGAAACGTAAGGCGCAGAGCAAGGTTGTCGAGATGATTATGCCTGGCATTCGCAAGGCAGCGCGTTAGCTTAATGGACGCTTATTGGA
>JAICGZ010000413.1 GCA_025922875.1 Pyrinomonadaceae bacterium
CAGTGTGGATGCGCGCCCAGCAACACGGCATCCAAACCCGGAAACGCAGCGCCTGCCCTGATACCAAGGACCAGCGAGGCAGAAACAACTGCAGCCTTGCCCGGATTTTCTTTGATCCAATCGCGCGCTTTTAGCACACCTGTCGTGGCGGCGGTTGAAGCACGTGTGAATCGCGCGCCGGTATCGTAGAGGTGCGACGCTCGATCGTAGTAAGTCTTCGCGTCGTCAAAAACTTTCTTGCCGGTGTCGCCCGCAACGTCACGCATGGCCTTCCCGGCTTTCTTCACGTTCTTTACAGTTTCGTTTGCGGCCCGTCGCGCAGCGTCACTGACTTCTTCGTCGTCAGTCAATCGGTCGGCTTCGGCGCGGAGCCTTTCAGCGCTGCTAGCCACGGTTTCAGCTCCACGCTTCGCGGCTTCACCAACTCGATCCTTGATCGCATACTTCTCATCAAGCTCGCGGGCCTTGCGCCGTGCAGCCTGTTGCCACTCATCGAACTTTTCCTTGTAGTCAGCCATTCTATCCTCGCGATACAACTCCCAAATTTCCATCGCCTTGTACGTCGCCCGCAGCGACCGAGTTCGATCTCAACCCGCCCATCGCCACGACCTGGTCGCGCCCGTTTCTCTTAGCTTCATACAAAGCTATATCAGAGGCCTTCAGGATTTCGGCGGAAGTTTGCGCGTCAGTTGGACATTCTGCAACCCCAAAACTCCCAGTGATGCGCCCAGCCCTCGGAATCTCCAGCGCCTTAATCGCCATTCGTAATCGTTCGGCGACCTCGAGACCGCCTTCCTTGTTTGTTTCAACAAGCAATATCGCAAACTCTTCGCCGCCAATCCTGGCTGCCAGATCGATGCCTCTCGTGCCTTCACGCAAGACCCTGCTGATCCGGCGAATGGCCTCGTCGCCGGCATCGTGCCCGTAGCTATCGTTAAGATTTTTGAAACTGTCGATGTCGAGCATCAACAGGCTGAAAGGGTGTCCAAATCGCGCCATGCGAGCAACTTCACGCTCCAACTGACGTTCGAATCTCCTGCGGTTGGCCAAGCCAGTCAGGTGGTCCGTGAAAGCCGCCTCTTCACAAACGTCCAAATAAGCTTTGAACTCGAGCAGCGTTCTCGTTCTGGCGAGCAACAGGTCCAAATCCGTTGGGTCCGTAATGTAGCCCAGGGCGCCAACTTCATTAGCTCTCCTCAGGTCTTCCGATCGCCGGCCCGCCGCAGTTTGCATGATTACCGGGATAAACTTCGTGACGGGATTGGCCCTAATCCGCTGAGCCAACTCGTAGCCATTCATGCGAGGCATCATCACGTCAGTTATCACCAGGTCAGGTTGATAAGATTCGATGGCGGCGAGCGCCTCGTCACCGTCCGTGGCAGTGGTGACGTTGTAGCCGGCAAGGGTTAACGCGGCCTCGATCAGGGCCAGTTTATCCGGGTTATCGTCGACGACTAAAATGTTGAATTTTGACTGCATAAAACGAGAATATTGGACCGTTATTGTTCTTGCGCCGTTATGCGCTTCATGTTACAGTTTGCAACTTCGGTTCGGTACATTCGTACCTGTACTCGCCCTAGCATCGCGTCAAAAGATTCATTCGAGAGAGTAACAACCCTGGGAAATATCGCGCGCTTTTCCTTACATTCGACGTAGCACTAACCCGCATTGGACCACTATGGAAAAGAGCACTACGCTGCCTTAAACGACTCAAGCTCGAAACTTTGACTCGATGCCCAAAAGGACATGGAGATGAATGCCCTGCAGGAACAAAAGCGCGCCCGGGATTTAACCCCCGACGATCGCGCTGAAATAATCCGCCGCCTGGATTTTGGTTCAACACTCGCTGATCCCCTTGTAGCCGATCTGGCCCGCAGTTCCGTGGTCCTCGACTTTCGCCGCCGCCGGTTTGTTTACCGTGCGGGTGAACCAGCGGACTGCCTTTATGCGATTGTTCATGGCCGAATAAAACTTTGTCGCATCGAGTCTGAGACTGGCCGCGAAGCCGTAATCGATATCCTTCCTGAGGGGTCCTTGTTCGGGGAGTCAGCTCTCTATTCTGCTGCGGGGCAACGAGCGAACTCTGCAATCGCCTACGAAAACTCCAGGCTTCTGCGAATTCAGGTCGGGGATTTCAAACGGGGGATGACTGAGGATGACCGCCTTCATGATTACACTTTCCGCTTGATCGGTCAACGACTTGATCACGCAGAGCGGCGGCTCGCCGATTTTGCCCTGAACGCTATTCCGGCACGCCTCGACAGCCTGCTTGCCGATTTTTCCCTCCGTTATGGTGTTTCGGAACCAGAAGGGGTGCTCATCGATATTCCCCTGCCGCACCGTGAAATAGCCTCCATTGTCGGGTCCACCCGCGAAAGTGTTACCGTGCGCTTGAACGCCATGCGCCGCGAAGGTACGATCGCGTTCGTCAAACGACGAATACTGATCAAACGGCCGGCATCTCTTTCATGAGACGCGGCCGTTGCTGTGGCTGCAAGATTCATGAAATGCCCAACCTGCGGTAAGCCAGTCGAGTGGAAAGATAATCCCTTTCGTCCATTCTGTTCTGAGCGGTGCCAGCTGGTCGATCTCGGCCGGTGGGTTGAAGGCGAGTATCGCGTGCCGGGTGAGCCGCTCCCGCAGGAACAAAATGAAAGCTTTACCGCCGTCGAAGATGACGAGAAATGATTGGCAATTTCTATTAAACCTGCTTCTTGTCTTGTTACTGGCTGGCTGCAACAGCACTGATGATGCCGGCAGGAAGACGCCCGTCATCTCTGGCAATCCACCAGGCACAACTTATCCCATGCCTCCGGTGAAGGCGACATCTCTCGCCGATATGGGATGGGAGCTTGCGGATGGAAGTCGCTCCGTCGTATCCGAACACAAAGGAAAGGTGCTGGTCCTGGACTTCTATGCGACGTGGTGCGTTCCGTGTCGCGATAGTATTCCTCACTTAGTTTCTCTACAGAAGAAATTTGCAGAGCAGGGACTGACAGTCGTCGGTCTCAACGTCGGTGGACCAGGCGACAACGAAAAGGTTCCGGCCTTCGCAAAGGAATTTGGTATTCAATACGCACTCGCGCAGCCTGGTGAAGATCTCATAAGCTTCCTTCTTTCGGACAGTGATGCGATTCCGCAAACATTCGTTTTTGATCGTCAGGGTAAGCTTGTGGAACGTTTCATCGGCTACGACGCGGCGGTGGGTGAAAGGCTTGAACGCGTAATCGAAAAAACCGTGCAAACGCCTGCTTCCTAATTTCAGACGGGTGCAATTTTGAGACGAGCAAAAATTCTAATTACTGTTGGTCCAGCCTCTCGCGAGCCTGAAATCCTTGAACAACTGATCGCCGCCGGCGCCAATGGCGTGCGTATCAACATGTCGCACGGAACTCATGAAGAAAAAGCCGTCGACATTGAACGTGCGCGCGCGGCCGCGAAGAAGTTAGGACGTCCCATCGCGGTACTCGTCGATCTTTCGGGCCCCAAGATCCGCACCGGCGAACTGAAAAACGAAGAGCCGGTAAAACTGACGCCTGGATCGTCCTTCACCATAACTACTCGAGCAATCCTCGGCGACGAACATCAAGTCTCCACCAACTACCAGGATCTTCCACGCGTAGTACAACCCGGCACACGGATGTTGCTCGACGATGGCGCCTTATCACTCCTCGTCGAAAGCACGAGTGATACAGACGTCATCTGTAAGGTCATCGACGGAGGCATGCTTGGTGAACGTAAGGGAATCAACCTGCCCGGAGTCGCGCTACCGATCGATTCACTCACCGAGAAAGATATCGTCGATCTCAAGTGGGCAGTCGAACAGGACGTCGACTACATCGCCCTCTCGTTTGTGCGGCGCGCCAGCGACTGCGAGCGCGCGAAAAGACTAATTAACGAAGCAGGCGGCCACGCACCGTTGATTGCCAAGATCGAAAAGGCGGAGGCAATCGATCATTTGGACGAGATCATCGCCGCGGCTGACGGACTCATGGTGGCCCGCGGCGATCTCGGTGTAGAGACGAGCGTCGAGCTTGTTCCGGTTTATCAAAAGCGAATCATCGAGAGCTCAATTCAAGCCGGGAAGATGGTCATCACTGCAACGCAGATGCTGCAATCGATGGTGAGTAACCCGCGTCCGACGCGCGCCGAAGCCTCTGACGTCGCGAACGCTGTTTGGGACGGCACGGATTGCGTGATGCTTTCGAATGAAACCGCCACTGGGGACTATCCGGCTGCGGCAGTAGCCATGATGGTCCGCATTATCGAATCAGCCGAAATGGTGGGGAAAGAGCACCGAACTGACTTCACTGCGAGTTGGGCGGGCCGCCAATCAGGCCGTGTCAGTCGTGCGCTGTGCGAGGCGGCTGCCTACGCGGCAGGAGAGATGGGAACGAAGGTAACGGCTGTTTTCACCGCGTCCGGTTTGATGGCGCGCAGGCTCTCGTCCTTGCGACACGACCAACGAATCATCGCACTGACACACAGACCACTGGTCGTTTCAGAGTTAGCCTTAATATGGGCAGTCGAACCTTTGCTCGTCAGCAAGGCGAAGTCGACGGAAGAGATGCTCAAGATCGGAGAACAACGGCTGCTTGAAGCGGGCGTTGTCAAACGAGGAGAAATGATCGTGGTGATGGCTGGCCGTTTATCCGGCCTCGGCCTTTCGAGTTCAGTAACAATCTTTACGGTAGGCGGAAACCTCGGACCAACAGGCCCAATAACAGAGTGAGTGTCCAAAGGGACATATGCCACAGATAACACAGATTTACACCGATTAATACAGTAATAAATCCGTGTAAATCTGTATTAAAAATCGGTGTAATCCGTGGCTAAATCAGTCAGCGCCGCTTTCTGATCCTGGGCCACCTGCGCCGGTGTCTTCTGCGGGTCGCGCCAGTTGTCGAGAATACCCACCTGGTGCACGCACTGTAGCGTGCAGGTCGGCGCACACCA
>JAICGZ010000414.1 GCA_025922875.1 Pyrinomonadaceae bacterium
AATCTGGCCCACGACCTGGGACTGAAAACGATAGTGGTGGATGGCCGTCCGCGCTTTGCTACTCGAGAACGATTTCCCGACGTGGATGAGTTGCTTATCGGCATTCCATCGGAGATAGCCGGAACGCTCGCTTACACGTCTTCGACGTTCGTTGTGTTAACTGCTCACGATTACAAATATGATCTTCCGGTATTAAAGGTCGTCCTGCCGGCCAGGCCCGCGTATGTAGGTCTGTTAGGCAGCAAGCGGCGCGGCAAAGCGATCAAGGAATTTTTAATCGAGGGCGGCATGGATCAGGAACTACTGGACCAGCTTCACGTGCCGACGGGCCTCGATATTGGCGCCGGTACCGCGGGTGAAATCGCGTTGAGCATTCTGGCGGAAGCCGTCGCGATCAAATCAGGCAAGACAGCAGCGTTTTTGAAAGATAGAAAGTGATGGCGGCGCTGTATAGTGACATTCTGCTGGACCACTTTCGCCACCCGCGCAATTACGGCGAGCTACCGGCGCCGGATATCAGTTCTGAGAACTTCAATCCGCTGTGCGGTGATCGAATCCGCATCGAATTAACACTGAATGGTTCGGTAGTCGAGGACGTTCGCTTCAAAGGCGACGCGTGCGCTATCAGCACGGCCGCTGCCTCCCTCCTGACCGAACTCATCATGGGTGCAGATCTTAAAGAAGTTGCAGCGATCTCTGACGACCAATTGATCTCGGCACTCCAAAGTGACATCAAGCCCGCCCGCATCCAGTGCGCCCTTCTCGCCCTCGAAGCTCTTCGTGCCGGTTTAAAGGGTCGCCTCAGTTTGTAGCCACAAAGAAGCACAAAATGGTTTCTGCTGACTTTTGTGCCTTTTGTGGCGTTATTTATTACCAAACAGATTGCGGCCACGCTGTTTTTGTTTTGCACAACGGAATGGACGCGAGTGCTCAACTTCCGTTGCAGTTCGGAAACAAGTTTGTGAAGCGGTACTGACAAGATTGTAAAAAACGAGCCGAGGGTAAAGGAGGGAGATTTACATATGTCAACAAGATATGACGATCGAGATGATCGTAATGAGCAGGATTACGGTCGCCGGCGCGAATCTGAGTACGGTCGTTCCTATGGTGAACGTGGTGAACGGTCGCAAGGACGCTCTGGCTTCCGCGACGAAAACGAAAGATATGCAGGCGAAAGTAGATGGCGCGGTCAATGGGGCGGCAGTTCATCCGCCGGCAGAGGTCGCGAGTCCGAAGGTGGCCGCGAAGATTATGACAGGGGTTGGGAGAGTAACCGGGATTACACCAGTGATCGTGATCGCAGCTACGGAGCCTATGGGCAAAATTATTACCAGGGCGGCGGCAGTAGCTTAGGTCAGGACTGGGGTAGTAGCTATGGGCAAGGCACCAGCAGCAGGTATGGACAACGTATCGGCGGTCAGGGTCGAGGCTACAGTAACTATGGCCAGAGTAATTATGGCCAACGCTACGGTAATGAAAGCCGTTTCGGTGACACTTCCAGCAGTTACTCGCGAGATTACGACTATCCTTCGGACTACCCATCCAGAGGAATGTACGGCAATCAGGGTGGACGCACTTTTGACTACGATCGCAGTCGCTATGGTCGCGGACAAGAACGCGGCTATGAGTATGAGAGCGATCGGTATGGTTCAGGTGGAGAACGCGGCTGGTGGGATCGAGCTTCTGACGAAGTAGCCTCGTGGTTCGGTGATGAAGAGGCAGAGCGCAGGCGTCGCATGGACGAACAGCGCGATCGCTACCGCGGAAAAGGTCCAAAAAATTACCGCCGCTCGGATGAGCGTATCAAGGAAGATGTTAACGATCGCCTGAGCGAGGGTTATTTTGACGCTTCTGACATCGAGGTATCCGTACAGAACGCCGAAGTCACTCTTACCGGCACAGTAACCAATCGCAGCGACAAGCGACGGGCTGAAGACATCGCTGAGTCTGTGTCAGGTGTAACGAACGTTGAGAATCGCCTGCGAGTTAAGCAGAGCTACGACGCTTATAGCAGCAGTACGCAAACAGGATATGGCAGCAGCACGGGAACGAGCGGCACTACCGGAAGTAGTACCGGTACCGAATCGTCCGGAACCACTGGCCCAACCAGCACATCAAGTGCAGCAGCAGGAGCGGGAACGACCGGAACCACCGGCACGACCGGCTCGACGGGTACGACCGGCACAGGTCGCTCACGAAGTTAAGCTCTTGGGGCGGCCCTTCGCGGCCGCCCTTTCTTTTCACCTCTGACCTCCCGACCACCAATAACTAAAGGAGCCAAATCCGTGAACGCAATCACACAGATGATTATGCAACAGTTGTCCGGAGGTGCGAGTCGCACAATTGCTCAACGTCTTGGCGTCAGCGAATCGACCGCCAATACTGCTGTGCAGGTCGCGGTACCGCTGCTGCTGGCTGCGTTGGCCCGGAACGCCTCGGTGCCTCAAGGTGCTGAGAATCTTCATCAGGCGATCAATAAGGACCATCATGACGGCAGTATTCTGGATAACTTGATGGGGTATTTAGGAAACCCGCAAACTGCAAACGGCGCGGGGATTCTGAGCCACGTTTTCGGCGGTCAACGCCCGGCAATTGAAAATAATCTGGCGCAGGCAACAGGAATGGACCAAGGTTCTGCTGGCAGTTTGCTCGAGACATTAGCGCCCGTGGTGATGGGAGCTGTAGGCCAGGCGCAGCAGCAGAATGGCCTCGACCCATCAGGTCTGTCGAACCTGCTTAACAAGCAGGAACAACAAGCCGAAGCAAACGCACCCGGCGTCATGGGCATGCTCAACTCAATGCTGGACCAGAACAAGGACGGCAGTTCAATGGACGACCTGCAACGGATGGCCGCCAATTTCTTCAAATAACATCTCAGCCACCAAGAGGCACCAAACGCACGAATAGCTTCGCTAACTTTTGTGGCTTATGTGCCTCTTTGTGGCTAAACTTCTGAAATAGTTATGAGATGGGGTACGTACAAGAAATGGTTCTGGTTGTGCGTCACGAGCGGAATGTTATGAAGCCGGGCGGTTGCAGCAATCCAACAATCGGCGGTGTCGATGTGATGCCCACTCGCGCAGGATTCCAGGCACACCTCAGAATCGTATCTCTACCTCTACCAGCTCGGCGATGAAGAAGTCTCCGTTGCCTACTCCATGTAGCTCGCCCTCATTGGATAATGCTGCTAGACTTCGCCCGCGGGACGGCTAAATCCTTACCACGGATAACACGGATTTAAAATCCGGATTTTTTATCCGTGTCATCCGCGGTAAATGGATGATCCTTTTCTCATGCCCACGAAAAGCGCCTTCATCAGTTATTCCCACGATTCACCTGAACACAGTAAGCGAGTGCTTTCGCTGGCTTGGGCGCTGCGAGACAACGGCATTGATGTCGACCTCGATCAATTTCACAACGAGACAATCGTTGATTGGCCGCGGTGGTGTCGCCAGCAAATCAAGCGCGACCGCTCCGACTTCGTCCTCTGCGTCTGCACTGCGGAGTACCGGCGTCGTATCGAAGACGGCGAACGACCGGAAATCGGTAAAGGCGTCTATTGGGAAGGCAGTCTGCTCGACGACGAGATTTATGATGCTAAAGGCAATCGGCGTATCGTTCCGATCTTGTTAAATGACGAACCGGCAGAGAGCATTCCCGACTTCCTTCGCGGGTGGACCTTCTGCCGGTTGAACGAATTCACGCTCAGCGACCCGGGTTACGAACATCTGATTCGCATTCTCACCGGCCAGGCGAAGGTGGAGAAGAACGAACTTGGTCCGGTTCCGGATTTACCGACCCAACGCGCGCCGGTGGAACGCGAGCCTTTGATTCACACCTTGTCATTAGACCAGGAGATCGAAGGACGCGCTCTTGAGTGCGACGAAATACTGAGAGCAATGACTGAACCGGGGAGTCATGTGCTGGCTTTTGCCGCGCCCGGCGGCTTTGGTAAAACCGCACTGTTAACCAAGCTTGTTCAAAAGCTTTCCGACAGTGGCCGATCGTTCGTTGATAGCATCACTCTGAGTAATGGCGAGCTTATCAGTCCTCGCGTCGGCGCCTTACTCCACATCGATGGCCGCGAGGGCGTCAAGCTTCCCGAGTTCTTTGAGAACGCAGGGCGGCTGATTGGACAAAGACAGGCATTCAAAGACCTCTATGCGAGCCCTAACTGGAACCTTTCGCAGAAAGCAGCCGAGATGTGCAGGCGATTGTCGGGTGATCACGGAAAGCGTACCTGGTTCGTGTTCGACAACTTTGAGCCTCTGCTCGACGAAAATGCGGCGGTAAGGGACCGCGAGTTGCGCGAACTCTTCGGCGCTATTTTCGCGGGCGGACATAATGTTTATGCGCTGATCGCGGGACGTGATGTCCCTGTATTCTCTCCGCGCGAGCGTCTCGTAGAACTGCGAACTGTGGGCGCCAGTTTGTACCAGGGTTTGCCGCTCGACGATTGCGTTACTTACCTGAAAAAGAACGGCGGGGCGGCCCGCTTGTCCGTTGACGAACAGAAAGTCGACCGCGTCCTTATCGACTTTGCTCAACGGGTCCATCGCATTCCGCTCGCGCTGGTTTGGGCTGCCGGATATCTGGAGGAAACCAGCTATACGTTGCAAGAATTACTGGAGCGTGCGGATCTCTTTGCTGATTTCGATCGCGGACAGGGACAAGAGGCGGAGGACTATCGCGATAAAGGTTTGAAGCGGCTGCATTACGAGCAACTACAACATCAGCCCGAAGAGCGCGTGCCGCTCCTGGCTCTGCTGGCCTTTTTCAAGCGGGCCGTGCCAAAAGGAGCACTGGCCCACCTGCTGGATGAGCCCAAACTGAACCGAACGCTGACGCGCCTTGAACGCAATAAGCTCGTATCCCACACCGAATCCGCGGACGGTTATGCGCGGTCCGTGAACGATCCTTTCGAAATCAATCTATATGCC
>JAICGZ010000415.1 GCA_025922875.1 Pyrinomonadaceae bacterium
GTTACCCGTACAACGTTCGATGCGGAAACCTTGCTCATTTCCTGAGTTATCAGCCCACGACAGATTTACTTGACTCGTAGAGACCGCTGTCCCGCTCAGATTGCTTGGCGCATTCGGCACGGGCTCCGGCGTTGGGGACGGAGTAGGTGTCGGTGTTGGAGTCGGCGTAGGTGTCGGTGTTGGAGTCGGCGTCGGTGTCGGTGTTGGAGTCGGTGTTGGAGTACCGCCGCCGCAAGTCGGGAACCTGAACGATCCGATTCGTGTGCGCCAATTGAAACTGCTCGTCGTCGCGTAGTACTGGCTGGTGAACCAGAAAGTACAATCATCGATCGGATCGACAGTCAGCGAGCTGTAATCACCCCAGCGACTACCCGTACCAGTTTGACTGCCAGTGCCCGCGAACAGAATCGCTTCACCCTGACCCAGAACATTTAACGGATCAGAAGCCAGCCGCCCGGCATAACGTAACTGCGGAAAGATCGTTGCACTGGAAGCGCTGTAACCAATCGCGATATTCCCATCGCGATCCATCGCGGCGCTTCCCATCCAGCGCCAGGTGTCGTCAGGCTGATACGTACTCTCCTGTGCGACTGTAACTGGTCCTGTGGTCACGTTGCGCAGTTCGAACCAGCGAATTCCGGCGACGGCTCCTGAACTGACTGTGTAGTTGCCGACTACAGATTCGTGACTACCGAAATTGCGATAGGCAACTCTGAACATCAGCCGGTCACCGATCCCGTCCAAACGCGAAGTCGTGCCCGATTGTGGCACGCACGATCGAGTGAACGGACAGAGTTGCGTGAAGCCTGCGGCCGAAGGATTGGCAAAGACTGTAAAACTCGAGTTTGCTGGTGTCGCAAAATCCGCATTGAAGTGAAAGACCTTGTAAGCGCCAAGGCCCGGCCACTGAACAAACACGCCCGGCGCGCCGGCAGGTGGTGGAGTGGAGCCATCGAGATCCGCAGGCAGATAAGTCTCTTCCAACGGTCCATTAGTAACTCCGGTCGTGATGAATGTTGCTGGAACTCCAGCGAGCATCCTGGCTCGATCGAAAGCAAATGGTTGTGGGCCAAGAAACGACGTGCCCGTAGAGTTGAACACGTTCATGCTCATGTAATACGCGTTGGGCCACACGCTCAGGTGCGGGTAATCGAAGAAGTTGGAACCGAGGTGAAAGTCGTAGCGATGGTAGGAGCCGGTTGCATCTCCCGTAGTGGAAACTGCAATACACTCATTAGTCGGAATCGAAACACCGGCAAACTGCGTGATGACCCAGCGATCGGCTAATTGATCGTACATCACCACGGGATCGCCACTGCCGTTAAACTCACACACTCCGCCGAAGCCGCCCCATATAGTGGAGATGCCAGACGGTCCTAACAGTGACGCCCCTGTAGTCTTGTCAAAAACCTGAAACCCTTTGTTGACCATCTGAACATACTGCGTCGATCCAACTTCACCATTCGTGTCCGGAGGAGCGCAATTGCATGTGACTCCGGGGAACTGCATACCATTAAAGTTCATGTCCACTGTGGGCATGTTGGCGGTATCGAACTCAGTAGCAGCGATCGATTTTTGCACCACGCGATCGGGAGCGTCTTTGTGAAAATGGGCAATTTTGGGGTTCGCGTTTGCCTCTTTTTTGGGCTCGAATACCGGCTTCTGCTTCATTTCGCGAACCGGCGGAGACGTGTCGTTGCGAATGGATTCACCCACCGTTATCTCCGGCCTTCTTCCCTGTAACGGATTAACCGGGGCAGTCTCGGCCGCCAGCGACTTCGAGCGCTTGGCCTCGATAATAGTCGGAACCATTATCAGCGTACCGAGCAGGAGAACTGCCGTTACCAGAATGATCAGTCTGACTCGCATTCATTTCCTCCAATTTCGAAAACACAGGAAGGCCGCCTCGGGTTGGAAAAATACTGGTACTGCGGTAAGCCGGGCGACAAGGGGTGAGGCTAATGCAAGCTAACACAAGTTTGAAAGCAGGAGCAAGAACATTGGCCAGAAAAAGGGCACAAAAGGGACAAGCAACGGCGAGGCGCTAACTTTCCACTTACAGCTTTGTGCTTTTTGTGCCTTCTTATGGCTTAATACCCAAAACTACCCAAGGAGTTAAAGCAATGAAAGTATTTCGCATAGTTCTAGCGGTGGTCGCGATTGCGGCATTTGCAGTCCTGGTGCAGACGCAAACCCGCCCGGCGGGTGCTCCAGCCAATATCGCTATCATAGATTCGTCAGCGTTCAGCGATGAGAAGAATGGTATCGCGCGTGTGATGGCGGCGATGCAGCAGATCGAAGCGAAGTTTACGCCAGTGCGAACAGAGATCCGCGGGATGCGCGACCGTCTGAACACGATGCGTTCTGACATTCAGAAGAAACAGCAGGTGCAAGACGCGAGGATGACAGCGCAGCAAGCCGAGGAGGCGAATCGTCTCGAGGTAGAGATAAAACGCAAGGCCGAAGACGCGCAGACAAACTATCAAAAGGAATCACTCGCGGTCCTGGATCCGTTGCAGAGGGACATTGGCAATGCCTTGACAGCGTACGCGCAGGCAAGAGGCATCACGCTGCTCATCGATGCGAATCGGGTACCGATTATCTATGCGGCGGCGAGTTTGGATATCACGAAAGACTTCATCAGTGATTACAATCGCACGCATCCAGCTGGTCCTGGCGCCGCGCCCGCACGTTCAACGCCTGCTGCGTCGCCCGCGCGACCAACACGGCCATAACACTGAAAGCTAGGAAAAGGCACAAATGGATTCGTTTGTGCCGTTTGTGCTTCTTTGTCGCATTCTCATTTTGAGGCGTCACGACCTGATGCTCAAAAAGATCCTTCTCCTATCGGCCTCCGTTGGCGCGGGGCACGTGCGCGCTGCCGAAGCGATCGAGAAAGCTTTCAAGCAACGCGAAGACGCCGAGAGCAGGGAAGTCCATCATCTCGACATTCTGCACTACACGAACAAAGTCTTTCGTCATCTCTATTCAAAAGCCTACATCGATCTCGTCAACAAACTTCCCGAAGTCCCTGGCTGGATGTATGACAAGCTCGATAAGCCCTGGAAAAACGAGCGCCGCCGGCTCGCGCTCGACAAGCTCAACACGCGTCCACTCGTCAAACTGCTGCGCGATTACCAGCCCGACCTGATTGTTTGTACTCACTTTCTCCCGGCCGAAATCGTGTCGTGGCTGAAAGCAAAAGAGCGTCTTGCCAGCCGCCAGGTAATAATCGTCACGGATTTCGACGTGCACGCGATGTGGCTGGTCCATCATTACGAGCGTTACTTTGTGGCGCTCGAGGAAGCGCGTGTCTATCTCGAGGCGCTCGGCATACCCGCCGCCAAGATTACCGTCAGTGGAATTCCCATCGATCCGGTGTTCGCAAAACAAAAAAACAAGCACGAGATGCGAGCAAAACATGGGTTAGCGACGGATCGCAGCACGATCCTTCTCTCCGCGGGCGGATTTGGTGTCGGATCCGTCGATGCACTCGTCACTTCGCTCCTGCCACTGAAGCATCGAGCACAGGTGGTTGCGGTCTGCGGCCGGAACGAGGAGTTGAAGAAGCGTTTGTCCAAACTCGCGGCGCGGACGAAACCTGATGCAACAGTTCTTTTGAAGCCTTTTGGCTACACACAGGATATGGATGAACTGATGGCAGCATCGGATGTGGTGCTGGGCAAGCCAGGTGGTCTAACTACCTCCGAAGCACTCGCAAAGGGCCTGGTATTCGTGATCGTGAACCCAATCCCGGGTCAGGAGGAGAGGAATTCGGATCACCTGTTGGAAGGCGCGGTTGCGATTCGTTGCAACAACCTGCCCACACTGTCCTACAAACTCGATCGGCTCCTTGGCGATCCGGATCGTCTTGCGTCGATGCAGGCAAACGCGAGAAAGATGGGAAAGCCCAATGCTGCAAAAGAGATTGTGGACCAGTTGCTGGCAATGAACTAAAGACGATCGTGATTATTCGTGCGGCAACAATGGACGACCGTAGTGCGATTCAGCAATTGATCGCAGAGTCTGCACGGTATCTCAGTCGCGAACACTACAACGACGCCCAAATTGAAGCGGCGATCGCGACAGTGTTTGGTGTCGACACCGATCTGATCGAGGATGGCACGTATTTCGTTGCGGAAAGCGCAGGCGTAATGGTGGGCTGCGGTGGTTGGAGTCGCCGGAAAACTCTTTTCGGAGGCGATCAGTATTCAAGCCGCGACAAAGGATATCTCGATCCGGAGTCCGAACGGGCAAAGATTCGCGCCTTCTTCATTCACCCCAATCACGCGCGCAAAGGGATCGCGCGGGCGATTCTTACGCGGTGTGAAGACGAAGCGAGAGCTCAAGGCTTTCACGCACTCGAGTTGATGGCCACACTGCCTGGCATCGCGTTTTACAAGTCATGCGGTTTTTCAGAGCAAGGCAATTTTAGTCTCGATCTAATCCCCGGCGTAAAACTCGAGCTTGTACCAATGCGCAAAAATCTCTAATAACATTTAGCGCCTTATCTGTTTTATGCCTTTTTGTGGCTAACGTATGGAAAGCAAGAGAAAACTACTGAATCACTTTCTGGCAGCACTTGCTTACCGGACACAAAAAGCTTTGCGAGATGCGCCGCCTGACTTCGGTGATTTTCGTGTGAAGGATGGCGTACGCACGCCTGCGGAATTGGTGCGTCACATGAGCAGCGTCCTTGGCTACGCTCGCACCCATTTCGTTGGTGGCCGCTATTGGCCGGAAGCGTTAGAATCCCTCGACGAAGAAATCGCGCGCTTCCACGAGATGCTCGGATTGTTGGCCCAGCATCTGCGAAACGGAGATCCGCTGCTGGAAGGGATGTCTGAAGAGCGTCTGCTGCAAGGACCTTTCTCCGATGCGATGACGCA
>JAICGZ010000416.1 GCA_025922875.1 Pyrinomonadaceae bacterium
CTGTTGAATGACTTCGCCGAAGCGCAGCCCGTTCGTGAACTGGCAGCATACCGGCAACACACGTGCAAACAGTCCGAAGGCGTCATGGAGCTGTTCGTATGGGCGACCATCGCACACGTTGCCAACAACAATCGCTCGTTGGGTCAAGCGCCACAACAGCGTCTGCCAGGCTGAGAGCAGGACCGTTGCTCTCGTCGTCGCATACTTCTTGGCGAGAGCAGCGGCGCGCGTGGTGTATTCCGGCGGCAGCATCAGTATTACTGAATGAAGCTCGCCTCGTGTGCCGGAGCGACGCTGGCAAGGCAAGACGGCGGAGGCAGCAGAAAGATCTTGTTTTCTCCAGTATTCCTGACCCTGCTCGGCGTCCTGTTCTTCCCAAAGAGAGTTTTGCCATTCAGAGAATTGAATGTACTGGAAGGGTTCGGCCTCTGCTTCTCTACCGGTAACCAGTTCTCGATAACATTTGCTGAGCTCTGCGGATAGATTGCTCAAGGTGCGGTGATCGGCACAGAGCGCGGGTAGACTGATGGATAACAGGTGACGCGCCGGTGAGAGCACATACAATGTTGCATGCACGAGCGGGCCAATCTCCAAGTCGAAATCGCGTTGGCCTTCGAGTGCCAGCAACTCTTCGACTCTCGCCGCTTGCTCGCGTCCAATCGTCGCGCTCACATCAACAATGTTCCAAGCAGGACTGAGGTCGTCATGCACAGACTGGACCGGCATCACCACGCCGGGTAAGCGTTGAAAAGTGCTGCGCAGCGACTCGTGCTCCGCACATATTTTTTGCAGGGCCGCGCGAAGCGCATCTACGAGCAGCTCACCTTCAAGCAGCAGCGCGAGGTGCGAGTTAAAAGCCAGGCCGTCAAGCTGCTGAATCCTCCAGAGCCGCCGCTGCTGTGGGGAGAGTCGAAAGCCTTCAACGATGGTTGATTGCATGATTGGTTGATGAGGTTTTATAGGTCCTATAGGACATATAGGTCTGATAGG
The DNA here is from genome assembly GCA_025922875.1 of Pyrinomonadaceae bacterium. Taxonomy (GTDB): domain Bacteria; phylum Acidobacteriota; class Blastocatellia; order Pyrinomonadales; family Pyrinomonadaceae; genus PSRF01. The sequence continues at coordinate 991 of JAICGZ010000416.1, forward strand.
ACCTATTGATCTATCGAGGAGAATGGTTCGGCCATGGCCACGGCTATCTGCCGTGGGGCGACGAAGGGTTCGCGGCCGTGCGAGACGAGCATGTTGTCGAGCATGAGGATGTCTCCTGCCTTCCAGTCGAAGGCGACTTGCTCTCGCCGGTACGCGTCGTAGATTTGCTCGATCACCGGCGGCTCGATCACTGAGCCGTCGCCGTAGAAAGTGTTAAATGGAAGATCCATGTCGTCCATGCCGGAGCGTAGCGAGTCACGCGTCACCGGATCCAAACTATGAATGTTGAAGAACACGGCGTGATTGAACCAGACGGTGTCTCCGGTGCGCGGATGTATTCTGACCGCCGGTCGAATCTGCTTCGTGCGCAAACGATTGCCATCCTTCCACTCAAACTCAATCGAGTCGCGGCGGCAATGCTCTTCGACGGTTCGTGTGTCGTTAGTCTGAAATGCTTCCTGCCACGACAGCCCGAGCATGTCGCCATAATTGCGCACGTACATCACTTGTTTCTGCACAAACTTATCAACCAGTGACGACGGCAGACGACGGAAAATACGCCGGCTGTCGGCGATCGGCGTGCGACCACCCTCGCGCGCAGGCTGCACGCAGAAGAACCAGATCTTCATGGGCCAGTTGAGTGTGTAAGATTGTTCGTTGTGAAGCAGTATGTGCTGATCGGCCGGATGATCGGTCGAAGTATAAATCTTGCCGTTGAGTACGTGTCGCGGTGAGGATCGCTCGCCGTACGTCATGAGTGACGGAGCAATCGTTTTAGCAAACTGCTCGAAGCTGTTCAGCGAACGCGTGTCGAATCCACGGAAAAGCATCGCTCCGTGCTCGTTCAACCGGTGCTCGATCGTCTCCCGGTTCTGTGTGGTCCAGGTAATGAGATCGACGCCTTCATACGCCGGCTGCATGACAACAGGCAGATCCATCTGGGGCAGCCGCGACTCTCTGACAATGGACGTTTCCGACTGCTTGAACGCCTTCGGCTTCGTACCCAGGAGTTTCTTGAGCTTCAACTCCTTGCGCTCTACTTTATTCTCGATCATTTGCTGACTCTCCTCCTCAGTGAGCATCTCGAGTGAGTTGAGGCGCGCGTCCGGATCTGCCACGACGGAACGCAGCAGGGTCTTGTAATGTCCGATCATGCGCTCGATAGTGGAGACGTCGAATAGATCCGTGCTGTAACGCACCGAACCGCTAATCTCACCTTGCGGACTCTGGCTTAGGGACAGAGTGATATCAAATGCCGTCGTCGCTTCCGTCATCTCAATCGGTTCGATTGCGAGATCCCCGATTTCCAATGGCGGCATGGGATTGTTTTGAAAGATGAACATCACCTGGAAGAGCGGGTTGCGGCTCAGGTCGCGCTCGGGCTGAAGCTCCTCCACCAACTTTTCGAACGGCATATCCTGGTGCGCGTACGCGCCAAGAGTTACTTCTCGAATACGACGCAACAACTCGCGAAAAGTCGGGTTACCGGATAAGTCTGTGCGCAGCACGAGTTGATTCGCGAAGAAACCGATGAGCGGTTCAACTTCACTCCGGTTGCGATTGGCGATGTCTGTTCCGACTACGATGTCATCCTGTCCGCTGTAACGAGAAAGGAGAGCTTTCAACGCCGCGAGCGTCAGCATGTAAAGCGTCACACCCTCGCTGCGGCTGAACGACTTGAGCGACTCTGACAATTCAGCCGGCAGTGTGAAGAGGCGACGATCGCCGCGGAAACTCTGAACCGGTGGACGTGGTCGATCCGTTGGCAGTTGTAATGTCGGAAGTTGATAACCTAGCTGGCTCTTCCAGTAAGCAAGTTGACCGTCCAGCACTTCGCCCTGTAGCCACTCGCGCTGCCAGTGAGCAAAGTCAGCATACTGCACGGCCAATTCGGGAAGCGGGGACGGTTGATCCGCCCTGAATGCCTGATACAGCGAAGCCACTTCATGCGTGATTACGCCCATTGACCAGCCGTCTGAAACGATGTGATGCATGGTCAGTAGCAGTGCATGCTCTTTGTCAGTGAGCTTCAAGAGACGAAAACGCACCAGCGGCAGTTGGCCAAGGTCGAACGAGTGGCGCACTTCTTCGGCGTAGATGCGTTCGATCGTCTTTTCACGTTCACCCGGCGGCACGTCTGAGAAATCGAGCAGAGGCAATGAGATTGTGTACTCAGGTGCTACAACCTGAACGGGCAGCCCGTCGCGGAGATCGAAGCTCGTGCGCAGGGCTTCATGACGCCTGATGATTTCATTGAGAGATTTTTCGAGCGTGAGATGGTCCAGCGGGCCTTTCAGGCGCACGGCGACTTGTATGTTGTAGACCGTATTGCGCGATGAGAGTTTGTCGATGAACCAGAGACGTTGCTGCGCAAACGAGAGCGGTAGATTCGCTTCACGATTTACGTGCTCAATCGGCGTCAACGTTGCGCTCGCGTCGGATTGCACCGCCGCGTCTACGCTGTGAGCGAGTTCCGCGATCGTCGGACCTTCAAACAAGACACGCAGTGGTAACTCCACACCGAAAGTTTCACGCACGCGAGACACGACCTGCGTCGCCATCAGTGAATGGCCGCCAAGATCGAAGAAGTTGTCATGCAAACCCACTGTTGGCAGACGTAGAATTTCTGTCCAGATATTCGACAGCAATTCCTCCGTGGGCGTGCGCGGCGCTGTTGCATCGCCATCAACTTCCGCCGGCGCCGGCGCGGGTAGAGCGCGGCGATCGATCTTGCCGTTGTCTGTTAACGGCAGTTCGTCGAGCATGACAAAGAATGCGGGCACCATGTAGTCTGGCAGCTTTTCTCGCAACCTGCTTCGCAGGTCATTGCTCGTCAACACTACCGCGCTGCCGGCAGGAACAACATAAGCGACTAAACATTGTTCTCCCGGGCGTTCGTTACGGCAGTCCACTACCGCCTCGCGCACATCGGCTACCTCGCGCAATGCCGTCTCGATTTCACCTAGCTCGATGCGATGGCCGCGTACTTTCACCTGACTGCCACTGCGGCCTAGGAACTCAATCGAGCGGTCTACTAAGTACCGCGCCAAATCTCCTGTCCGGTACAGTCTTGCTCCCGGCTTTCCACTCAACGCATCGGGTACAAAATTCTCGGCGGTCATCTCCGCGCGGTTCAGATAGCCTCTCGCCAAACTATCTCCACCGACCCACAGTTCTCCAGGGACACCGACGGGCACTGGTTCGCCTCGCTCGTCCACGATGTAAACGTTTACATTGCTGATATGCCTGCCCAGTGTTGGTGCTGTTCCAGCCGCTCCACCATCTCGGCTGACCAGGCCTGACGTACTTACTACTGCGTTCTCGGTTGGTCCATAGTTATTGACCACGTCGAAAGGCAGTGACGGAGACGGCCAGGTGTGCAGTTTGTCGCCGCCAGTCAACAACATTCTTAGTTTGGTCTGTTCGGGCCACTCCAAAGCAAGCATCGGTTCGGCCACCGGAGTCGGCACAAAGCCGATGGTGATTTCGCGCTGTGTCAGCCAATCGCGCAGTTGTTCAGGTGAGGAGCGCACGTCATCGGCTGGCAGATCGAGTGATGCGCCGCAGTATAAGTAAGGCCAGAGTTCCCATACCGAAGCGTCGAAGCCGATGCCGGCAAGCAGTGTGGCGCGATCAGAAGCAGTGACGTTGAAAGCCGAGTTATGCCACGAGACGAGGTTCAAGAGCGCGGCGTGTGAAACTCCGACGCCTTTCGGCCGCCCGGTTGAACCTGACGTGTAAATCACGTAGGCCAGGTTATCGGGATCGACATTGATCGCCGGGTTCTGGCCCCTCCTTGGAGTGCGGCGGCCGGGGGCCCCGTTGTTATAGATCAAGCTTTTTGGTGGGCCAAACGGGGCCGGGGCGCCCCCCACC
>JAICGZ010000417.1 GCA_025922875.1 Pyrinomonadaceae bacterium
GCTTCATAAGTCTTCTTGTGTTCTGTTCCGAAGTGGGCCTGCGCGATCGCCACCAGGCGCTTGCGGTCTGGCGGCTGCAAGTTGAGCATAATGCAACGGCGCATAAACGCGCTCGGTAGTTCTCGCTCATCATTGCTGGTGATGATGACAAGTGGCGGTTCTTTGGCAACGATCTTTGCGTTTGCATCCGACACCCAAAACTCCAGCGAACCTAACGGAACCAGCAAGTTGTTAGGAGTGTCGGGATCAGCCTTGTCGATCTCATCCAGCAAAACAACGGCGCGGGCGTGATCATCGCTGTCCTCGCTCTTGTTTGGATCCGCGGCGTAGAACTCGTTCTCCGGAACCTTAGCCAGGATTTCTTTTAACTTGTCTTCCTTAACACCACGGCGTTTCGCACTGTCAGGATCGAAGGCCCACCACAATGCGCCGGGCTGGATGTAATGCTCGTCGTCCTTCACGCCGCCGCCTTCCTCGCGTTTCTGGGCGTCGCTGAGACGACGCAGTGTGTCGAACTGCCAGAGCAGATCACGCGCCTGCGTGCCCGAAGAGATAACAACCTCGTAATAGCGCCACTTGAAAGAACGAGCGATATTCTGGGCCAAAGTGGATTTACCGGAGCCCGATGCGCCGCGAATCAATAACGGTCGCTTGACGGTGAGCGCGACATTAACGGCCAGGACAATCTCGTCGTTATAAACGTACACGCGACCGTCGCGACGATCCGCAGCGTAGTTGTCTGCTTCAGAAGTGGCCGCCGTCTTCGCTGTGGGGCGGCGCTTGAAGATTGACGTTTTTTTGGGATCGAAGGTTTTCTTATATGACAGCATGGATGTTTCACCTAAACGCTTCCGGGATTTTGAATAATGCTCATGGCACTGAGGTACTCAGCGAACGCGTTACTCTCTTCGTCCTCTTTGAGCTTTGGCTCGAGGAACTGCACGCTTGCGAGCGGCGGCGACGCCTTGGTTCCTGTCAAAATAAAAAAGGTCAAGGTGGGAAACTCTGTCCGCAGTGCGGCAATTACATCGGGGTCCGGACCAGGCGGAGAGAACGCGACAAATACCGGCTCCCCATCTTCCTCCCGGTTGGCCAATACTTTTTTTATCGTTACCTCAGATGCACTCTCGTGTCTAACCACTCTGTTCTTCAGCAACTCCCTGATGACGCGCTTGTAGTGTCCCACTTCGTCTTCGCCACTATCAGGCCCAACGAGCAAAACTGGCCAGCACGACTCCGGCGGACGACAACACGCGCGTCTCACGAAGTGTCCCGCTGTGAATTCCGGATCTTCGTCACCGCCATTTACCCACAGCTTGCGCAACTTAGTGTCTTTTTCTGTCGCAATCCGCGGAATCGCGCTGGCGGCAGGAATGCTCACCCAAACCGGAGCAACCAGATGGATGAGCTTTTCGGTGTCGTCAGGCCCGAGAAAGTCGTCAATCTGGCGGATGCCTATCCTTGCTTTTTTCAGTCCGCGCTCGAGCATCTCTCTGGCTAACAACATCGGGTACTCTTCTTCTTTGGCCCAGTTTGACGTGTCGAGATCCATTGCAACTGCCGTGTTCAGCAATTCAGCGGGCTTGATCTTCTCCAACAACGCAGCAACCTTTCGGACCAACTTTTCGAAAGGCGTGTCGGGCAAGGAAGGTTTAATCAACGGCTGAAGGCTGGCACGGACTTCCTGGCAGATCTTCACTGGATCGTCACTGCGTACCAATTGCAGCGTTGAGAGCCGCATCGGTGAGAACTCTTTTGCTTCAATGTCTGCTCGCGTCACAGGACTAAGTAGTACCGGCACAAGCTTGAATGCGGTCTTATCGAGAGCTCGCCGCCAGGCCAGAATGCTCGCCTCAGTTTTCACCCAGGAGGAACTCAATGCGGAGGACGAAAACAAGATCACCGCGCCGTGCGCTCGGTTTATCCAATGAAAGATCTCTTCGCGAAAGTCGTCGCCACCTTTCAGCAGCTCCTTGTCGATCTTCACATCGAAGTCGGGTTTGAGGCACTTGACGAGGGCGTTTCGCACCGTCTCCGCCTCGGGTTCGTGCGAGCTGTGGCTAATGAAGATTCTGGGTTTCGGGAGCGAGCGTGTCGGCACTGTTAATTTGCCTCAAAACTTGTGCCCGACCAGGCACGAACGTAGAGACCTAAGCGGAACGTGAGTGATGGCAATGTAAAATCGGCTCCGGCAATTGTCAATGCCGGGAGGCACACGTTTCCGCGGTCCCGACTAATATGACAACGCGGGTCGAATCGTTTCGTGGCGGTGAGTCCCACGACGAATCGATGGGTGCCTCGGCGTGACTGAAATCAGAATGACAAGCGGACGCCGAACTGTATCTCACGTCCGGGAGTCGCGGCTTCGGTGATCGTGCCGAACTGCGGTGTATTCACAAAACGGTTTGGAATTCCCAGGTTTGAATGGTTCAGAGCGTTAAAGGCCTCGGCGCGAATTTGCAGCTTCACGGTTTCAGTCATCGCAAACTCGCGCTGCAAAGCGAGATCAAGCGTCTGACGCCCGGGACCGTACACCGTGTTGCGCCCTACGTTGCCAAACGTAAATGCCGCCGGCGTACTGAACGCCGTCGTGTTGAACCACCTGTCTGCGGTTCGACTGTTCGCGTCAAACACCGGCTGGCCCGTGTAGTTTGCACGGATCGGGTTTTCACCCAGCAACGTACCCGCGTTCGCAGTATCGCCAAATACCGAAATCGTCAGCGGGAATCCCGACTGCGCCTGAAAAATCGCCGACAACCGCCAGTCCTTCGTTACCGCATGAACGAAACCGCTCTTCTTCAACGACGGCAGACTGTAGACGGCACTGAAAGCAAACCGGTGTCGAACATCGCACGAGAGACCTTTCTCGTGCCGGAGATCGAAGCTGTTCTGAGGTATGGCCGACTCGAACATCGGCGAACGGAAGTCAGGAGCATCGCTGAGGTTCTTCGAAAACGTGTAGTTCGCGAGGAACGTCAAACCGCGAGCGAAACGACGGCGGACGTTAATGTAACCGGCGTTATACCAACTCTGCGCGGAGTTCTCGAGCAGATTGATACCGCTCACCGGGAAGGTTGTGTTCACAACAGGAGTGTCTGCCGGCAAGACCATGCCCGGAACGAAGCTCAGCGTCGTGAATGGCCGGCGTGGTCCAATCGCGCCCGGACCAGCCGGCGCATTATTGATCAGACGAGAACGCTGCAAGTGCAGACCATGAGATCCAAGGTAGCCGAGTTCCAGCGTTGTTTCCGCACCGAGACTCTTCTCGACTGAGGCGCTCCACTGCTCGATGTACTGCGGCGGCGCGTTGAGTTCGAAAGCAGCAAAGCTGACGGTCGTAGCGCCGAGTACGGCTGGTCCGAAGTTTAAATGATTGGCAACGATTCCGGGCGCGGGAATGAAATTGTCGCTCTGTTGAGTTTCCGGAAAGACGAATGGCACGTTGTGACGTTGATTACACCACGTGTTCATGTCGACAGGAGTGAAGAAGATGCCAAACGCCGCGTGCAGCACGATGCCGTGCTGGTGAAGGTCATGTGAGATACCGATGCGCGGCGCAAAGCGCAGCTTGTTCGACTCATTCAAACCTTCGGGATATCCCTGTTGCCCACCAATGAATACGAAGGGGCGTCCGTTCTGAAAGTCGAGGTTCGTGTTTGGATAACGAATGTCCACCAGCGGGCTCATGTATTCATAGCGAAGCCCGATCTGGATTGTCGTATTACGCGTGAGCTGAAAGCTGTCGTGCACAAAAGCATCTGCGTACCATTGCCGCAATTGCATCTGCGGGATGCCGGCCTGTCGTTGCTTTACCGCAGGCAGTCCTAACAGAAAACTAGCGAGCGCCGAACCGGTACCGTCGTTGGTGGCGGTTTGCGTCGTGAAGCCGTTTGTGAACTGGTAGAAGCCTCGGTTCTGGAAAAAGCCCCACATGGGCCAGATGAAGTAGCGATAGCTGGCGCCAAACTTCAAGCTGTGCCTTCCCTTTTGCCAGCTCAGCGAGTCACGGGCCTCGACAATCGTGTTCCAGGCATGCATCGGTGTCGCGATGAACGTATCACCCATTCCTGAATAACCCTGGACCTGGAACCACGGAGCGCCGAATGCTCCCTCGCCTCCGAAGCCCACGCCGGTGATACCCAGTTCGGAAACGATATCGTTCGAGAAACTGTTTTCAGAGGTTCGATGCATCGCGAGTCGCGAGATCGTGACTGACGCGATGTTCACCAGGTTCGGACTCAGGATCTTGGTCCAACCGAGCATGCCGTGTTGCGAGAGGTTGTCGTGATTAGCGCCGAACCCGGGCAGGTTCTGCGGAGTAAAACCTTTTTCGCTGCTGAATGAATAACGGAAAAACAGGCTGTCGCCGTCTTTCAGTGTTTGATCTATGCGAATGGTCGCCTGATCGGTCCGGTGATGCGCGTTGCGCACGTCGAGATAATTATTGCAGTCCATGCCCGCGCCAACGACCGTAGGCGCGCCCATCATCGTCATGCCACAACCCATCATTCCCATTTCGAGGTTAGGACGGGGAACATACTTTTGCAGGAACAACTGCGCTTTCGGATCGATTAAGTGCTGCGGTATGACGCCTCCCGGAAACTCATCGCGAATAATCTGCGGATTGGATGGTCCAACGGGCTTCGTCGGATCGAAATTCGGGTTTGGATGAGAGCTGAACGGGTTGTAGATCGTCGCGCCGCTCATCTCGAAGTTGCCGTTGATCTCGTCTTCAGTCGGCACGGTGGCGATCATCGTGTGCGACCGCGTATGCCGCAGACCTTCGTAGTTGAAAAAGAAAAAAGTCTTGTCGCGAAAGATTGGACCACTCAACGAGCCGCCGAAGTTGTTAC
>JAICGZ010000418.1 GCA_025922875.1 Pyrinomonadaceae bacterium
CCGTCGAGTATGCGTCGTCCCGTAGTCCCCGCTGCCTGAAAACCAACAAACACGACAGTCGCATCAGGATTCGGGACCAATCGCATCGCGTGGTGCAATACGCGTCCCCCGGTCATCATGCCTGAGGCACTGATGATTATGCGCGCTCCCTCAGCATTGTTCAGTTTCTTCGATTCATGTCGCGACGACGCTGTAATCATCGAATTCGTCCGCAACGGATGCTTCTGTTGTCGCAACACCGTCGCGTAATCCTCGTCCTGCTCCTCTGTGCGACGGGCATAAGCAGCGGTTGCAGCAGCGGCCATCGGCGAGTCGACAACCACCGGCAACACGGGAATTGCTTTCTCGTCCTCCAACTCGCGAATGAGATAGACGATCTCCTGTGTCCGTCCGACAGCAAACGCGGGTATCAACACCGGCGCATCACGTTTAGCAGCATCGTTGACGATGCGCGCCAGCGCGATCTTCGGATCCTCCGGATCGTGAAGTCGATCACCGTACGTCGATTCGACGAGCAGATAGTCGCAGTGCGGCGGCGCTACCGGGTCGCGAATGATCGGTTGATCGTAATGACCCAGGTCGCCGGAAAACAGCACGCGACGTCCATTGCCATCCGCACCCGCATGGTCCAACTCGAGCAGCACCAGACTCGATCCGAGAATATGTCCGGCAACACGAAACCCGGCGCGAATTCCAGGCGCCGCTACAACCGGCTCACCCGTATTGTCGACCGGCTCCAGTAATTCCAACGACGCAAACGCGTCTTTCTCGGTGTAAAGCGGTAACGCCGGTTTGTGCTTCGTCAGCTTGTGACGATTGCGGAAATCGGCATCCTCTTCCTGCAGCCGTCCGGAGTCGGGCAAAAGGATCTTCAGGAGGTCCGCGGTACCGCGCGAACAGTAAACGGGACCATGAAATCCCTGCTTGACGAGCCGTGGTAAGTAACCTGTGTGATCGATGTGCGCGTGCGTGATAAGTACGGCATTCAGCGAACGCGGATCAAACGGCGGGTCCTGCCAGTTGCGTTCGCGCAGCTCCTTCAATCCCTGGAACAACCCGCAATCAACCAGCACGCGACTTTTGCCAGACTCCACCAGATACTTCGATCCGGTGACCGTACCAACACCACCCCAGAAACTGATGCTTGCCAATTAAGCCCTCCGCATCAACGCTGACGTTTACGCCGCCAGCCCAACAACCTTCTCCGCCGCGTCCTGCATTCCCGTCGCGACGGTGAAATTCATTCCCGACTCGCGAATCACACGCTGACCTTCCTCGACGTTCGTTCCTTCGAGCCGGACAACCACCGGAACTTCGATCTTCAGATTGCGAGCAGCTTCAACGACTCCGCGCGCCACCATGTCGCAACGCACGATCCCGCCGAAGATGTTGATCAAAACCGCCTTCACATTCTCGTCAGCCAACAAGATCCGAAACGCAGCTTCGACACGTTCCTGCGACGCACCGCCGCCGACGTCGAGAAAGTTCGCCGGCTCACCACCGGCCAGCTTGATGATGTCCATCGTCGCCATCGCCAACCCGGCGCCGTTGACCATGCACGCGATGTTGCCGTCGGGCTTGATGTAGTTGAGATCAAACTTCGACGCTTCAATCTCCAACGGCTCCTCTTCGTTCAGATCGCGCAGGTCGAGAAACTCTTTGTGACGAAACAGTGCGTTGTCGTCGAAATTGACTTTCGCGTCGAGCGCAATCAGGCGATTGTCTTTCGTCAACAGAAACGGATTGATCTCCATCAACGACGCGTCCATCTGCTCGTAAGCCGAATACAGCGACTGCATAAACTTCACCGCCTGATTGACAAGCGCCGGCGGCAACCCGAGTCCAAAAGCAAGTTTGCGCGCCTGGAACGACTGAAACCCGATAGCGGGATCGATCGTCTCTTTGAGTATCTTTTCCGGCGTCTTCGCCGCGACCTCTTCGATGTCCATGCCGCCTGCCGACGACGCCATAAACACCTGTCGCCCGGTAGCACGATCGAGCACGATGCCTAAATAGAATTCTTTATCAATTGGCAAGCCTTCCTCGATCAACAACACCCTGACTTCTCTTCCTTCAGGACCAGTTTGATGTGTAACGAGGTTCATCCCCAACATCTTTTGCGCAATCTCACGTGCTTCGTCAGCACTGCGAGCCAGCTTCACACCGCCGCCTTTGCCGCGGCCACCAGCGTGTATCTGCGCTTTCACGACAACGACGTCGCCGCCCAACTCCTTCGCGGCGTGATACGCCTCTTCCGGCGAACGCGCCACAATGCCACGCGGCACGGGCACGCCATACTTTCTCAGCAGTTCTTTTCCCTGATACTCATGAATCTTCATGCGACAGCCTCAAACAGATTTCTATTTAGAATTACTCACGGAGATCGTGTTGAATGGAACGCCAGCGAGTGTAGCCGCGCGCAAGTTCGACCGCAAGCGACATCACGGGAGTATTCAGTTGCAACGATCGATCAATTCGGGGGTGGTAAACGGGCGCAGACCACTCGGGTGCGGCGGCGGCACCGCTCGACAAGCAGTCTCCGCGCCGAACACGTCGCCGGCGTCACGCAGACGATTCCCTTCGTCGTTCAATTGCTCGGCTAAAACGGGATTTCTATTAGAATTACCAACGGAAATCGTGTTGAATAAAAAGCGAGCGAGTGTAGCCACCGCGCGAGGTCGACCGCAAGCGATATCAAAGGAGTAAACGAATCATGAGTGAAGTTGTTGTCACTTCTCAAAAGAACTTACAGAACGAGGTGCGCTACGGTGACGGACACTCGTTTATCACCGACGAGCCGCGCGAGGCCGGTGGCGAAGATGCTGGTCCGGATCCGTACACGTTGTTACTGGGCGCGCTTGGCAGTTGTATTTCGATGACTGTGCATCTCTACGCGCGGCGAAAGCAATGGCCGGTCGAGACTGTCACGGTGCGGTTGCGTCAGAACCGGATTCACGCCAAAGACTGTCAGGATTGCAAAGACAAGGAGGGTTTCATCCATCGCATCGAACGCGCGGTGAGCGTTACGGGCGACTTGTCAGACGAACAGCACGCGCGTCTTCAGGAGATCGCGCACAAGTGTCCGGTGCACAAAACACTCAGTTCGAAGATCGTGATCACTGACATGAAAGACGAGGAGACGTTGGAGAGCAGTGAAGCCGGCGAGTTCTTTTGATCACTTTATCGAAACTTCGATCTCGTTCGATTTTACGTTGATGCCCTTTTTAGACATCACAAAGGACAGAGCATACGAACCTTTCGAAACGACCTTGAACAAGGGTTGGTCTGGCCACATACTCGACATGACAGGGTTCCAAAGGAGCTTGGTTAAGTCAACTTTGAATGTCTTCGTCTCGTCCTTTGCGAAGTGAAGCGAGTTTTCGGGAACGCGACCGACGATGACGCCCTGCTTTTCTTTCTCCGGATCGATGATCGTCAGTGCCTGCGGCGTGCCGGTTGAGATGTTCACCGGCCCCCAATAACGGTCTCCAAACACCTCATGCTTTCTTGCAGCTACTTCCTTGCTCAGGTTTCTCAAGTCGAATGAGCAGATCGAACTGGCTTCAAGTTCCGCACCTGAAAGATTCTGGATGGTGACGGTTACGATCACGGGCTTATCCGGCGTCAGTGTCGCAGCGTCGATGGCGATTGACGTTTTGACTTGCGCCGGCGTCACCGCAGCGCGGTTCTGTTGCGCTCCGGTGAGCCCCTGGAACGCGAGGACAACGAAGCTACATGCAACAGCGATACGTAAAACCGTATGGCGCATTCTGGTTCTCCGGACTACAAAATTTCGTCAGTCCAATAAAGGTGCCTTCCGGCGGTCAATATCTTTTCCCGTAATCTCTCGATAAGCCTTCGCCAATGTTTCTTTTCGAGTTTGATCTGACTCACGTTTATAGGTCCGGACCACCTGGTCTAAGTTGGCGGCCCAACTAACATAACGGAGCCTCGCTGCCGCTGACTCGGCCGCCCGCGCATCACCTTTCAATAAGTCGTTCATCGATTGAGTAATGAGGCGATTGATTTGCCAATGCGCGAGTGCAGAAGGAGTGATAACGAGAACCGTACCCAGCAGAAACAACGCGTTCAGTACCGGTCGTTCGAGCGTGGGCTTCGCGGCATTAAATGCCCGGACAGAATTACGTAAATAGACAAAAGCGACGAGAAACGGAGTGAAGCCCAGGATGCCAATCAAAACAACAAGACCGATAAGACTCAGCGGCAGAATGAGAACGCCGATAACGAGCGAAAAAAAGAAGCCAGACAGCAGTATGCCGGAGATGATTGCATTCAGCGCACCACCGCATCTGTCTCTCAGGATCAACCACACTGACAGCGTACCGATTAAAAGACCGCTAAAGAGGTAAACAAGCACCTTAAAACGCGGCAGATCCGGCGTGAACGGAACACCTCCGAAACTATCGTTGAACACGACCGGATCGAACACGAAACAAAGAACCGGTGAGATTACTCCTACAATTACATCGAAAGTTAACTGAGGCGAGGTCACGTCGGCGGAGAATTGCCTGGACCAAAACCGGGGCTTCTCTTCCGCTTCGTTAAGCGTCACTATGTTTCTCATACAATCACTGGTCCTGGTTCGTGTTTTCACGACGCTGCGCAACGTGCCATAAGACGCCTGAGGGATCCACGACGTAAGCGACACGAAGCCCCCACGGTTGCATTGCTGGCGGCTTTGGTGATGGCACGCCGAAGTGTTTCGCGAGTTCCAATGATTCTATGTGGGACCACCAGGCGTCGAGATCGTCGACCATGAGTTGCATCATGAAGTTTTCCGCCCAGTCTTTCTGAAAGTACTGCTGGAGGATGAATCCGCCTGAGCCGGC
>JAICGZ010000419.1 GCA_025922875.1 Pyrinomonadaceae bacterium
AAGCGTTCTGAAGATCTCGCACTGGCGCCGAACGACATCATTGATGTGCCCACATCAGCGGGCAAGAGCTTCCTGCGCAGCCTGGTTCAGGGTGTTGTGCCTGGTGTGGGGCAGTTGCCCGTGCGCGTTGTGCCTTAGGATTGCGAGTTTGATATAGGTCCTATAGGACCGATACGACCTATTAAAACCCATGAAACCATCTTTCGAGCTGGCCAAAAAAGAGAAGCCGGTTGACGGTCTCGATCGCCCGGTGGAGCCGCCGCAATCCTATAACTACGGCGTCGATCCCAATGCCGAAAACGAAGTGCACTTGCTCGACTACTGGCGCGCGATCCGCAAGCGCCTCTGGTTGGTTTTGGGGATCGTGGCCCTCATCACGATGCTCGCAGTCGTGTACGTCGCTCGTAAGCCTGACTTTTACGAAGCGCAGGCGAGAGTCCAGGTCGATCTCGAAGACACGGGCGCGCTCGTCAACCAAACTCGCCCACTCTATGGTCCAAGCGACGATCCCATCTACTTCAACACGCAACTCCAGATTCTCGTCAGCCCAGGCCTGATGCGCCGCGTCGTCCGCACTCTCGATCTCGAACACAATCCGGAGTTCTTCAAGGGCAATCCGGCACAAAGACAGTCAACATGGCAAACAATGCTGCGGATGGTCGGACTGGGAAGCAAGCCACAAGACAACAGCCCGAAGACACCCGATCAATTACCGCTCACGACCACAGTGGCCCAGGCAACAGCGCGCGAAGATCTGAACGAAGCAAAACGGCTGGCGCCGTATGTCAACACGATTCTCAGCGGTCTCAAAGTCGATCCTGTGAAAGAGACACGCGGTTACTACAAAGAAACACGTCTGATTGATATTAAGTACACGCACACCGCTCCCGAGGTGACCGCAAAAGTCGTAAACGCAATTGCTGAAACTTACGTCTACTCGAATCTCGAAAAGAGGACTGAAGCAAACAGCACTACCGGCGACTTTCTCCAGAAGCGAATCGCCGAGCTGCAACAACAGATTCGTACGGCTGAAGAACGATTAGTTAATTACGCCAAGAACAATCAGATCATTTCGCTCGATCCAAATCAGAATACGGTGGTCGAGCGTCTCGCAGGACTCAACCGGCAACTGCTCGAAGCAGAAAACGATCGGAAAACTGCCGAGGCGGCTTACAACGCCGCTAAAGTTCCCGATGCTGCTGTCGCCCTGGCAGACGACGGCGCGAAACAAACAAACGAAATCGAAGGGAAGCTGGTTGAGCTACGACAGAAGCGTGCGCAACTTCTGGTTGAGGCGACCGAAGAAGCGCCGGAAGTGAAAGAAGTCGATGAGCAGATTGGCGAACTCGATCGGCAGTTGAGAGATTTGCGCAGTCGCAAATCGGCGACGCTGCTCACAAACCTGAACACTCGTTACCAGCAAACACTCGAGCGTGAGCAGTCTCTGCGCAAAGCTTTCGAGCAGCAGCGTGCGCAAACGCTCTCGCAGAACGAGGCCGCGATCAATTACCGGATCATTCAGCAGGAGATCGAAACCAATAAGTCTCTGCTGACCGGGCTACTCCAGGGCGCCAAGGAGAACGACGTCGTGCTGGCCGGCAAGCCAAACAACATCTCGATCGTCGATTACGCGCTCACGCCGGACAGTCCGGTGGGTCCAAATCGCACTCGCACAGTCATCGCCGCGTTCTTCTTATCGATCGGTTTGGGTCTTGGGCTAGCGCTGCTCTTCGAGTATCTCGACGACACGGTACATTCGACCGAAGAAGTTGAACGCGTGCTGCACCTGCCGGCGCTCGCGGTCATTCCGTCTGTGGGCAATGCTGCACGGCGGCGCGTTTTTCCCGGAATTCCGGGCACGACCGCGTTGCAGAAGCACACAAACGGAAATGGAGCGGGCAATTCAGAATTGTTGATGAATGTCGATGGGCGTTCGCCACTCGCGGAAGCGTACAGGCATCTTCGCACGTCGGTTTTGTTATCAACCGCCGGTCGCGCGCCGAAGTCGTTATTGGTCACGTCGAGTCTTCCGGGTGAAGGGAAGACGACGACCGCAGTCAACACTGCGATCAGCTTGGCCCAGACGGGAGCGAGTGTCGTCATCATCGATGCCGACATGCGCCGCCCTCGTCTCCAACAGATCTTCGACATGAGCGGACAGGAAGGACTCAGCTCAATACTGTCGTCCGACGTTTCGGAAGATCAGATGCTGGCGATGATCAGAAGTGATGAAGCAAGTGGTCTGGACGTTTTAACTTCAGGACCGATCCCGCCAAACCCTGCTGAGCTGCTCGGATCGGAGCAGATGCGAAGGTTACTGGCTGCATTGCAAGCGAACTATACGCACGTGGTAATCGACTCGCCGCCGGTCAGTTCGTTCACGGATGGAGTGCTGATTTCCGCAATGGTTGACGGTGTGTTGCTGGTGGTCCACGGGGGCAGGAGTTCGCGTCACATCGTGCGGCGATCGAAACAGTTATTGAACGACGTCGGCGCAAAGATCTTTGGCGTTGTCCTCAACAACGTCAATCTGCAATCGCACGACTATTATTACTACCAGAGTTATTACGGTCAGAAATATTACGAGAAGCAGGCTTAAACCAGCGACAATGCCTCACGTTGCCATCCGCTGCGAGAAACTGGGCAAGCAATTTCGCATCGGCTCTCCCGAGCGTTACAAAACGCTTCGCGACGCTATCTCAACTACCGCGCTCGCTCCCTTCAAGCGTTCTAAGAATACTCCGCAAAATGGAAACGAATACATCTGGGCCCTCAAGGATGTTTCGTTCGAGATCAAGCGCGGTGAAGTTGTCGGCATAATCGGACTCAACGGCGCCGGCAAGAGCACGCTGCTGAAGATTCTCTCGCGCATCACCGCGCCGACTCGAGGAATCGCTGAACTTTATGGGCGGGTCGGATCGTTGCTGGAGGTCGGCACCGGCTTTCACCCGGAGCTCACTGGCCGCGAAAACATCTATCTCAACGGCGCGATACTCGGCATGCGTAAGGCCGAGATCGATCGCAAGTTTGACGAGATAGTCGCGTTCGCGGAAGTCGAAAAATTTCTCGACACGCCGGTGAAGCGATACTCGACTGGAATGTACGTGCGGTTAGCGTTTGGCGTGGCGGCTCATTTGGAGACGGAACTGTTGCTGGTTGATGAAGTGCTGGCAGTCGGTGATGCGCAGTTTCAGAAGAAATGCTTTCAGAAGATGAGTGAGATTGGAACTGAAGGGCGCACGATTCTTTTTGTAAGTCACAACATGTCGGCCGTGAGGAGCATTTGCAAGCAGGCGCTTATCGTTGAGCAGGGAGCGATCGTCGCGCAGGGAGAGATTAACGAAACGGTCGATCGATATCTTTCACGAATCAACACGGCGCAGATACGGAATGAAACAGTCGAGACCAACACGTTTTCTGTGACATCGGTGCAAGTGAGTTCCGCTGTGGGGCCGGTGATCAAGACTTTCGATCCGGTGGAGGTGAGGGTTCAGTTTGTACCGAAGACCGAGATTCGAGATCCCGGACTCTACGTTTCGTTTTTAACGATGGACTCGCGGCGATTGACTGGCCTCGATCTGAGAGACTTCATCACAGCGTCGCCTCTGCCCGCAGGTCAGATTGCTGAGCTCGGATTCACGATCGAATCGTTGCCACTCTTGCCGGGTGTTTACCAGGTGGAGATTCATCTGAAAGACAAGGTGCGAGGGTTGATAGAAATGGCGCCGCGGACGTTTGAGTTTGAAATTGCTGAGACTGAAGTTTATGGCGGAAGGAAGCTTGATGCGTGGTTTGGGAACGTGGGGCTGAAGGCGCACGCGTTGGATTTCTTACGCAAAGGCGCAAAGGCGCAAAGATGATTTCGAGACTCAAGCACCACGTTGCGCCTCTGCGTCTTTGCGCGAGATATTTTTCTACGCCGCGGGCGCGTAACGATTACGCGACGCACGTTCCTATCCTGATCGGACTGGCTACTGTTCGCGAAATAAAAACCGTGCTCGAGTTTGGCTGTGGACACTACAGCACGCTCACGTTTCTCAACCGCTCCGCCTTTCCTCATCTCGAAACCCTGCAATCGATTGAGAACGACGCATCGTGGGCTGAGACGATTCAAGATGTTGCCAGGGACCAGCGTTGGCGCCTTAAACTCGTCGATGGCGAAATAGCGGAATCTGTGTCTCTTCTGGACCTCGAGGCCTTTGATTTGATCCTGATCGACGATTCAAAGACCAGCGAGCAACGTAAAGCGACGCTTCGCGCGATAGCGAGTCGCTGGCCACAACGCGCGTGGATCGTGATTCATGATTACGAAGTCGATGACTATCAAAAAGCATCGCGCGGTTTCAAGCACCGGTACACCTTTCGCGCCTGCAACCCGCAAACCGGTCTGGTTGGCAACAAAGCTATCAATAAAGTGAAATCATTAGACCGCCTCTTGAAAAGGAATAAGACCCTCGAGCCGGACGATATCGAAGGCTGGCGCCACGCATTCTGTAAATCCTGAAAAACCTTGTGAATCCGGTCTAATGAGAATTTTAGTCACAGGCGGCTTAGGCACTGTCGGCGCGGGTTTGATCGCGGAGCTGCGCGCACGCGGCCACCACGTTGTCTCGTGCGACGTGCAACATCGACCCGACGAGATCGGCTTCAGCCTGCGCACTGACGTCGAAACACCGCTTTACGCGCGTTGCGACGTCGGCGACTTTCGCCAGCTGGAACGGGTGTTCGAACGTTGCGGTCCATTCGATTACGTCTATCACTGCGCCGCTGAGTTCGGCCGTTGGAACGGTGAAGACTTCTACGAAACTCTCTGGCGCACGAACGCGATCGGGACGAAGAACGTGATCC
>JAICGZ010000420.1 GCA_025922875.1 Pyrinomonadaceae bacterium
GAGATCGCCGACACGATTCGTCTTGCCGATGATGCCGACGTAGAGGTAGTTCGGAAGTGGCGCTGCGGCGACGCCCAGCGACAGCCCGTTAGAGTAAAGAGCGTTGTCGGGAGTTCGCACAATGACAGCGCGCGGACCCGGATTGGCAATGAAAGATGCCGGCACTGTCGTCGAAAGCTGTTGCGGACTGATGTACTTCGTCGGCAGCTCTCTTCCATCCACAAAGATGCGAACAGCGGGAGTGAACTTGTCGCCGGAGACTTCGAGTTTGAACTCCGGCGCACGCGCGTAAGCGTTCGCAGGAGAAATCGAAGCCAGTAAAAGCGGCGCAGGCGAAGGCTCAGGCGTCACAACGGGTTTCGGCGTCACAACGGGTTTCGGAGGAGGCACGTAGTACGAAAAAATGTTTCGCTGTGCTTCCGGAGCTTCGTACGACGACGGGTCAAATCTGATTGGAGTAATAGTTGCGAGGTCAATGCCTTTGTCTGCAGCTTGCTGAGCACCGGCGCGCGCGCCCGGCGCCTGTCCTGCCACGCGCTGCGGTGTCGGCGTGGCCGTGGATCGAGCGGTTGCGCGCGAAGATTTGCTGCTGCCAAATCCTACAAACGTCCACCACAGGAAGATGATGGCCACGAGACCAAGGACGGACGCCCAGATGACCTTCTTCTTTTCGCCGGGCTTATTTAGATCTACTAATGGCATCTGCTACTCCTGATTCGCGGGAGCATTTACGGGAGCAGCTCCCGCGGCTTCACGCTGGAAGTAAGTGGCCATGCTCAACTGCAGGCTGACGAGAGAGCCACGCGTACCTGAACCTGCTGCGGGCGCCGGTTGCTCCGGCGCCGGCGCGGCGGCCTCGCCTTCGACCGGCCCCGGCGCATTGTTGTCACGCGCGCGCTGCAACTCGACTTCGTTAATCACCACAAACTGTTTGCTTCTCTCCACGTCGCGAATGAAACGTCGCACGTTCTCGTATTGCCCTTCGACAGTGACCATCACCGCGATGCCGGGATAAAAGCTCTGCCACCTCGTGGCGACGTTCTTGCCGCCCACGGTCTTCGTGCCTTCGGGTTCGAGCGGCGTGTAAGTCGGACCGGAGGTGTTGCGAACTCCGTTCTTGATGATCAACTGATTGAGCTCTTCGTACAGCTCGATCCGTCCGAGGTCTTCGCGCGGCAGGAAGTCTTGTTCGAACTTGTCGAGACTCGCCGTGATTTGCTGGACGGTCTGCGTGGTGTTCTGTTCGGTGCTGACGACGCCTTGCAGTGTTTGTAAATTCGTTTGCAGTTGCTTCTTGTCGTTGTTGAGCGACGCGACACGCAAACGCGCCGGCACTACGAAGTAGAGATAACTCAACATTACGAGTCCGAGGATCAAACAGCTACCGAAGACCCCCGCCACTTCCGCGACGCCGAACACCTTGCCGCGGCGGGAGTCGATAAAGTTGCCGACGCGAGCTTTGTACTGCGTCACGCGCACGTTAGCAGATCCGGTTTTGGTGGTCGGTTCTGCGCTCATCTTTGGGCCTCGCTCGGTTCTTGCGGTCTCGTCACTCCCGCCACTCTTTCGGATGCGTACACTGCACGGGCGCGGTAAAGCACATCAAACTCGTATTCGGTTCCCTTTTCGCCGCGCCCCTTCGCCAGGTTCTGACCTCGCATCACCAGTTGAAAGATCCCTTTTTGGTGCATGTCAGCGATCATGTCGCTGATGGTCGCAGGGTTTTCCGCAAACACGGCGAGATCGAGCGTCGCTACAGTGTTGTCGCCGTCTTTGGCAACGTCGCGCACAGCGATTCGCGAAACTCTGACATTTGCCGGCAGTGCTGTTTCAAAATCCGCGAGCAGCCTGGACCAGGAGAACTGTTTGCGATCGATCAGTTTGTGTGCTGACGGGACAGCTTGCTGCTGCTCCGTCGAAAGCTGCACCTTGACGTCATTCGCAGCGCTCATCAGGGCCTTTTCCTGCTGTTTGAGCGCGTTGTTTTCCACCTGGAGCACGGAGGCCTGACTGTTCGCCACTGTCGTAAGCCGCACGACGATTACCAGGCCGATGAACGACATGAAGAGCAAAATTGCAGTCAGCGCCCACGGAAGGATGCGATTACTAAACGGTCTTGATGCCAGATTGAGGCTGTTATTCACTAAGGACTTCCTCGCCGAGTATTGTTGGGCGGTCAGGCTGTTGAGAAGGATACAATCCAAATCCTGTTACCGCAAATCCCGTACACGCCTCGTCTCGGGAATAGTTGCGAAACCACGAATGAATACGGATAATTGGCAAACCTATTAAACCCCTGCTGACTTGTCATGGAAGTACAGGAACTCGAAAACACCTCTCAGGCGACATGCTGCGACTCCGTCGAAACGGGCACCGTTGAGCGAGTTGCCGTCGCGAACCTACCCACTGAATGGGGCGACTTTCAGATTGCCGCTTACCGCTCCCTCACGACCCAGGAAGAGTTTGTCGTGCTCTTCAAAGGTGAGATGCGCCGCGACGTTCCTACGCTTGTCAGAATCCATTCGCAGTGTCTTACGGGGGACGTCTTCGGCTCGACCAAGTGCGACTGCGGTAAACAACTACATCGCACCATGCAGA
The DNA here is from genome assembly GCA_025922875.1 of Pyrinomonadaceae bacterium. GTDB lineage: Bacteria > Acidobacteriota > Blastocatellia > Pyrinomonadales > Pyrinomonadaceae > PSRF01. The sequence goes on from JAICGZ010000420.1 coordinate 2,599, forward strand.
TGATCGAGCAGGAAGGACGCGGGGCGATTGTTTACCAGCAGCAGGAAGGGCGGGGTATCGGTATCGTCAATAAGATCCGGGCGTATGCGCTGCAGGATCGGGGTGCTGACACGGTCGAGGCGAACGAGCAACTCGGGCTTGCCGTTGATTTGCGAGATTATCGTCAGTGTGCGGAGATTCTATTCGATCTCGGGCTCTGCCAGGTGAAGGTGATCTCGAACAATCCGCTTAAACTGCGCGCGGTTGAAGAGGCGGGATTGAAGATTGTCGAGCGAGTTTCGATCGAGGTCGATGCTACTGACGACGCCGCCGGTTACCTACGCACTAAGAAGGAAAAGCTCGGACACCTGCTCACGCTCAAACGTACGTAACGCCTATCCAACGTTTCGCCTGTCCCTGCCACGTGCGAAGCGGTTCACACATATTCAAAAATGGACGTTGCGACTGCACCTCGGGGTCCCTCGGGCGCCTCACACACTAAAGGAAACTACTCTGACTTGTTACGCAGCTCCTTGATCGTGTTGCGAAGCTTGTCGGCGTTGGCGGCTTTCGGTTCGAGCTTTAGGAACGTCTCAAGTTCGTCGGCGGCTGCCCTGTGCTTGCCCGTCTGCCAGTACAGCCCACCGAGATAATAGTGCGCCTGGCCAGCCTTTAAACCACCGATCGTGATCGCTTTCCGAAGTTGTCCTTCCGCTTCGCCGTAGTTCTTGACGTAGATCAGCGTGATGCCGAGATACAGATGCGCGGTGTACGTGTTCTCGTTCTTCTTCACCGCGTCTCGTAACTGTTTCTCAGCCTCCGGAAACTTCTTCTGTTGCAACAGGACAATGCCGTAGTTCAAGCAAGGCTCTGCCGCATCCGGCGATAGATGAAGCACCCTTTGCAACGCGTCAGCAGCCTTGTCGAGGTCACCTTTTCGCAGGTACTGCACACCGAGCTCGTTAAGCGCCAAGCCAAAGTTTGGATGTAACACTACGGCTCGTTTGAAGTCGTCGATGGCCTGATCGGTTTCACCACGCGCCGCCGCCTGAAGGCCCCTCTCATAAAGGTCCACGGCAGGTTTCGGAACGGTCGCCAGCGCGGCATTGAGGACGCCGGGCTTCGTGTTCGCACCATTCTGCTTGGGTCGCAGATAAACCTGAACGGTATAAGGTCTCGATAGCGGACCGACCGTCATATTCGTTCGACGGTCCGTGATCGTGGGTTCGATATAAAGTGTTTCGCGTGCTGTCTCGAAGAAGTCGCCGCCTTCAACAACAACGGTATAGCTGCCGGCTTTGAGTCCACGGAAGGTAAAGGCCCCGTTACCGTCCGCCAAGACAAAGAGCTCGCCATTGCCGGAGCTTTCCAGCGTTACCTTGAGCCGCGAGTCGGCCCGTTGTCCGGAAGGAAAGATCAGGCGGCCGCTGATTGAATGAAGGCCTCCGGTACCGGTTGTGTCAATGGCCCCTCCTGACTGTCCGTTGGCGACGACGGCAAGGGAGAGCAGAAGTGTAAGAGGAAGCGGAAAACGGCGACAGAAGGTGCGCAAGTTTAGTGGATTCTGAGCCATCTCGATAACTCCAGTAACAAGCAGTTGCCGAGTAAAACGTGGAGGCATTGGTTGTTTGATTGGCGGCCTGAAGGTTACCACAAAAACAAGAAGGGAGGCGTAAATTTTACGCCTCCCTTTTCAAACTGCCCACGTCCTTAGAGCGTGGTCACAGAAAGCGAGTGCTTAGAATTGGAACTTCACACCCAGACGAACGGCCGACGGGAACTGGAAGATTGCTCCAGTGCCCCAGAACGGATTCGGAACCGGCGGAATGCCCGGAGCCCCGCTGTTGATCAGGAACGTTTCGTCTTCACGGATAGCTTCCTGGTTATTGAAAACGTTGAACCAGTCGACCTGGAGACGAAGCTGTTTACCTTCACCAACGGAGATCGGGTAGTAAGCACCGAGATCCAAGTTGTACGTCGTCGGAGTGCGATTGCTGCCGGTCAACGGGTTGATCGCCGTGCCGCGCGGGACGCAACTGAGGCCCGGGATACAGAAACCTTCGTTGTCACCGTAGAGCGGGTGCGGAACCAAAGCGTTGAACGGAACACCAGACTGCGCGCGGAACGAAGCACTGGTCATCAGTCTGAACGGCCACTGATAGCTGCCGTCAAACTTGAACTGGTGCGGACGATCGTTGGGCAGTCGGCCGTACATACCACTGAGCAGGCTGACGAGGTCGAACAACGAA
>JAICGZ010000421.1 GCA_025922875.1 Pyrinomonadaceae bacterium
ATTTGGCGAAGCGATTTATGCGAGCTCCAAAGCGGCGATCATGGCCTTTTCGAAAACCATCGCTCGCGAACATGCCCGCGACAATATCCGAGTCAACGTGGTCTCGCCCGGGTTATGCGATACGCCTCTGATTGATGAAATGCGGACAGACGATTTCACCGCCAAGATACTTGGTTCGATCGTTAACTTTATCCCGTTGAAACGTTTGGGCCGGCCTGAAGAAATTGCGCCAATGGTTTTGTTTCTCGCTTCTGACGCAGCCAGCTACATCACGGGCCAGGTTTTCAGCATCAACGGCGGACTCAACATGGTGGGGTGAATGACTTTGCGCCAGAATTTGAAATTTTCTCCGTGTTCTCTGCGCATCCGCTGCGACCTCTGCGTTTGATACGCTCGAACCGCCATTTCTATGCAGAGAACGCAGAGATGACTCCGGGATAAACGCTGTTAATGACCGAACTAATCTTTCACGAATGGCAAAACAGATCGCTTGACGATGCAATCTACGAATGTCGCGAGCTGTTTGAAGACACTACTTTTCCAACCGTCAAACGTTGGCGCGAACGTGGCGGGAAGGTAGTGGGTCACTTTCAGGTCAATTTTCCTGAAGAGATCGTTCATGCCGCTGGTCTCTTGCCGTTCAAAGTTCGTGGCGCTCCCATTGAAGCGGTCCATTCAGACTCGCGCTTTGGATCTTACCTCTGCTCGATTCTCAAGACTTCGCTCGAACTTGCCCTGAGCAACACTGTCCCTCTTGAGATGTTCGTTACACATCCTATTTGCGACGCCGCCCGCAATCTCGCGGCCGTGTGGGGACGTAATGTTTCCTATCCATGTCAGATTCTGTATCTGCCGCAGAACCCGAACTCGCCATATTCCGTCATCTATCTCCGCGGCGAGTATGGCAGGTTGAAAAGATCCATCGAAGAGATCTCCGGTGAGACAATCACCCACAATGCGTTACGGAATTCGATCGCTGTCTTCAACCAGAATCGCCTGCTGATCCGTGAGCTGTACGAGATAAAGAAAAACACTCCCTGGCTCATTTCCGCCGATGAGGCTTACGTGCTCGTAGCGCTTGCCGGACTGATTCCGCGCGAAGAACACAACAAACTGCTGCTCACGTTGCTTCCGCAGATTCGCGCGCGCAGGACGCAAACGCAAGATAAAGTCCGGGTTGTGTTCGAAGGTGGTTTCTGTGAACAGCCTCCGCTGGACCTGATTCGCGCCATCGCGCGCTCGTGTTACGTCGTCGATGACGACTTGTTGATCGGATTGCGTTGGTTGCTCGAAGACGTTTCGCCTTACGGCGATCCGCTGTTCAACCTGGCCGAAGCCTACCTGGAAAAATCGTCCTACAGCCCGGTCCAACACGATCTGCGCAAACCAAAAAGGAAGATGCTGCTCGAACGGATTCGAAATGCACGAGCCGAGGCCGCCATCATCACCGCCGCCAAGATGTGCGAGCCTGGCCTCGAAGAGCAGGTTGCGTACACACGCGCGCTCGACAAGGCAGGCATTCCATATTTTGTCGGCGAATTTGAGGAGAGCATGACTAGTTTTGATTCCGTGGAAATTCAGTTGGAGACGTTTGTAGAAAATATTTTGTTTAGCTGATTGTACAAAGGCATGGCCCACACAACTGACATCGTCGGCCGCGGCAACCGTGATGGCGCAGCACTATTTCAAAAGTGGTTCGCTGAACTGAACCAGACCGCCGAAACGGGCGGTCAGGCAGCGTATATTTTCGTCATGGGCAGCATGGCCGAACTACTGCGCGTCTTTGATTTGCCGATCGTGATGCCGGAGATTAACTCGCTGCAAACCGCGGTGCGTCGCGTCGCGCATGAGTACCTTAACCAGGCTGAAGACTACGGCTATTCGCCGGATATTTGCGGGTATGTTAAGGCCGACGTTGCCGTCCAACTTAGACACGGTGAACATCCGATGGGTCGCATTCCACCGCCTTCGCTGGCAGTGTTGACGAACGCCTGCAACACGTACATCAAGTGGGCGGAAATCTGGGAGCGGATGTATCACATCCCTATCTTCACTCTCGATGTTCCGGGAACCCGTGCGCGCGGTAAACAGACCTGGCCGGGAGAACCTGATTTCGAGAATGATCGCCGGTACGTCCTGGCCCAGGTAAAAGAGCTAATCACTGTTTGTGAACGTCTCACCGGAAAGACGTTCGATATTGATCGCCTGCGTGAGAACTTAGACCATGCGAACGTCATGAGTCGCGGGTGGCGCCGCGTACTCGAACTGAATCAGAGTACGCCGTCTGTTTTCAACGCGCTCACCGACGGAACGATCTACCTTGGCGTGTCGAATGGTTTTCGAGGGACACCCGAGGGCGCGAAGTATTTCGAAGATTTGGTCGAAGAGATGGAATTCAAGGCCGCGCAAGGCATCGGCACCATGACCGACGAGAAGTACCGGCTGTTGTTCGTCGGTGTTCCCTGTTATCCGATCTTTCGGCGCTTTAATGAGCTGTTCAGCGAGTGGGGCGGCACCTTTGTCAACTCAACCTATCTTTGGTTTGCCGCGGGTGGAGTAAGTCAGGGATACGAGTACGACTTGAGCCGGCCACTGGAGAGTTTCGCTGAAGGGGTTCTGATCTACGTGCGCAATGCGATGGATAGCATGTTCTATCAGGAAAAGGCGCTGGCCGAGTTGATCGAACCATTTCACGTCGACGGTGTGGTGTACCACCCGATTAAGAGTTGTCGCACTGTTTCGACTGGACTAGCTGACAATCGCCGCGCATTGATGGCGTCGCACGACATTGCGAGCCTCTTCATCGAATCGGACATGATGGATCGCCGCGTGGTTTCAGAGGCCCAGTTGAAAAACCGGACCGACGCCTTTTTTGAAGGTTTGGCATCGCGGCGACTGGCCGCCGCCCGTTGAGAAATAGATGGAGTCTCTATGGCTTACGCAGCCGGCGTTGACGTCGGATCTACCCAAACCAAGGCAGTTATCATCGACGAAGGCGGCGAGATCGCGGGGCGGGCGCTGATCGACACCGGAGCGAATGTTATTGCCGCCGCCGAACATGCTTTTGCGCAGACCCTCGCCTCCGCCGGTCTCGACGAACGTCAGGTCGAGTACGTGATCGGCACAGGCTACGGTCGCTATCGCGTGACGTTCGGTAATGCCCAGGTAACCGAGATCAGTTGTCATGGACGCGGTGCGGTGCACATGTTTCCGCAGACCCGTACAGTGGTCGACATGGGTGGTCAGGACACGAAAGCAATTCGAGTTAACGCGGCGGGCGAGATCGTTGACTTCTGCATGAACGACAAATGTGCTGCCGGCACAGGTAGGTTCCTGGGCGCGGCATCGGCGGCGCTCGACATTCCGCTCGACGAGTTGGGTGAGGTGGCGCTACGCGCCGAGCGGGCCGTTAAGATCAGCACGACGTGTACGGTCTTCGCGGAGTCTGAAGTTCTTTCCTGGCTGGGTAAGGGAAAAAAGATCGAAGACATCCTGCTCGGGGTGCATCAATCGATCGCCGCGCGGTCGATCGGATTGTTGCGGCGCGTGGGCATCGAACCGGAAGTTACATTCACCGGAGGCGTTGCCAGGAACATCGGTATGATCGAGGCGCTCAATAAAGGAATGAACTTGAAGGTTAACGTGAGCCCCGATTCACATTTCATGGGCGCACTCGGCGCAGCGCTGTTCGCGCTGGACCACATCCGCGTAAGCCGCGTTCCCGTGGCGACTCAGTGAATACCTGGTATGAATTACACCGTTGGCATTGACGTCGGCTCGACTTACACAAAGGCCCTTATTCTGTCTGACGACTTTAGTATCGTTGGCAAAGCTGTGGCCAACACCGGCTTCAAACTCGCGGAAGTTTCGCGCAAACTTTTCGACCTGTCGCTTCAACAAGCAGGCCTGGAAGACAGTGATGTTGCTTACGTGGTTGCGACCGGTTTTGGCCGTCACATGGTTCCGTTCAGCAATGTTGCGGTGACGGATCTAACCTCAAGCGCGCGAGGCACAGCGTTTCTGTTTCCCAAGACACGCACCGTTCTCGATGTCGGCGGGCAAACGATGAAGGCAAGCCGCCTTGATGAGACTGCGAAAGTAAGGTCGTTCCGGCTCAACGACAAGTGTGCCGCGGGCACGGGCGCATTCATCGAGAAAACCGCGCGCTACATGGGGTACTCGACAGAAGAAATTGGGCCGCTCGTCGCCACCTCGAAAACGGCGGTTCCGATTTCAGGCGTTTGCGCCGTGTTTGCCGAATCCGAGGTGATCAATCAATTATCCATGGGAGCACCACCGGCGGACATTATGCATGGTGCCATCTCATCGCTTGTCGATCGTTCTATGCAATTGATGAGGCGGGTGAAGATGGAACCCGAATACACACTCATCGGAGGCATCCTGCGCTTCGGCCTGATGGAACGCGTAGTACGCGAGAAGTTGAACTCGGACGTGAACGTGCCCGAGGGCGATATGGTCCAGTTTACGACCGCTCTCGGGGCGGCGATCCTGGGCCACCAGCGATTGCGAAAACTGAAAGAAGCTGGTGTTGAGGTTTCGCGTGTAGCGAAAACGGTGGCGTAACGTGGCGCGGGAAGTGAGATTCCCTTGGAGGCAGTTAGTGATCGTTCACTCGCTGCGCGTAACTATTTGATTACGCTTTGCCTCAAAAGTCGTTCGCTTCGGCTTTGCCGCCTGATGTGCGGCGAGGCTTTGCCTCGCCGTTCGATGTGAAAAGCAACGGGGCTGTGCCCCTGGTTCGAGCTCTGCTCCAGCAATTTTGGGCCAAAGGCCGTAC
>JAICGZ010000422.1 GCA_025922875.1 Pyrinomonadaceae bacterium
ACCGAGCGTTCTATACAACAACACGAACGCGGCGCAGTAACTTAAAAAAGTCACGAGGATGATTACTATCTCGACCGAAGTGAACATGCTGAAGCCGAAGGTGCGGAAAAACGAGTAAGGGGCGACAAAACCAAACAAGAGATCTGAATAAGCGAGCGTGCGTTTCGTGGGATAAAAAATGCCGGGCGAAAGAAGTGAGACTTTGCCGAGAATTGATTGATACCAGTGCTCGCAGAAATACACGAACCCGCGCGCATCACCACGGTCGCCGAAGAAGGTGTCGAAACCCGAAAAGAATTGCTGCGAGTGGTACTGGATAGTGCCTGCGACGCCGAGAAGAAGGGCTGTCAAATACGCAGTACGTTGCTGCATGTTCAACGACGAAGTTTCCCGCAAAGGCGCAAAGATGCAAAGGGGGCAAAGGCGCAGGGTCCTTTATCTGCCTTTGCGTCTTTGCTGTCTTTGCGCCTTTGCGGGAACGCTTTTATCCTTTTGCTTGCATGGCTGCTGGTCCGCTGCTGGGCCAAACAACGAGGAAATATGGCTGGCCGTCAACCTTACCGCGCATCTCGAGTTTGCCACCCAGTTGCTCGATCTCCTCGATGTACTTCTTCATCTGTTCACTGTCTTGAATCAAATACTGCCGCTCTCCTCGTTCAAACACCCACCTGAAAATCATCGCCCGGGTTTCCGGATCCGTGAATTGAATCTTGAACGCCGGCTTACTCGCATAGTACCAGAGCGATCCGGTAAGCAAATCCGCCCAGATCCACGCCTTGTCATCCACCAACTCTGACGGCAGCAGAATCGGCGCATGCGTGGTTGCTCTTTCCGGCGCCGGCCCGATCGAACGCCTGGTCCAAACTCGATTAAACGTCGCTACTCCGGGCCAGAGGATCAGCACCAGCGCTAACCACGAGAGCGCCGATCGAGTATTGAATCTTTGGACCTCGATACTCGTGACTTCAATACCCAAAGCGCCAAATCCTATCAACCCCAGGGTGGCGAATACTGAAGGCGTCATGTAGTGGACGGCAGTGATCCAATGCGTGAGAAAGTAACAGATGCCGATAAACCAGATAAGAAACGCCGACAGCGCAAGACGTTTCCAACTCAGTCCGAGACGATTGGGCTGTTCGGAACCACGCGTCAGATAAAAAATTAGAAAGCCAACAAACCCTACGAGCGCATAAAGCAGCGCCCAATTATCAACTGAAGCGGGTCCGTCGCCCAAAAAGTAAGAACGGTTGAACTGCAAACGTTCCAGAGTCGGAGCCGCAGCGTCCACGCTCGCGTAAGTAGAGAGATACCAGGCGCCGGCGACATCCTGCTGGTTGATGAGCACTGGAATAATTCCGGTAACAATAACCCCCAGCACCAGTGCTACCGGAAGACTCTTGACTCGAATGTTCCGCCATTCCGGCCACAACAAAACAAGAAACCCCGGTAACAAAAGAAATGCCGGCAAACGAATGAGCATCGCAAACCCCAGGCACAAGCCGGCAAACAACGCACACACCAATCCGAGATTGCGGTCTCTGAATCGCAACGCAAAGATACTCGACAGACACATCAACAAGATCGGCACGAGTACCGCATTCATCGAGAAAGTCAAAGCGCCCAATCGCGCAAGGATCATTAACCCGGCGGTAAGGGCCAACATCACCAAACCAATCGACGCCCACGCCTGCTTCCACGCCGCAATCACCAACGCTCCAATCCCTACCACGACAAACACAAACACGACGATGCGGTTCAAACGATAGACGGCTTCTCCCTGAGGAAACATCGCCAGCACGAGGCCAGTCCCTGGCGGATACTGCACACCCACATAACCTGATGCGGGAAAGTAATGATGCGCGTGTGGCGCCACTACTTCTTCCCAACGCGGAACCGGAAGGTTCTGCTGTTGCATGAAGTTGATTAGCAGTCGTGTTTGCGTTGACTCGAGTTTGAATTGAGGCCAGGTACCGCGTGAGACTGCGTGCCGGATCTGCTTCGCCATTCGCAGGTAGCCGAACGAATCGCACGCGTAGGCAAACTCTTCAGTCGCCAGCGACTGGCGATATGAGGTGCGCACCGAAACGTAAAAGGAAAAAGCAAGCAGCGCCACCCAGAGATAGCAAAGGATTTTTCGGAGCGAAAGCTTGAACATCAGCGTCGTTTTAGTCCGAGTATGCTGAGAAAGAAACTCGACAACATGGTCTGCAGTCCCAGTGTGATCAAAGTGGCCGCCGGAATGACGAGGCGCAAAGTTCGCGATGGATCGAGTGGTCCAAACGAGGTCGCGCTCCAGAAGCTCAGTGCATACACTGACAGCGCAATCCCACCAACAAACAAAAGACTCCCGGCGATAATGCCAATCTCGAGTTTGATGTGACGGAACAGCGTCGTCAGTCGCGGATCCTCCGGCAGTAGACCTTCAGTAATCGCGAAGACTTTCGTAAAGATCGCAAAGATCACTGTTTGGTAACCGATGATGATCGCCACGGCGGCATAGAGCAGAGTATGAACGTCAAGCGTCACGCCCTCGACGACCCTTGGGCCAACGAGGAGCCATCCACTCACCAGCGCACCCAGCAGCATGAGAAATAAACCCGGATACAGAAACAGCCAGCGCGGACTGTAAAGCAGTAGAAATCGCAGGTGGCGCCAACCATCGCGCCAACTTCTCAGGTGTGGCGGGCGGCTGCGACCATCGATCGAAAGCGTCGTCGGGACTTCAGTGATGCGTAATCCATGCAACGATGCCTTTACGACTGTTTCGCTGGCAAACTCCATCCCCGTGGTCCGCAGATCGAGACGTTGAATCGCCGCTTTACTAAAACCACGCAAGCCGCAGTGGAAATCACCACACGGGCTTTTGAAGAAGAGTCGCCCGATTCCGGTCAGCACGGGATTCCCGAGATACCGGTGAAGTGGGGGCATGGCCTGGGGCGCAATGCCTCCTTTGAAACGATTCCCCATCACGAGGTCGTAGCCGGCGCGCAGTTTCTCGAGGAAAGGATCGAGTTTAGTGAAGTCATAACTGTCATCCGCATCGCCCATGATGATGTACTTACCGCGGGCGGCCTTGATCCCGCCTAGAAGCGCACTTCCATAACCTTTTTCAGCGACGTGGATCACGCGCGCGCCGAGGCTGGCGGCGATTTCGGGAGAGCCGTCTGTACTACCGTTATCGGCAATAATGACCTCACCTACAACGCCGAGGTCATCGATGGCTTTCTGTGCCTTCCTGATACACGTGGCCAGAGTTTCAGCCTCATTCAGGCAGGGCATCAGGACCGATAGTTCGGTCCTGCCCTCGCTAACCGTTTGCGGTGTTTGTGCTTCTTTGTGACCTTCCAAAATCCAATTCATTGACGCGTCTATCCCAGATCGCTATACTCGGCCTTACAGCGCGTGAGGCGCTTACGGACCTGACCCCATCCGCCTCAACAAGACAAAGACATAACGTAGGAATTCAGGAGAAATGATGAAGATCGGTATTAGTTTTCTAATTATCGCGCTTATGGGCGTTACGGTCCTGGCTCAGGAAAACCCTCCTACCCTCAGGATAGTGACAGAAGTCCCGGGGCTTCCCTCCGACCTGTACTATGGCAACATCAAGGTTAAACCGTTGCGCCTGCGACCCGGTACAAATCAAGTCATTACCATCGACGACGTAGATTTCTTCGTGCAGCAGCAATATATCGACTTTCTGGGCCGCATGCCAGATGGGACCGGATTTGCGAACTGGAACGCGACCCTGGGTAACTGCCCGAACGGTGGTTTTGGCGAGTTTGATAATCCGCACTGCGATCGCGTGCACGTGTCCGCCGGCTTTTACCAGTCGATCGAATTTCAGGGCCGCGGCTACTGGGCTTATCGCTTCTACGATGCCGCCCTGGGTCGCAGGCCTCTCTACACCGAGTTTGTGCCGGACATGCAAAAGGTCGGCGGTTCGCAATCGCCCGAGCAGGAAGCCGCGAGCAAGAACCAGTACATGAACGACTTTGTGCAAAAGGCGGAATTCAAGACTGCTTATGATGGTCTCAGCAATTCAGGATTCGTGAACAAGCTTGAACAGACTGCAGGCGTCACACTTTCAAACAAAGCGAATTTGATTGCGGCGCTCGACGGCGGTACGCAGACACGAGCACAAGTTCTAAGAACTGTGATCGAGAGCCAGCCCGTGTTCGACAAGTTCTTCAACCGCGGATTCGTTACGATGCAATACTTCGGATACCTCAGACGTGATCCGGATACGATTGGGTTCCAGAACTGGGTCAACACCCTGAATGCGGATCCCAGCAACTTCCGTCACATGATCTTTGGTTTCATTTACTCGACGGAGTATCGCAACCGGTTCTAAAAGTCGCCACAAAAAGGCACAAAAGGTACAGAATGTTTTTCTAAACATTTTGTGCTCTTTTGTGCCTTCTAAAGTAGTTCGCGATAGACCTCGAGGGTTTTAAGGGCTGTCTGTTCCCACGTAAATTTCTTTACATGTTCCGCGCCTGCCTCAGCAAAGTGTCTTCGCGTGGTTTCATCACTCAACAGTTCTGCAATTGCTCTCGCTAGATCGTTCACGTCACGCGCATCTACGAGGCGCGCCGCACTGCCCACTGTTTCACTTAGCGATCCGATCCTGCTCGTAATCACCGCGGCGCCACAAGCCATCGCTTCCAGCGGCGGCAGGCCGAAACCTTCATACAGTGACGGGTAAACAAACGCTTTACAGGACGAGTAAAGCG
>JAICGZ010000423.1 GCA_025922875.1 Pyrinomonadaceae bacterium
AAGCATACCTTCACCGTTGATCTACCGGGGCGTGATGTATCTGATGAAAGAGGGCGGGATTGTTTCCAGTCTCGATCCGGCAAGTGGACAGGTTCTGAAACAGGGTCGCACGCCTGATGCGCTCGAAGAGTACTACGCATCCCCTGTCGCGGCGGATGGCAAGATCTATGTCGTAAGTGCGAGCGGCAAAGTAACTGTGCTCAAAGCTGACGCGCAGTGGGAAATCATCGCCATGAACGACCTGGATGAAGAAGTTTGGGCCACACCTGCGATTGCCGGGAGTAATCTCTATATCCGTACACGTAATACGTTGTACTCGTTCGGCGCGAGCACCAAATAATTTACCACGTGCACAGAGCCGTGCGCTCAGCAGCGCTCAAGGAATTAATATATGGTTGCGTCACTTCAGAGAAAATGTTGACTTCTAAAACACGCAGGGCTACTGTGCACGCCATCACACTCTTCCCCGACCAGGTTTCACCTTCATAGCTGTCAAACGGAAGACTTGCTCAACTAACCCGCCGGACGCGTTTTCGATCCTGGCTTCAAAGAAAGAGGCTCATGTGAAAACTCAGTTAAGACGACGCGCTTTCTTTCGTGTCGCAACTAAGTGTGCGTTTGTAATCATTTCGTTGACTGTTGCCGCCGGACTGACACCCGCGCAGACAAACACGTTTCCCGCCAGTGGCAATGCCGGCGTGGGGACGACGAGTCCGGAAACGGCACTACAGGTCATCGGCAACGATCACCTCCGAGGCGTACTACGTCTCCGAAACATCGGCAGCACTGGTTTTTCAGGGGTCGAATATGAACGAGGGAGCGACGGCGCGGTGACTGCTTACGTGGGACTTGATGGAAACAACGGTTTCTTTCGATTCAACTCAATCAATAACCACCCGATTGCCTTTCTTACTGAAAGCATCGAGAGAATGAGAATCTCCAGCAATGGCAATATCGGCATCGGCACAGCCAATCCAACTGCCAAACTGCATGTAGTAGGAAGTTCTAATCAGTTCGTTATGTTCGAGCGCAATGGCAAGGCCTTGTATTTAAACGCTAACTGGTCCGACGGTAACGCCTACGCCCAAGTGGCCCCGCGCAGCTCGGACAATATGGGACTATCGCTGTCATCGAAAGACACCAATCCGGAATACCTGCTCGTAACAACGTCAGGCAATGTTGGAATTGGAACAACAACTCCTTCAAATAAACTTCACGTCGCCGGCAACATCACTGTTGATGGCAACATCAATGCGAAATATCAAGACCTTGCGGAGTGGGTCCCCTCAACTCAACAGCTCACTCCCGCCACGGTGGTTGTGCTCGACTCTTCCAGGCCAAATGAAGTTGTCATCTCAGCACAGGCATACGACACGCGTGTGGCCGGCGTGATTTCCGCACAACCAGGAATCGCGCTTGGTGAATGTGGTAACGGAAAAGTTCTCGTCGCCAGCACGGGCAGAGTTCGAGTCAAAGTCGACGCTTCGCATGGCGCAATTCAAATTGGCGACTTGCTTGTAACGAGTGATTTTCCGGGCACGGCGATGAAATCCGAACCTGTCGAACTCGCGGGCAGAAAAATGCACATGCCCGGAACAATCATTGGCAAAGCACTCGAACCGCTGGCCCACGGCAAGGGCGAGATTATGGTGTTGCTCAGTCTGCAATGATTCGTTGTGATTATCAGGCAGCGCTCAAGGAGGTCAATATGGTTGCGTCACTTCATAAGAAAACAGGTTGCCGGACATTGTTGTTACTCGTCATGGTGATCTCATCGAGTTCATCTCTACAAGCGCAAGTACCCAAACCACCGCCTTCACGAGTCGACAACTTTCGCCAGGTCCTTCACGGCGTCGAAATCGTAGATCCCTATCGTTGGCTCGAAGAGCAGGACAGCCCTGAAACACGAGCATGGATCGATGCGCAAAACAAATACACTCACTCCCTGCTCGACGGGCTTCCATCACGACCTCTGATACAAAAGCGATTGTCGGAATTGCTGCGTGTCGACGCCGTGAGCACGCCTTTTGAGTGGGGTGGACGTTATTTTCTTTATAAGAAGCGCGCCGAGGATGACCTGTCGATCCTTTATGTCCGCCAGGGGCTAAACGGCAAGGACGAAGTCCTAATCGATCCGCACACCCTCAGCCCAGATCACACCACGGACATCGGCTTACTTGACGCATCGAGCGACGGCAAGTTGATTATCTACAACGTGCGCCGTGGAGGTACGGACGAGACTGAACTGCGCGTAATGGACGTCGATAAACGCAAGGACGTCGATCAACTGCCGCACGCACTTTATCGCGGCGTGTCGATGAAGAACGATGGCAGCGGCTTCTACTACAACCTCCAACGACGAGACACCGGGATACGCGTCTTCTATCACGCGATTGGTACCGACCCGTCGAAGGATGTAGAGGTATTTGGCAAAGGTTACGGACCCGACAAATGGATTGGCGGAGCTGTCTCAGAGGATGGCAAGTATTTGATGTTCGGAGTTCAGCATGGTTGGACCAGTAGTGAGGTTTACGTGCAAAAGCTGTCCGGTGGTCCAATTCAAACTATCGTTAACGACATCCCTGCGCACTTCAACGCATGGTTTGCCGGCGATCGGCTCGTCATGCAAACAGATTGGCAAGCGCCGAATCAACGCATCGTCGTAGTGGATCTGAATGATCCTGCGCGCGAGAAGTGGGTGACGATCATTCCCGAAGGCCCCGACGCAATCGCGGGTTTCTCACTCGTTGGCGGCAAGTTGTTTGTGAGTTACCTGCATAACGTTACGACACAGATAAAGATCTTCAACTTGGATGGAAAGGCGTTGGGCGAAGTCTCGCTTCCAGGTATCGGTTCGGCAAGCGGTCTCTCGGGGCGATGGAGTAGTAACGAAGCATTTTTCAGCTTCCGCTCGTTTGTTATGCCTCAGACCATCTATCGCTACGACGTTCAAACCGGAAAGACGGAACTTTGGGCACAACCTAAAGTGCCGTTCAAATCTGATGAGTTTCAGGTTCGACAAGTCTGGTACTCATCAAAGGATGGGACCAAGGTGCCGATGTTCCTCGTGCACAAGAAAGGACTGCAACCTGATGGGAAGCTTCCGGTGCTGTTATATGGTTATGGAGGCTTTAATGTTAGTCAGACCCCGAGGTTCAGTTCATCGGCCGCCATTTGGGTCGAGCAAGGCGGAGTGTATGCACTGGCGAACATTCGCGGCGGTGGAGAGTTTGGCGAGGCATGGCACAAAGCCGGCATGCTCGACAAGAAACAGAACGTCTTCGATGATTTCATAGGCGCCGCCGAGTGGCTCATCAAGAACAAATATACCAACCCATCGCGGTTGGCTATTCAAGGCGGCAGCAATGGTGGTTTGCTTGTGGGGGCGGCCTTAACGCAAAGACCTGAACTATTCCAGGCTGTGCTATGCCAGTTTCCAGACCTCGACATGATCGGCTACTACCGGTTTAAGAATAACAATCCACCAGCATTGCTCGAGTACGGGAACGCTTCTGATCCCGCACAGTTCAAATATCTTTACGCCTATTCGCCTTATCAGAAGGTGAAGCCCGGAGAAAAGTATCCGGCAGTGCTCTTCACGACGGGCGATCAGGACACGAGGGTCCCTCCACTTCAAGCGCGGAAGATGACTGCGCGCCTGCAAGCCGCGAGCACGTCAGGCAAGCCTGTGTTGTTGCTCTACGACACCAAGGCCGGTCACGCCGGCGGTCGTCCGTTGAGTAAGATAATTGAAGACGTCTCACTGGAACTCGCCTTCCTGTTCTGGCAACTCAAGATGGACCAGGGAGTTGGAACTGAGTAGTTGAAGATCTTTGCCTGAAAAATCGGATCTGGGGGCGCGATTGTAGGGGCGGCCCTCCGTGGCCGCCCCTGTCCCGAAGAATGCGCAATCTAAAGGAGGGGCGGCCACGTAGTGCCGCCCCTACAATTGCGACTGCTGCGAATCGCTGGAGATTTCTTTCAACGGCTTGATTGATCGCGAGCAAAACAAACACGTGAAACTCACTTCTTCACTTCGCGCCAACGGAAACCTATCTCTTTGCGATTTCGAGCCGGCGTTGCCATCAATTGTCGAATTGCGTCGAAGACAACCTTGAACTGTTTATCGTACTTGCTCTCCAGTTCGTCCAACCGGCGAGAAAGTTCGGCGTTAGAGGCGAGCAGTTGTCGTAGCTTTACAAAGGCGCGCATGATTTCGATGTTGACGGTTATCGCGCACTTGCTTCGCAATACACTCGATAGCATGGCGACACCTTGTTCGGTGAAAGCATAAGGCCGAAAACGAGGATCCCGATGCTTCTCTGAACCGGTCACAAATTGTGACCGGTTCAGTTCGGCAACTTCTCGCCGCGAATCAGGTAAATAGCTTTTTCGATTTTTTCAATGAAGGTGAGATTTGTGTTGCTCATGTGAGGTCCTTTCGTGAGATTAAAAGTGCACACTGTATAACGTTTCCGTGAGTCTAATTCAACCAGGCAGCCGGTGGTGGGAACCGGCCCCTGAAAGTCTTCTAACGTGAAATGATATTTGGCCCAACGACCTCAATGCCGCACTGCAACGCCTGAGTGACGGCATCGGATCTCTAAGGGCGCAATTGTAGGGGCGGCCCCCCCGGGCCGCCCCACGGTCGTATGGCGCAACCATAGTGACAGGGGCGGCCCCGGGGGGCC
>JAICGZ010000424.1 GCA_025922875.1 Pyrinomonadaceae bacterium
ACACAAAAATGTCTATGAAACTATATGTCGGTAATCTTTCGTTCCAAACTTCGAGCGAAGATTTGCAGCAATTGTTCTCGCAAGCGGGAACAGTTGAATCAGTAAACGTTATTGAAGATCGCGACACCGGTCGCTCACGCGGCTTCGCATTCGTCGAAATGTCCTCGACAGAAGAAGGCAATGCAGCGATTCAGCAGTTCAACGGCCATGAGGTCGGGGGACGCACCCTAAACGTTAACGAGGCCAAGGCTCGCGAAGAGCGCGGTGGTACTCGTGGCGGTTTCGGGGGAGGCCGCAATAATGGCGGCGGTCGCTCTCGCTACTAATTCTGTTGCCGGACAATCCGGCGATTCTTTACAGCAAAGCCTCCGAGGAAACTTAGCCCGGAGGCTTTTGTTTTGATCATTTATCCATCACCTAAAGAGGTACAAACGATCGCGAAAGCTAGAACTCAAATGGAGAAGCAAGTATTCACGGCAGGCGAACGAATTGATAAGTTCTGCGCAGGCCATGAATAAACTCTGACAAACACAATTGATGGTGAATGGGTCATATGTGTCGTACCGCACATGCGTGATATGCTCTGCCTAAACTTGCGGAACCAGCGGCTTCTCTTGGCTCCAGTGCAAGCGAAAGTGGAGATGCAACGTGCGAGTTTCTTCGAAACCCCTGGATGCCAGTAAGAATCGGCTGTTGGCCGCTCTGCCACCGGACGAACTCGAACGCCTGCTCCCAAGCTTTCAACAAATTTCATTTTCCCTTGGCGATGTCGTCTACGAATTCAGCGGACATTTGGATTATGTCTACTTCCCCATCACGGCGATCGTTTCTTTGCTTTACACTATGGAAAACGGCGCCACAGCCGAAATGGGATTGACGGGCAATGATGGTGTAGTGGGAATTGCTCTCTTCATGGGAGGAGGAACCATGCCGAACCGTGCCGTGGTCCAAAGCGCAGGCGATGCTATTCGCATGAAAGCGAAGGTGCTACAGAACGAATTCGCCTTAGGTGGTGAGTTCCAACGCTTGTTGCTGCGCTATACGCAAGCACTAATTACCCAGATATCTCAGACCGCCGTTTGCAACCGCCTCCACTCTGTCGAACAGCAACTTTGCCGTTGGCTGTTGTTAAGCCATGACCGGGTGGATACGGACGAGTTGATCATGACTCAGGAATTGATCGCCGACATGCTCGGCGTGCGCCGCGAAGGGGTTACGGTGGCTGCGGGTCACCTTCAGGACGTAGGAGCAATCAGTTATGTGCGGGGCCGCATACACATCCTGGACCGCCAGAAGTTGGAAGAAACCGCCTGCGAGTGTTATCGAGTTGTCAAAGACGAGTTCGATCGCTTACTTGGATAACCGAGGTGCGCTTCTCACCGCCGTCGATCAATGGTTAACGAGTAGTATTTATTCCCAGCGGTGTTATCACAGAGGAGCTACCATCTTTTCCTTCCATCGTTTTCGAAGTCAGCACACTACCAATCGCTTCTTTCGCAAGACTCAGGACAATGCGTCTGTTCTCAAAAAACACTTTGAGCCACGCGCGTCTGGTTGTTTGTGGGAAATAAATAGCCCGGAATGCAAACCGCGTGATGAGGTGAAAGATCCGCGGACCGACGGTAGCGTAGCTCATCGCCTGAACCGCTTCTGCATTGCGTGCAGCATCGTACGAGTGGGCCCACGCATAATGGAGCTCGTGATGAGTTTGCTCGATGGTCATCTTGAGCGGTACGTGGGCCATCGTGTTTTTCTCGAACTTCAACCAGTGTTTGGGTCGAACCAGACGACCATCTTCTCGTAGCCGCTTATACAGCGGTGTGGAGGGAAACGGCGTGAGTTGGCCGAACACAGGCAAGCCCGGAGGCCACGTGCGAATCTGTTGCAGTATGCGCTCCGCCACGCCAGGAGTGTCGTTATCCATACCAATAATGAAGGAAGTAATGGCGTAGATATTTCGCTCAGCGAGACGTTTGAGCACGCCCGTGTATTCTTCGGGTTTGTTGAATCCCTTCTTAACGTCGGCCAGATTGACGGGATCAATCGACTCCATCCCAATAAAGATGACCTTTCCACCGGATTCCGCAATCAGATCAACCAGCTCCTGATCGCGTAAAAGATTCGCGCTAATCTGCGCGATCCAGGGGAGCTGGGCACCGGCGGCGATAATGTCGCGCAACAGTGATTTTGTTCGTTTGATACTGATAGCAAAGTTATCATCAACAAAAAATACTGAGATCAGCCCGCCTTCCTTTTTAGCCCGCGCCTTTAACGTCAGTAGTTCGTCAACAATACTTTCATTTGTGCGGAAACGGATCGAGTCGCCAAAGAATCCGGTAACGGTGCAAAACTCACAACCATACGGACAGCCTCGCCCTGACTCGAGCGGAACAATGTGCAGTGTCCGCCAACGCGGGCCGATGCGGGACAACAATGGACGCAGGATACGTGGGAAGAAATTGAATTGATCCAGATCTAACGACTCCCAGGGAATTTCCGGGTAAGGCTGAAGACTCGGTTTCCGTTCTTTACCGGTATCGTCAACGGGCGCATAGATATCTTTAAGTTCACCACGGGCAGCATCTTCAACTATCCTCGGCCACGTTTCATCAGCTTCACCGAGTGCGATCGCATCCGCGTGTCGTGGTCCACCATCTCGGCCGAGCGCCTCGTCAGGAACTTCAGTAACGTGTGGACCGCCCATCACCACCGGCACCCCGGCCGAGCGAATCGCGTCGGCGACTCGGTACGCTTTCTCAGCCATTCTGGTCATCGCGCCGATGCCGACGAGATCGATTTTTTCTTTTTTTATGAATCGGACGATCTCATCATCGCTCATCGCACGCGCATTAGCGTCAATGAGAATAACCTCATGACTGGGAGGCGTGATCGCTTGCAAGAGAAACATCCAGAGGTGTGGCATGAAGTTGCGCGTGACGCCATTGTCTGGATTGTAGAGCAGGATTTTCATCTTCCGGTCTCCGGATGGAATTAATAGCGCTAGCCTTTTTATCTACGCTGAATTGCACAAAGGGGCAAGAGGAGGAGGAAGACTCGATCCACATGTCAAAGCAGGCTGCGGCTTCGGAGGCACTATAACACATATGTGTGCTAACGCACACAAAGGTCAAAAATCTCATCATGTGCTAACTAATGCCACCGGTCGCTTCACACGGGGCATATGTGGGTTGGCGCACAGACTTGGCGCCCTCTATTGTTTAGCGTATTGGCGGTATGGGTACCGAGGAGTCTATAAAATGGCGTTTTTAAATAGCAGTACTAATGGCGATGCGGGTGTTAACCGGCTGCTCGCCACGCTTCCGAAAAATGAATACAAGCGTTTATTACCCAAGCTGAAGACAGTTAGTTTGGTTTTGGGCGAGGCGTTGTACGAACCTGGCGATGTAATTAAGGACGTTTATTTTCCTAACAATTCGATAATCTCGTTAATTTCGGAACTGTCAGAGACCTCGGGGCTTGAAGTGGGAATGGTGGGAAATGAAGGAATGGCTGGCCTTTCTGTCTTTATGGGTGTCAAGTTTTCATCAACACGAGCCCTGGTGCAAGGCGCGGGTACCGCAATGAAAATGAGTTCAGCGGCTGTGCGCACGGAAGCAAACCAACTTGGCAGTTTACACCACCTGCTACATCGTTATTCGCACTCACTGCTCGCCCAAATCTCTCAATCATCTGCATGCAATCGCTTTCACATGGTTGACGCTCGACTGGCGCGATGGCTATTGATGACAAGCGATCGTCTGGCAGCGAAGGAATTTCCCTTAACTCAGGAATTTCTATCAACCATGTTGGGCGTGCGGCGGGAAGGCGTAAGTAAGGCCGCCGGCGCGCTGCAGGCCGGTAAACTGATTCGTTACAGTCGAGGAGTGATTACTATTCTTAATCGCCGGGGCCTGGAAGCGAAATCTTGCCAATGTTACGCGATCATTAAAGCCGAAACGGATGCATACCTGAATTGAGTTCTATCTAAAACTTCGTCCTCTCACCAGTCCGAGCCTTCTTTTTATATGTGGTCTTTCGCACATACGACAATTCTCGCGTCTTGCTAGGCTGGGTGTCCCTCACTGAGCGCTCCCGCGCTAAAAGTTGTCCACCGGAGAGTTCTATATGCACGTGGCCCTGCGCCTGCTATGAAGGGATGATGTAACCTTCCTGTTCACCGCTTGTAATCTTTTTGTCACTTCACAATCACTAGCACCGTTTTGAGAAGAAGTTGCAATGTGTGATGGGTAACATAGCGTGGTGAGAGCATCAAAGTGCCTGGTAACCCACTTGAGGGAGTTTTTCTATGTCCGTTAATGATATTCGTGATGTCGCTCAAAGCCGATTAACTTTCAGAAGAGACAGTACTTTTCATAAAGAGTTAAGGCGAAGAGTCGATGACTATTTTCGAAGTTCCAATCGCAGTCAACGCGACTGTCCCGGAATGTATTTGAAAACCGCAATTATTCTGGTCGTCTTTAGTGGGTTCTATTCATTGCTCGTGTTCGTGGCCGGGTCGTGGTGGCAAGCTTTGCCTCTTGCGGTTCTGCTTGGCTTGGCGATGGCGGCGATTGGCTTCAATATCGAACACGACGGCAGCCATCACTCTTATTCAAATCACGCCTGGATCAACCGGCTGGCGGC
>JAICGZ010000425.1 GCA_025922875.1 Pyrinomonadaceae bacterium
TGGTGGGGATCTCGTTGACGACCCCGTCACCGTCACCGTCAGTCGTGGCGTCCTGCTCGAAGGCCACTTCGATTTTGTCCATCCGGCCGTCGAGAACCATGCCCGAAGGCGTCACGACGCGTTGGCCCGACTGCGCCCTCGCGAGATCGGGATCGATCGGTTGCAGACCCATCTCCGCCTGAAAGGCGCCGACGAGGAATTCGCGCATCGAGATTGTGCCGCCTTGCAGGAAGAACGGGCGTACGCGCAGGTCCGGATTGACACCCTCAACCTGAGACGTGATCACCCTGAGACGGCAGAAGGAATCGGCGTCGACGATAATCTTGCCGAAGTTGATCCCCTTGCTGTTGAGGTCTCTGAACTGGTCGCGGCACGTCGCACGAGCGTCATTGATGGCGTCGGTGCGGATGGCGCGCAGGTCGGTCGTGATCTCGTCGGCCAGCATCTCCTTTAGACCGAGGCCGAAGAGGTGCGGTGCGTCGCGGCTATCAGGGCGCGTGACAACGTCGCCGCCGGAGCCGGCGGAGCCGCGCGGCCGTCCGTGACACGCGGCGCAACTGTCGGCCAACCCGGCGCCGAGCGCGAGATCGACGTTGATGTTACCAATGCCGTCATGGAAGAGCGGTCCCTGCCCCTGTGACCTCACGAACTTGCGCTGGAACATTTGCCGCCCACGCCGGATGGCGCGGAACGGGTCTCGGTTAATGATGAAGAGTGAGGAGTCGGGGGTGGTAATGCTGCCCCGCCCGGCGCCGATCTGCTCTGTGAACGACTTGTTAATGCCTTCGCCGGCAGTGTTGGGTGTTCTCGTTTTGTCCGGTAATTGTGCTAGCGCGGTGGTGGTTACGACGGTAACCACGATTCCGAGCACCGCAACTAGTATCACGGGTAATTGAGACCTTCGTCTTTTCGTCATCTCATGTCTCCTTTACGATCTTGGGTATCGGGTTGTAGGTCCGGTACCTTGCACGATGGACCTCTAGCCGGACCCGGTACCGAGCGCAATTGCAAGAAGAAGAGGGTCAGCGATTACAGAGAAGGTCTGTCTTCCCGAGAAGAGGCTACCAACTTCCGCGAGCGCACGAGACCGAAGTCGGCCATCTAAGAATCCAATGAGATAGACAACTTCTCGGGGGATAGAAGCTTGTCGCTTTAGTTGACTAACAAAGGGCGAGTTTCGTCTTGTTGCGAACGCTGCTTGAAACCCTTTAGCGAGTGAAAACCTTCTGACGGAAGTTGAACGCTGTAGTGGCAGATTTGCCCTAGAGCGATCAGTGTCTCCCACAAAAGCTGAACATCAGACGACCTGAGTCTCGGGAGACAGTTATGGTCTCTTCCAGGCTCGGCGATAGAGTCCAGGCCATAGCCGAACTGAAAGTCTTCTGGGACGGGAGTGCCTGGGTCGGGAACGATGAATGAGGAAAAGTGCGGGAACTTTAGAAGACCTGCGTTTAGGTGTCAACTAGCAAAAATGTGTATTTATTGGCGATTGTTGCTAGCGGCATTCACGCCGCCTCTGACTTCACGAATTGTCTACGCTTCATAGGAAAACCAGGTGCTCTTGGTTGATTCCGATGTGTGTATAATGAGTGGCCAGCAGCCGGCGACTCAATCATTCTCTCCGTCGCCGTCATTATCCGGAACGATCATCGGGAGTAAGCAACAACACTGGGAGTGCTCATTCTGTTAGCCGCAGAATAGCCTACGCTCAACGCCCTAGTCCTGGCCGCGTTAGGTGGAAATCAACGTGAAACTCACCGCACTAAATAAGCTGATAGTTGTTCTTCTTCTGCTGTTGACTGGCCCACTCTTCGTTCAGTCGCTTAACTCTTCCTTTGCTGCGATGGCACAAGAGCGCTCAGTCATGTTGCGAGGAAGAGTTGTCGACGCGAATACCGGCGAAGCCATGGCTAACGTCCGCGTCGTGGCCAAACTCCCGGATAAATCGACGATTACTGACGGCAATGGCGCTTTCACTCTCGAACTACCACCTGGCCCACAAGAGCTCTATATAACGACCGTCACTTACGGTCTCGTAAAAAAGGAGATCAACGTAGGCACGGCAACGGACAGCGTTGTCGAAATCGCCTTGAACGAAGATGCTGCGGCACTAACAGAACACGTCACGATTGCTCCTGATCCATTCGAAACGAATCGCACCACTTCGACATTCGAGCAGACCCTCAACAAGCGTGAGCTTCAAGCGACGTCAAGCATTGTCTTGAACGATCCGATTCGAGCAGCACAAACCCTGCCCGGAGTTGGCAGTAACGACGATTTTCGCAGCGAGTTTTCCGTTCGCGGCGCGGGCTTCGATCGCGTCGGTGTGTGGATTGACGGCGTGCTCACAGATAATTTTGTACATACGGTGGCAGGCGGTTATCCCGATACCGGTTCGCTGTCAGTAATAAACTCTGACGCGGTCAATTCAGTGTCGTTGCTGAGCGGAGGCAGTCCCGCGAATTTCGGAGACCGAACTGCCGCCGTCCTGGACATCGACTCTCGCGACGGCAATCGAGTAAAGCCGGCAGGTCGCATTGCGGCGGCGCTAAGCGGCATTTCAGGAATCATTGATGGTCCTGTTTCGAGCGGCAAAGGTTCGTACCTCGTAGCTGCGCGAAAAAGTTATACGGGTTACCTGATTCGCCGCCTTAATGATCAGAATCAGTTTGCCAACAACCCTCCGATTCTGGGTTTTGCGGATGTCCAGGGCAAACTGTTCTACGATCTATCAGAGAAAAATCAGCTCGGCGTTTCGGCCATTTACGGAAACTTTGACTTCGATCGCAATCGCGATCGAGATCAGTTATTCGTAAATGCGGTGTTCCGCGGCGAGTCGCGCAACTTTCTTTTGAATGCGCACTGGAGCGTAACACCAAATCCCCGGGTCTTCTGGCAAACACGCTTCTTTGTTCTGCAGACAAATTTCAAGAATGTGAATCGCGATGAACTGGTCCTCAACGACGGCGATCAATCTCAGTTTGGTCTACGTTCAGACGTGAGTTTCCAGCTTCCTCGTTCCAATCGTCTCGAAGCAGGTCTTTACGTTAGAGCATTGAATGTCAACAGCTTCAGCCAACGCCTCTCGTTCTTTAATGTTCCCTTTGACTTCGGCAGCTTTGACGAAAGCGGAACCGAGCAGTCCTATTACGCTCAGGATACGTGGAGCAACGAACGCTGGGGCCTGCAACTCACCGGCGGACTGCGCGTGGAACACAGCGAGGTGACGTCGCAGACGTTGAATTCGCCTCGCGCCTCGCTAACGTGGTCCATCAATGATCGCTGGCGAGTACATGCGATGGCGGGTCGCTATTACCAGTTTCCGGATTTTGAACAAGTGTTTGGCCGGCTGGGGTCGAGGAGTTTGCGCGCCGAGCGAGCGACGAATGTGAGTGGTGGTGTCGAAGCGATGTTAGGCGATCGCGTGCGCTTGAGTTTCGAGGTATTTGACCGCGAGGACGCAAACCTCTTCTTCAGCCTCGCTGAGCCGCGATTCGATGGAGGTTTGATTTCGTTTGTTGAGTTTCCTTTCAGGAATGCCTTGGACGGCCACGCGCGTGGATTCGAGTTGACCTTGCAAAAACGCAGTGCAAACAAGCTTGCCGGCTGGATCTCGTATTCGTATTTGCGAACCAAACTTACTGACTCACTAACCGGTTTGTCGTTTGTTGCCGATAACGAGCAGCGCCATCTGCTTCATGTTTACGGCAGTTATCGTTTCACTGACACATGGAATCTTAGCAGTGTGTTTCGTTATGGCAGTGGGCCGCCGATTCCTGGATTCTTTACTCAAATCAACGGCGACTATTTCCTGACCAACCGGCGCAACGAAACACGCGTACCTGATTACGCACGGTTGGATGTTAGGGTGAGTAAGGCGTTTCTCTTCAACCGCTGGAAGCTGACAGTTACGGGCGAAGTGTTGAATCTCCTGAATCGCGAGAACCTCCGCTATGCAGGCTTTGATCGATTCGACATATTTTCTGGTCGTGTATTTGGTCAACTGGAGCGAGTACTACCGATCCTGCCGTCAGTTGGAGCGGTAATCGAGTTTTAGTTTGGTCCGATCGCAGAAGGAAGTGTTAACAGTTTGTAGGAGCGGACCTGTATAGTTTCGAGTTAGATATGTATTGCCCGCGCTGTGCAACAGAAACAACTGAGGTCGATGCGAAATTCTGCAGAGGTTGCGGCGTCGACTTAAATCTCGTCACCGAGGCGATGGCCGGCAAGATCAGTTGGCGATCTCACCTGCTCAACAGATTAGACTACTTCCTTTTAAGTCAACGCGAGTTTGAAGAACGTGAGAACGCGCGGGAGGGCGGCTGGAATACAATCCTTGGGACTGCTCTACTCCTCGGTAGCATCATTGGTCTGATAACCGAGCCGCGACTTTGGTCCATCTGGATATTCCAGCTTATCTTCGGGTTTGTGTCGCTTAAGATCGGGATTGGGAATCTGCGGTTGTACAAGCGATATAAGCGTGGTGGGGATCCTCCGCAGATGAGGCCCAACGAAGGTGCTCTGACCTTTCTGAAAATTCCCACAGAGCAGCGAAAGCTGGGCCATTCACCCGCAGATACCCGTCGATCCATGCCGCCAAGCATCAGCGAAAACACAACAGAACTCCTGACCGAAGACAAAA
>JAICGZ010000426.1 GCA_025922875.1 Pyrinomonadaceae bacterium
ATGAGCTGGCTCGAGGACGTGAAGTTTGTCGACCCGTTGGTTGGCGTTGCGGTTGGGTCGGGCGGGACGATCCTGCGCACCGAAGATGGCGGCGCAAACTGGCGTCGTGTCGATAAGAATTTAAAAGAATGGTTGTACGCGTTGACGTTCAGTGACGCGCTGCGCGGATACATTGTCGGCGCCGGCGGACTCGTGTTGCGCACTGACGATGGCGGGTTGACGTGGAAAGATCTCGAAAGCGGCGTCAACGGCAATCTGTTCGGGGTGGCGACTGCCGGACGCAACGACGTGCTCGTGGTGGGCGAACAGGGGCGCATCATTCACAGTAAAGACGGCGGGCAAACGTGGGAGCTTCAGCCGACGATTACCAACGCGTCGTTGTTTTCGATTGCTTATCGCGGTGGGAGCAATGTGTGGGTGGCGGGGCGTGGTGGCGCGATTCTTCGTCGGGTCGATCCCATCGCCACCGTGAACATTCCTGTCTCGAAGCTGCCGCCGATGCTCAAAGGTGGTTCGTCGAAGGCCGAAGAGGTCCCCGATCCCAACGACATCCCGATGGCGACGCCTCCAAACAAGAAACCTGAAAAGCCTTAACTTAAAATCCGTGTTCTTAAAAACACGGATCTTCAGACGCGGATGGGGTGTTCTTTAGCGTAGGAGTAAGCGCAGAAGGCGGAGACGATGTGGCAGATCCAGCCGAGTGTTCCGCCCGTGCCAAGCCAGAATCCCGGGGTGAAGAGCAACCAGAGAATGCCTGCCAGTATCCGGCCGTTGTATAGCTGACCGACACCGGGAACAATCAAACTCAGAATACCTGCCAAAACTGGATCGCGCATCTTTGAACACCTCCGCAGTCGAACCAAATACGAAGGACTCAGCACATTAGTTCGCACCGCGGTCAGTGTTTATCTGTGTCGCGCTTGACGCTCTTGATCTGCCCGCGAAAAGTCTTGAGTTGCAGCGCAATGGCGGGGTCGTTCTGGGCTTCTTCCAGGAGACTTTCCTTTTCGAGTCGCTCTTCTGACGCAGCACCGATGATGACGATGCGAACCGCCGTTTCTTTTCCGGTGATTTGACGACAGACGTCGCTCAGAATCCTGGTGTTCTCGGCCCGCGACAAAACCTCATGCGCATGCCGTGATTCAGGCGCAAACTCGACATAGAGTTCACCGGCCTCGAGCAGCGCGGTTTTAGCGACGTCGAGATGTCCCAACAATATCTTTCGCTGACTCTCGAGAATCAATTTCAGACGGTCAATCGGCAGCGCCGGCTGCTGCTCCTTTTCCATTGCCGGAGCAACGGCTGCGGCTGCCAGCGACGGACCAGCCGAACGCGAAGGTGCGTTGGACGGTGCGGGTGACGCTGGCGCGGCCCCGGATTCGAGCGCCGAGAGACGTTGCAGTATCTCGCCAATCGACTCCACCCCGCGCAACTCCATCAGTTTCACAATCCCGACTTCCAACTGATACCGGGGCTGCGTCGCAGCGCGTAGTTTCGTCTCCGTTTCCGAAAGCGAATGGAAAAATCGCACGAGATCCGACTCGGAAAACAACTCCGCCTGCCGTTTCAACTCGGCCAGATCGCAAACCGCCGACTCCAGCAACTCTTCGTTCCCGGAAACCTTCGTCACCAGCAGATCGCGGAAGTGCGCCAACAGATCGCGACAGAAGTTGCGCAGGTCATGACCGCGCATCACGATGTCGTCAACGACAGTGATTGCAGCGGCGGGTTGGTTCGTGGCGATGCTGTCGATCACGCGCGTGAGAATGTCGGCGCCGGCGACGCCGAGCGCCATTTCGACGTCCTCTTTCTTGATCCTCGTGCCGGCAAAACTGATCACCTGGTCCAACGCCGACTGCGCGTCGCGCATGGAGCCTTCACCCGTACGCGCGATCTCGCGCAACGCATCGTCGGGAATCGCGATCTTTTCTTCTTTCGCAATCAGTTTCAGCCGTTCAAGAATCTTCGCGGTCGCGATGGTGCGAAACTCAAACTGCTGGCAGCGCGAAAGAATCGTTTCGGGAACCTTGTGTTTTTCCGTCGTCGCCATGATGAACACGACGCGCGGTGGTGGTTCTTCAAGCGTCTTCAGCAGCGCGTTGAAAGCCGCGCCGGAAAGCATGTGTACTTCGTCGATGATGAAGATCTTGTAGCGGTCGCGTGCGGGAGCGATGCCGACGCTGGCGATAATCGCTTCGCGGACGTTATCGACGCCGGTGTTTGAGGCCGCGTCGATCTCCTGCACGTCGATCGATCGACTCTCGGTGATTTCGCGACACGAAGGACAAGCTGTTGGATCGTCGGAGCGGCACGGCGTGGACGTCGGATCGGGCGACTTGTGACAGTTGAGCGCCTTGGCAAGAAGGCGCGCGCTGGTAGTTTTTCCTACCCCGCGCGCGCCGGAAAACAGGTACGCATGATGGAGCCTGCGATGCTCGATGGCGTTGCGCAGCGTGCGTGTGATTGGTTCCTGACCCGTTACTTCGTCAAACGTCTGCGGGCGCCACTTGCGAGCAATTACTTGATAGGCCATGTATCTCTAATTATTTGCTGCAGTTCTAGTTCTTTCCAGGTCCGGAGTCGAAAACTTCTTCAGCACTTTAAAAGCGAGAATGAAGCTCCCATCCGTGTCTTCTCGTAGCAGGCGGAACGCTACTAACAGGTCAGATCTCTCAAAAGAGATTGATCGCACCACATATGTGTTCCCCACTCTGGCTGACGACCGGTTCTTGAAATTCATCCCGGACAGCTCAATACCCTGCCACACTTGTTGCTGCATTTTACGAACGTCCGTTTCCTTAGTGGGCGGTGTGTAGTCCAACAGGGCGCGAACAGCACGATGCTCGGCAGTAGCTTGATCGAGTGGAAGGTCGCCGAGATTGAAAAGCATTCCGTAATCGGCGCCGGCAAACCCTACCGATAACATTCCTGACTCCAGGGCAATGTCTGAGCCGTAGCCATATTCATGAGTGGAACGCGCGAACGAATAGTAACCGCCGCCGCCGCTCAACGTCAGGAGCTTCGTGTATTTCTCCCGCGGCAACAAACGGATTAATCCGGTCTGAGGCTGGGCCGTAAACTCCGCAAACTCCTGCTTGTCTGAGTCAGAAATAGAAAGAAGTTGCGGCTCCAGGGCGGCGATTTCAGCGCGCTTTGTTTCGATTTGCTTAACTACGTCGTCGCGAGATGGGGTTTGTTGTTGTGCAGCAACGCTCAGGCAGGCGAGTATCAGTGTCAGGCTGAACGTGGTGACCGCTACGATCTTTTTCATAAGCACCTCCTCCATGGTGAAACTACGGGGAGAATGATGGTGAGAAAAACATGGCCAGACCCCGGACTTTCCCGCAACACACGCTGCCGTTGCTACCGTTGCTCCGTTCCCGGCCTGGCGGGGTTCACAAGGCTAGCGTTGTGCGGAGCCCGGGATCTGATAAACCGCTTTCCCGTTGCCCTTTGATCGAGTGGGCTTTTCAAAAAACTAGATTTCCGTTTTGCGGTGCGCGAGCATTCGCAGCAGGCCGTTGATCAGTAGATGCGCCAGCGCGTACGCGATTATGGCTACTACGATCGGAAGTAGCAATGTATGCCCGCTGTCCGTGCTCGGACTCGCAACGATGCCACGAAACGGCGCGTAAAACGGGTTGCTGACCGCGACGATGAACTGCACGAAACCAGCCGTGCTGCGTGCTGCCATCAATGCCAGCAGGAAACGCATTCCGAGCAACGCGTAGATCACCCAGAAGATGTAGTCGATGATCTGCGAAACTCGCGCCAGTCCGCGTGAGCGCTGCACTTCGCGCTCGGTGTCAATGACCTCGTCAACCGCCTTCGAACGAAACTCGCCGGCAACGTTATCGATCTTTCGCGATTCGTCGCGTGTTGCCTTTGTCGCCGCGCGGTCAGTGATCTCCGAGTTGACCTCGCCTTCGACCTGCGCCTTTACCGATTCGTGTTGCGCGGCACGCCGCGCTTCGTCAATTGCTAACTTGTCGTCGCCCATCTATCTCCCCCGTGAAAGTAAACACACACCATGGTCGGGGGGACTTCGGGGGAACGATCAAAACATTTCCGAATTGGCGATTGCCGAATGCCGATGGCGTGCTATTTAGGAACTCTAAACGACATCGATCGCATTCAGTAGCAACGCACACAGTTTCAAAATCGGCAATTGGCAATCAACAATCGGCAATGGCGGAGAGGGTGGGATTCGAACCCACGGAACGGTTTCCCGTTCACAGCATTTCCAGTGCTGCCAGTTCAACCACTCCTGCACCTCTCCGGAGTTCCTGAAACTTTTGTAAAGAAATGTAATGGCGGAGAGGGTGGGATTCGAACCCACGGTGGGCGTTAACCCACTCCGGTTTTCGAGACCGGTGCACTAATCCACTATGCGACCTCTCCGCGTCTTAAAAAACTGCTGCATGAGCGCCCGGCATTCCGCCTCCATGACGCCCGCTCGGACTTCAATCCGATGATTCAAAAAATCAGTATCGCAAACCCGAAACCGGCTGACGACGGCGCCTGCCTTTTCGTCAGGTGCGCCGTAAATCAAACGTCGTACGCGGGCCTGGATGAGCGCGCCGGCGCACATCGCGCAGGGTTCGATCGTCGAGTAAACATCCAC
>JAICGZ010000427.1 GCA_025922875.1 Pyrinomonadaceae bacterium
CCGCTAACTGTGCGGAACTCCGCATCGCTGGTTAAGGCGCTAAAGTCCAAAACCTGATCGCTGTTGAGATTGTTGAATGTCTGGCTTGCGGGCGTCATCGTGAAATGAGGCGCGGCCGCGCTTACCGTGTAGTTTCCGCCTTCGCGCAATCTCGAGAACTGGTAAGACCCGTCACTTTCCGTGAACACACTTGTCAGCGACGTACCGTCGTTCAAGACAACTTCTGCTCCAGCGAGAGGAGATTCGGGCGCGCCGTTATTCAACACGCGACCACTGATCAGGTACGAGACACCGAGTTTTGAAATAAACGCATCGTTGACGCCGCGGTTGAACGGCTGATACGAATCGGGAGTGGCCGGAAATGCGGATGAAGACGTCAGGCCAGTGACGTAAGCATTGCCTGACGCGTCGACAGCGATGCCCGAAGCCTGACTGATGATGGTAGAGAAATTCTGAGCGGACGGACTGCCGCCGATAAACGTTGAATAAAGCAACGCACTTCCCGCCGGGTTGATTTTAGTGACAAACGCATCGGAACCGTTTGGTGGTGTCGACGCGAGATGCAAAATTGACGGGTTCTGTGGATTGATCGCCAGCACTACTGCCTGAGGCAGGTTGAGTCCCTTGTTCATCGGAACCCACGTTTGCCCGTTGTCAGTGCTTTTCTGAAGTCCGAGCTGAGCAGAAGCAAACGGACTCGTTAACACATACACGGTTGAAGCGCTGACAGGATCGAAAACGATCTTTCCATTCAGCGAAGGTACCTGGGTCCAGTTCGTGCCGCCATCGACACTCTTAAACAAACCTGTATCGGTTCCGGCGTACACTAATCCCGAGGTAAACGGACTGGCGGCAACAGATCGTGCCGCTGAATTTGAAGGCAGCGCAAGATTCTGCCATGTCGCTCCCGCGTCAGGTGATTTGAAAACTGCGCCCGGACTCACTGCATCAGCAACGTAGATATTCAAATGGTTCAACGGATCGATAACGATCTGCGTCGGAACCAATGGCGGCGCGTTTGCTATAGGCGCCCAATTGTCGGCTCCATCCGTAGTTTTGTAGATGTGAGTTCCGACGACACAGCAGAAACTCACGCCTACATAGAGCGTGTTCGGTGCGGCCGGATCGAGCGCGAGACTGAGAAGATCCGATTGATTTAATCCGTTGCTGCGAAGGTTCCAGTTCGCTCCGCCGTCGGTGCTCTTATAAACACCGGGGCCGTTGAAACCACTAACGGCTACATAGAGCGTGGAGGTTACGGTCGGATCGATAACGAGCGCGGTCACGTTGCGGCCACCGAGACCATTGTTCATTGGCGACCACGTTCTGCCACCGTTCGTGCTCTTGAAAACGCCGTTACCGGACCCTGCATAGATTATTGAAGGCTGGCCCGGATGGATGGCCAAAGCCGTAATGATACTGAACCCGAAGCCGTTAAGGCCGGTGCCTGCGAAACCGTAATTATCATTGGACCAATTTGCAGCGCCATCAACACTCTTGTACATCGGACTCCTGGTCCGCAGTGCGCCCGCAACGAGTGGGAAATCCGGGGAGTCGCTGGTTCCTGCGATGTAGGCATTGTTTGCGGAGTCGACAGCAATGCCGCGGCCTGTCTCGACTCCCGATCCACCCAGGTACGTCGAGTAAATCAGTGCCGAGCCCGAACTGTTGAGCTTCGTTACAAACACATCGCTATTAAAATTGCCCCCACTGTTTGCTTGAATCGGATTCATTGTGGGGAAGTTCGTAGAAGTCGTGAATCCGGTGACGTAAGCGTTTCCGGAAGAATCCGCCGCAATGCCGAAGGCAGTCTCAGCGTTGGATCCCCCCAGGTAAGTTGAATATGTTACTGCACCGGCCGGTGTGAGTTTGGTGACGAAAGCATCCGAGCCGCCAAACTGCTGCCCGGCAAAGTTTGGCTGAAATGCATTTGCGATCAGGAAGTCGCTGGAACCGGTTATGCCTGTAACGTAGACATTGCCGGAGCTGTCGACGGCGACGCTATTCGCTGTGTCGCACTGTGTGCCACGGAGGTACGTCGAAAAAACATACGACGGAACAGCGGGGTTCAACTTCGTCACGAATCCGCTGAAGCAGGTCTTATTAGCAGGCGGCGCTGACTGTGCGGCGTTCGCGACGGGATAATTAAAAGACGTAGTTTGGCCGGCGACATAGATGTTTCCGTTTGCGTCGACTGCAATGCCGTTGCCATTCTCCTCGTTACTGCCTCCGAGTAGCGTCGAAAACAACAGGCCCGAACCTGCGGCATTCAACTTAGTGACAAACGCGTCCGAGAAAAAACCGAAACCTGTTCCGGCATATAACACAGATGGATCGCCAGGGCGCGCGACGAGGGAACGAATAAACTGGCTCCATAAACCATTATTGGCGGCTGCCCAGTTAGCGCCTCCATTTGTCGACTTGGTAACGCCATTGTTACCGATCGCCGCGAACACGGCTGAAGACGTTGCGACCAGCGCGTTGACCGAGCCCTGCGGCAACTCGTTTGTGAGCGGAGTCCAGGAAGAAGCGCCGTTAGTGCTCTTGTTGATTCCTCCCGAACCATGACCGGTATAAAGGATCGCCGGATTGGAAGGGTCGATGGCGACCACATTCACGTTTGTCGGACTGGGACCGCCCATTCCATTGTTCATCGCGGTCCACACGCCGCCGCCATTTGTCGATTTAAAGACACCGTTGTTGGAGGTGCCGACGTAGATCGTCGAAGTCGTCGTGGGATCGATCGCCAGTGAGCGAACATTTGGTGTGCCGGGCACGCTGAAGTTGTTTTGTGCAATCCAGGTCACACCGCTGTCGGTGCTCTTGAAAACACCGTTACCCGCACCGATGTAAATTGTCGAAGACGCGGCTGGATCGAACACGATACTGGCCACGGATGAGAAGAACAGCGGCGACGTGTTCACGGTGGTCCAGGTGTTACCACCATTAGTTGATTTGAATAATTGACTAAAAAGCGCGCAGTAAATCACTGAAGAGTTGGTGGGATCTACCGCTAACGCGTTGATAAACGTAGGACTCGATAGACCGGTAGAAGTAGTCTTGGTCCAGGTCGTTCCGCCATCAGTGCTGCGATAGAAGCCGTCCGTGGTACCTGCGTAGATCGTGTTTGGAGTGTTTGGAGCGACGGCGATCACGTTCGCATCGCCGACGAGTCCGGAATTCTGATTGTTCCAGGTTGCAGCGGCGTCGGCAGTCTTGAAAAAGGTGCTGGTCGTTTTTAGGCCATTAGCGATCGGAAAGTCGCGCGCCGACGTGGTTCCGGTGATGTGAGCGTTTCCCGATGAATCCACCGCGATGCTCGTTCCATTCGTGTTCCCCTCACCACTGATGTACGTTGAGTAAACGAGTGCGCTGCCGGTTGAATTGAGTTTTGTAACGAAGGCGCCGCTACGAGTCGAGGTTGCTTTGAAAGCTCCGGCGGTGGTGGGGAAAGTAGTGCCGTCTGTCTGACCGGTAACGTAGGCGTTTCCTTGCGCATCGACAGCGATGCCGGCAGCCTGGTCGTTGTTGTTGGAGCCCAGCAGCGTCGAATACGAGAGTACGGGATCGATTACCAGTTGTTTGCTGGAATCGAATCGTTCGAGTTTGAACCTGACTTCTTTTCCCTTGATGACATACGCGCCTTTTACTTCGGTGCGACTGCCATTTTCATTGAGCTGGTAGATTACGGGTTTGTATAACGACACGTCTCCGTGTTTGAGATGGAGCACCAATCTTCCATCCTTATCGAGACGAATCTGCTCTGCGCCTTCAACAGTGAATCTGATGACTTTCGGATCCGCACCCGGAGCCACAATGTAGTCGTATTCGAGCTCTCGCTGTTTGCCGTAATAGACCACATCGATTCCCGGATAGACATCCTTGAAGTACGCTCTTTTGTAGGTGGGAACGTTGCGATGCCACTTCGCTGGATCGTTGCCGATGAGGTAGTGAATCTTGCCGGGCAATTCGTCTTGGCCTTCGACTTGCGGCCTCGCGTTCGCGCCGAGCGTCCTCAAACGCAACACAGTTCCTTCGCGCACGTTTGCATCCGCGGTCGTTGTTTGTTTCGACTTGTCTTGCCGGGCCGGTGGCTTTTGTACTCTGAGAACAGCCTCGGTAGCGGTGAGAAACAGATCGTAACCTGGTCCGTGCGAAAGAAACTTGACTGACTCATCGATCTGGCCTTTATTGATTTCGAAGCTGAGCGGCAGCTTCTCAAATTGCTCCGCCAGTCGGCTTTGTGCTGCGGCGTTTTGCCCCACCGACACTGCGTGTTCAGTTGCTGTTGATTGCGGCAGGTTGTTGTCGTCGTTTCGTGCGCCGACAATGATTACGCGTGTGAATGTTGCAAGCAGGCAGACGAATGCGAGCAGGAGCACGACCCGTTGGGTGCTCATGGGAGGGGGAATGCGTGAAATCATATGTTTGGCCTGTCTAAAAACTACACCGGCGGAAGGTCTCGAAAAACTGGACAGTCCTGAGTTGAGTCAGAGGTCGGTGTCTGGGCTCACCGGCGCTCATTCTCAACTGAACAACGCGAGAAGTCAATCACAAACAATGTGCCACAAACTAAAATTTGCTTTGAGCCCAAACTGAAGAACTCGCGGGTCGCCAG
>JAICGZ010000428.1 GCA_025922875.1 Pyrinomonadaceae bacterium
GAAGATGTTGTTGACGCGAGGACTGCTTCACGGCGACGCATTGACGATCTCCGGTCAGACGATCGAAGAGGTACTGGCGGACGTGGCCGAGAGCCCGAAGCACGATCAGGACGTGATTCGCCAGTGGGACGACGCGTTGTACCCCGAAGGGCATCTCGCGATCCTGCGCGGCAACCTCGCGACAGAAGGCGCGGTTGCGAAGATGTCCGGAGTCAGGAAGAAGTCGATTACCGGTCCGGCTCGAGTTTTCGATTCTGAAGAAATCTGTTTGCAGGCAATACTCTCATCACAGATCAAACCGGGCGACGTTGTGGTGATTCGCTATGAAGGCCCGAAAGGCGGGCCCGGTATGCGTGAGATGCTGGCGCCTACGTCGGCCATAATCGGCGCCGGTCTTGGCGATTCAGTCGCGTTGATTACCGACGGTCGTTTCTCTGGTGGTACGTATGGCATGGTCGTCGGACATGTCGCGCCTGAAGCGGCGGCCGGAGGCGCTCTCGCGCTTGTTCATGAGGGCGATTCGATTACGATCGACGCCGAACGCGGTTTGCTTCAACTCAACGTTCCGGCTGACGAGTTAACGCGCCGATTTGAAGCGTGGACTCCACCCGCGCGACGTTACGAAAGCGGTGTGCTGGCGAAATACGCCAAACTCGTTTCCAGCGCCAGTCTCGGCGCCGTCACTGACCTCACTTGACCCTCCCATCGCCTTCCCTCTAAAGTGGCTCACTCCAAATCGAATCATCTAATTACAGGAAGCGATTATTGTGGCGATACGCATCGAGAACCAGTACGAGGGGAAACTGCCAAAAGGCACGGTTGAGCAGATCGAAGAGGCGTTTGACAGCCTGCCGCGCGAACATACGCGCGGGATCGAGCGCATCAGACTGGTGCCGTACATCACCGACCCGCGCATAAAAGGACCTTTTCAAGCGACCGAATTACCCGGACTGTATCACCCCCGGCAAGGGCCGAAAGGACCGTGGTTCGAGATTGCCGTCAATGTCTTGCTGCCGGCAAACAAGCCGTTTCACAAGCGGATCGTTCCGCGGCTTTCGTTCAAGAGCAACGTCGTTGCCCTGGTGTTCTCGCTGGTGGGTCAACACTACCACTTAACTCTCAAGCACTCGCTCAAGAAGACACAGCTCGAGCCGGCCATTCGACAGTACACCGAGAAGCAGTTGAAGCAGTGGAACGAAAAGAAGCACAGCTTCCGTGCGCGTTTGTTCAAACCTTTGCAGCCGACGTTTGAACGCTGGGCCAAGTCTCTGCAGAAGCGTGCGGCTTCTGAGAAGAAGAAGACTGTCGCTTCAAAATAGCCCGCTAGGATTTCAAACTGCTCTACGTCTAAAGTCTGAAATCCGCGACCAGTGAGTGCTGGAAATCCCGCCCACGTCAGTGGGTGGATAGTTCAACTGCAACCTACACAACGGACCAGTGAGTGCTGGAAATCCCGCCCACGTCAGTGGGTGGATAGTTCATGTCCTGCCTGGTTAATCGTCTGGCGTGGTGGCAAGGAGCTTCTTTCTCCTGCGCCGGTGAACGCGGAATCCCCAGAACAATAAGCACGACAACAACACGCCAACGGCTGGACCAGCGATGTGTTGCTGACCGTTGTTGTAGTCCAGTTTCAGTTGGTTATCGTAACGGCCTTGTATTACAAACGCGGCCCAGTAGTACGGTTCACTCCATGTACCCTGCTTGACCATCTCGATCTGAGCGCGCCTCAACGCCGCAGCCGGTGGCAGTCCTTCGCGAAGCATGAAAGTATAAAAGTACTTCATCAACTCCGCCGTCGCATCATCATCCACTTTCCACAAACTAGCGACGACGCTTGAAGCTCCGGCATGCATAAAGCCACGAGTCAAACCAACCAGTCCTTCGCCCTTCACGTCCCTGCCTAAAGCCGTGTTACAGGCGCTGAGTACTACCAGATCGGCCTTTAAGTTCAAATTGTATATATCGTGAAGTCGTAAGAAACCATCCTGCGGTTCGGCCTTTTGATTAAACAGCGACAGAACAATGCCTGATAACTCCGGACTCTGCTGATTGAGAATGGCGTGGGTCGCAAAATGGACGATGCGGTATTCGCCTAGCTCAGAGCTTGTCGCCGTTGCTCGGCTGGCATCAAATCCCAACGCGCTAAGTGCTGTTCCGGACGGTGTCAATGCGAGGATCGCTTTCGCTTCTTGCCGCGATGCAAGCAGGCGCGGTATTTGACCGCCGCCGCTTACGGATCCGGAGTCTCGAAAAGCCTGGTGGAGCTTGCTCATTGAGTGTTCCTGAGGCGCAACCAACGCTTCGGATTGATCAGCGTGGCCAATGCGCGGGTCGTCCACTTCAAAAACGGCATCAGCCAACACGGCAGCCGATTTGGGCGCGGGTTGGCGATCGACGGTCTCGTTAACCAGCAGGGCTAACGTAGAAGCGGACGGCTCATTGACGATTTCGTGATGGTAAATGAGATAGGGTGCTCCCGCTTGCTGATCAGCTACAGCCGACGCCGGCAATGTCAACGCTTGAAACGGGATGTTCTGTAAGGCGCCGTCCGCGACAATCAGGAGACGCTTACCCTTAAGTTTGGGCCCCACCTGGCCCAACAACAATTCACTCAATGAAGAAGTGGCGGCGGGTAGTTGCCGAGTGGCTTCTGATAAGCGAGCCTCTCGTTGCTCAACCGATTCACCTGCGACCGGCTGGATCGCCTTTAATAAATCGTAGAAAGATCGTGCGGCTGTCTCGATCTCGGCACGCGCAGGTAATTCGAAGCTCGACATTTCGGTGCGCGTCACGGCCCACAGGTAACTCTTGTCTTCGCCGACAGCGTACTCGAGCAGGAGCGTGTCGTCGCCGAGCACCCGCTGCTGGATCTGCGTCAAGCTCAAAGGCTGCGGCTGACTGAGACTCGCATAGTGCGGACTCGAAGTTTTAATAAACGTCTCGATTTCGTCGTGCTGCGCAATAAGCTGGTCGATCTCCTTAGCGATCGCCTCGGCTTCGGCCTGTCGCTTCGCGATTATCAATTGGGCGTGACGATCAGACTTCGCTCTGAGCAGTTGCTGGAGTGATCGTTCGCGCTCCAATAGATCAGGACGAACACCTTGCCGGAGATCTACTCTTGCTTCTTTGAGTGATTCAATCAGTGATCGTGCGCGCGCTCTCTCACTCATGTTAAAGGCGATGACATCAAACCCTTTGCCTGGTTGTTCATGATGCAATCGCATCAGGATATCTATGTACAAATCATAATGTTGTCGAACGGAAGCGAAGTAGGCCGCACGTAACTTCTGACTTGCGACTTTCGTTCTTAACGACTCGCCGATTTGCAGCGCCAGTTCGATTTGTGCGCGCGCTTGAGCAAGGTTTCCGCGGCTCCTTTCTGCGTGCGCGATGTTATATAGCGTTGTAGATTCACCCGCGCGATCTTCGGCGATGCGAATGAGCTTTAGTGCCCTGTGATAGTAGCTGAGTGCCTGCTGCGCTTTCCCGGAAGCCTCGAATACCTGGCCCATGTAGTTGAAGGTGTAAGCTTCATGCCTTTGATCCTGCCCTGCACGGATTGGACCAAGAGCCCGCTTGTAGTAGGCGAGTGCGTTGGCCTTATCGTCTCGCGCTGCGTGCACGAGGCCGATGTTTCGGTAGGTCATTCCCTCCCAGCGAGCAAATTTGAGTTCTCGAAATAACGTAAGTGCCCGTTCGTAGTGCTTAAGGGCGGTCTCGTATTCGCCGCGGGAGTAGTAGATCTCGCCGATCGGCATTTCTGCTTCTGCCTCTCCCCACTTGTGACCAATTTTTTGGAAGATCGACAGGGCCCGATGATAGTAATCGAGCGCCGGCTGCCATTCGCCGAGGTTTTCATAAGCGTAGGCCAGGCCGCCGAGGATCGTCGCCTCCAGGTGTTGATCCTCGACCGTCTTCAAAGCGTCGAGAGCTTCATCGAATAGTTTGAATGCTTCCTGGTGCTCTCCGAGCCTGGTCTGCAAGTTGGCCATGGCCCTGAGCGTCACCGCTTCCAGGTGCCGGTCTCGCATGTGGCGGCTAATCTTAAGGGCTCTGTTATAACTCTCCAGGGCGGAGGATATGTTGCTCATGTCGCTGTAGGCATAGCCGAAGCTCACGAGCACCCTTACCTGCCCCTCGTGATCTGAGAGACGGTCAAAGATCTGTATCGCCTTGTCGTAATGAGACAGCGCTTTCGACATCACACCGAGGTTGTAATAGATGTCGCCGGTAGTTTGGTAAGCGCGGGCCTGCCCGATGAGGTTCACGGTTGTCCGACTCAGTTTGAGTGCGCGGCGGGCGTTTCGCAGTGCCAGGCTATTGTTGCCGACTTCCGCTTGCAGGTAAGCGATACGGTTTAGTACGTCACCCTCACGACGCCTGTCTCGCAGA
This sequence comes from Pyrinomonadaceae bacterium, assembly GCA_025922875.1. Classification (GTDB taxonomy): domain Bacteria; phylum Acidobacteriota; class Blastocatellia; order Pyrinomonadales; family Pyrinomonadaceae; genus PSRF01. Next base: position 4,393 of record JAICGZ010000428.1, read on the forward strand.
GTACGGCTGAGCTTTAGTGCCTCATCGTATGACGAGAAAGCTTTATCGAATACGTTTAGCGCCTGATAGACCTCTCCGCGTTTCAGTATGGCATTGAGGGCGTTGCTGCCGTCACCAATGTCCAGCCAGTGGTTTCGCGCGTTGTCGTATTTCTGGATTGCTGCGTCGAGTGA
>JAICGZ010000429.1 GCA_025922875.1 Pyrinomonadaceae bacterium
CAAGTTGTTCATCTCGATCTGGGTTTGGCTGGTGGTGCTGACGCTCATCGAGATCTTTCTGGCTTACAAGCCAATGCCCATCGGGCTCATGTTGATCGTGCTGTTAGGCCTTTCGATCATCAAGGCCGCGCTGATCATCGCGTACTTCATGCACCTGAAGTTTGAGCGATTGAGCTTGATTCTGACGATCATTCCCATGCTGGTGGTTTGTATTATTCTATTGTTTGCTTTCTTCCCCGACAGTTTCCGCGCCGCCGGCTTGCGTTACCAGTTCAAGGAATCGCCGCCAGTCGCGCCGCCGCCGTTGGAGGAAGAGTAATGCGATCGAGTTGGTGGCGACCTCTGGTTTTGATCGTTTTGGTAGCGGCCGTTGTGCTACTGGCGAATACTGACGCCGATGCGCAATGTTCGATGTGTCGCGCTGCCTTGACGAGTGCGAGGGACAGCCGGTTTATTCGCAACTTCAATATCGGCGTGCTGGTCTTGCTGGCGCCACCGGCAGCGATCTTCTGTTCGATATTTATAGCGTTGAAAAGGTATAAGGCCACGGATGAACACGGATCTACACAGATAGAAAAAGAACCGTGATCCGTGTTCATCCGCGTCAATGGGTGGCTAATTTATGGCTGACGATAATCCTTTAGCGATCGACGTTGAAACGCGCACGACGCGCGGGCGGTTTTGTCCGCAGTGTGGCGGGAAGATCATTCCTTCCAATCGCGCCGTTTACCAGCAGGGGGCCGACCCGGCGGGATCGTTTCCGCTGTGGCAGTGTGAGCGATGTGGTTATGAAGAAGTCGGCGAGCGGAAGAAGCCGGCTGGAAAGGCGAAGCACTAAGAGACATAATCGATTCTGATGAACAGAGAACTCGGACTGCTTAACCTCATTTGCCTGCTGGTCGCGCTCGGCTTTTTAGTCCTGGCGATCGTGAGCGTGATAGCCTCGGGCGATTTTTTCACCATAGACAATCTTTTTATCATTACGGTGAGTCTCGTGATGGCGTTACTGTTCGCCATCAACCCGCTGCTGTATCTCAAATCTGAAGGTCGCTTGCCCGTGCCGTTCATGAAGAGAAAATCGATCGCCGCTCCGGCTGGCGGCGAATGGGGCCAAATCAGATCACAAGCGCCGCCTCTACTCGACGCGAAGGGCCGTCCAATGCCCCCGGATGTAAGAGCCATTGTCTCAAGACTCGGAACGCGCAAAGAGGCATAATCCTGTGAATCTTGAACAATCATGTAAATCCTGTTACAGGATTTGCACGATGGTTCAAGATTGACAAGATATGTCTGATTACGTTTCTTACCTGCCGCACGTCAATGCTTGTCTTAACACTACAAGCGCTTTGCTGCTGATTTCAGGTTACTCGTTCATTAGAGCAGGGAATGTTCCGGCTCACCGGGCGTGCCAGACGTCTGCGCTGGTAGTCTCGCTGCTTTTCCTCGCTTCATATCTCACGTATCACTATAACCACGGCGCGACGCGTTTTCAGGGAACCGGCTGGGTGCGGCCGTTTTACTTCACCGTCCTGACAACTCACACGATCCTCGCCATGGTGATCGTTCCACTCGTAATACTTACTTTCTACCGTGCTATTCGTAACGACTTCACGCGGCACAGGCGAATCGCGCGTATCACACTGCCCATCTGGCTGTACGTGTCGATCACGGGCGTGATCGTTTATCTTATGCTTTACCAGATTTATCCTTCCTGAACTATTCGCTGATGACTGACAACGGTAATCATCCGGAGATAAGAGTTACAGAGGTGCGCAGGCGCGTTCCTGGCTCTGGTCCGATACTGCTGCTCGCCGGTCTCTTCGTTGCAGCGACTTTTCTCGCCTGGTACTTCTCGTGGTTTGGCCGTGAACTGTCGGATGCAGATATCTCGAAGTATCTTGCCGACGAAAAGAATCCGCGCCACGTGCAGCACGCGCTGTTGCAAATTCAGCAACGCATCGAGCGCGGCGACGCTGGAGCGAAAAACTGGTATCCGCAGTTGATCGTGCTCAGCGGTAATCCCGAGACTGAGTTTCGGCTGACGGTGGCGTGGCTGATGGGTTTTGATAACCAATCACAGGAATTCCATGACGCTCTGCTGAAGTTGGTGCGCGATCCGGAACCGATCGTTCGTCGTAATGCCGCACTCGCGTTGGTCAGATTTAACGATCCGAGTGGTCGTGAAGAACTCGTTTCGGTGCTGAAGCCCTACCCGTTGACAGCTCCTGTTAATGGTGTGTTGGCGAACAGTTTAGAGGAGGGGCAGACTGTCAGTCGCAGATCACCTGTGGCCCGTATTCAACAGGCCGACGGAAAAACGATCGATCTTCGATCCCCTTTGCCAGGTCGTATCAACAAGGTCCTGAAAACCACTGGATCACAAGTGTCCCAAGGCGAAGAGGTGTTGAATTTGAATTCGGACGAGGGAAGCGTTTGGGAAGCGTTGCGTGGGTTGGCGATAGTCGGAACGAAGGAAGATCTTCCGTTGATCCAACGCTACTCGGACTCAAAAGACGTCTCGGAGCGCATAAAAGAACAGGCAAGTCTGACAGTAAAGGCAATTAACCACAGATGACACGGATAAAAATCCGGATTTAGATCCGTGTCATCCGTGGTTAATTTATGCCGGTGGAGCTGGCGGCGCATCGGGAAGTGTGATCCCGTGGACCGCTTCCCAATCGTCAGTGGGCACCATTTCGATCGCATCCCACGGACAGCCATCGAGAAACGCCCCGTCAGGGCCCTTGCTGGTGCACTTCTGACAACCGATGCAGAGATATGGATCGACTTCGATTCTTCCAAACGGCGGATGATCTTCATCCGGGACCCAGAACATGCAGGCTTCAATCGGACAATACTCGATACACGCCGGCGATCCGGCGCAACCGGTACAACAATCAGTAGTGATCGCGAGTATGCGCGGCCGCTTCTTGCGAGTCGCCTTCCCGTCGCCCTGCGACATAGGCCAGTGTTTCTCTACGATGTCGAACATCCGTTCCTGAGCCTCATTTCCTCGTTGAATCGTCGTTCGACTCTAACATAGCTTTGCGGAATTCCTCAACGATTTGTGTCGAACACTTTCTCCTCTTGCTGCGGTATGTCAGTAGCATTAGAAGTTAGATATACCAAAGACGGAGGACCGAACAATGGAAGCAATAACGGGAGTATTTAAATCACGGGATGATGCAGAGAAAGCAATCGATCAGTTAAGAAGTCTTGGAATACCGGAAAAGAGATTAGGAATATTGTCCCCAGGTGTCGCGCCGGAACGACTCGAAGCGGGTGTGCCGGTCACAGATTCGGAAGATCCGGGCATGGGCAAGGCCATGGGTGCCGCGGTCGGAGCCGGAATGGGAGCCGCCAGTGGGGCCACGTTGGGTTTAGCGGCCGCGAGTCTTGTGGTTCCGGGCATAGGACCTGTGATCGCGTTTGGAATGGTCGGCGCGGCTCTGCTCGGCGTTGTTGGAGCTGCTGCCGGGTCGGCAGTGGGTGATACAGTTGAAGAAGAACTGGGCGAAGGCATACCGCATGAAGACGTCTATCTTTATGAAGATGCCTTGCGGCACGGACATTCGATCGTTATTGCGTATGCAGACGAGGGAGAGCAGTCCGATCGAGCCGAAGAGGCGGTTCGAAATGCCGGTGCGGAAGATCTCGACATGTTGCGTGAGAATTGGTGGCAGGAGTTGAGAGAGGATGAGAGGGCGCACTACGGCGAAAACTTCGATCGGGACGAGCCGACTTATCGCCGTGGTTATCTGGCTGCGTTACATACGAAGCGTCGCGGTAAGGTGTATGCCGACGTTGAGGACGAATTGAGAACTGCTTACACCGGCACTGTGCTTGACCGTCCATTCCAGACCGGCTATGAGCGCGGCTTAGCTCATCGTCCGCGGGGAGTGGAGGGTCGTAACGGTTGAAAGAATTTCTCCTGAACGCCGTTGTTTTGATCGGGATTCTTGGAGTTAGTGCCTTAATCACCAGTTGGTTTGCACGTAACATGTACATTCGTTGTGCGGCGTGCGGCACTCTAAACGCGCGGCGACGCGTGGAGTGCCGCTCGTGTAAAGCGAATCTTTAATTTCCCGCAAAGGCGCAAAGGTGCAAAGCTTTTTCTTTGCCGCCTTTGCGTCTTTGCGCGAAAATCATTCTCTTATGTCTACAACACACATACCCCCGGAGTGGCGTACGCACGCTGAACTCACCGATTACCGCGAAACACCGAGCTATGACGACACCGTTGCTTTCGCACGGCGCCTTGCGCATGCATCGCCCGCAATCGATTACGAGAGCTTCGGCCATAGCGGCGAGGGCAGAGAACTACCACTGATCATCGCCACTGAGACCGGCACCTTCACACCAGCCGCCGCACAGGCGCAACAAAAAGCCGTCGTCCTGATTCAAGCCTGTATTCACGCGGGTGAACCTGACGGTAAAGACGCGGGTTTCGCTTTACTTCGCGACATCGGCATCACTAAAACCGTCACCGGAATACTGAATAACGTAGTGCTGCTGTTCATCCCGATTTACAACACTGACGG
>JAICGZ010000430.1 GCA_025922875.1 Pyrinomonadaceae bacterium
AACAACCACCACACGTTCGCCGTCAGGAGTAAATCGGAGGCGAGAAAAACTCGATCGCCCTTGCTGGGCCGCGCCCAGGCTAACGGTCGCAGTCAAATTGCCTGTCGCAGCATTAACAACAGAGAGTTTGTTTTCGTCGGCATCCGAGATCCAGATCTCATTTCCGCGCGGAGAGGCCGTGACGCCAAAGATAGTATTACCCGAAATCAACCTGCGAAGCTGACTGGTCCTTCGATCGATCATCGAGAAGGCCTTGCCTTCCAGATGTGGAACAAAGATCTTCCGATCGTCGGGCGTGATTTCGACGAACCAGCCACCATCGAGCTTCGTGTCCCACGTCTTCCGAACGGCTCCCGTTACCGCGTCCAGCTCCAGAATCGCTTTGGCGGGAGCGCAGGCAACCCACAAAATACGTCCGTTGCGGCTCACGCGTGTATCATGCGGCTTCTCGCAGGTTTTGAAGGTGCTCTTGACCGACAGAGTTCGTAGATCGAGAACGACAATCGAATTTCCCGAAGGTGTGTTTGGACCAGCACCGCTGTCAGAAATGTAAGCGAGCGTCGCATCCGGCGACAGTGTGATTTCGTGCGGTCCTTGCGGACTGGGCAATCTTGCCAGTACGTCCTGTGTGATGGGGTCGATCACAGCTACCTGCCGATCTCCGATTAATGAGACGAGCAGAACACCGTCGCCTTTTTGTCTCTCAGTCAGGCAAACGACTTTCGCACCGTCCAAAGTAGTGACATAGATATGCGCCGGCCCATCACCATCCGACGAGAACGCGAGTCGCGATCCGTCTGGCGCCCAAACGCCGGCGCGTTCCGTGGCGCGGCTATTTGTCAGTCGCCGCTTGTTCTTTCCATTCGCATCCATCACGTAAAGTTCGCGGTTGCCATCGCGATCAGACGTGAAGGCAATCCTCCTGTTGTCAGGCGACCAAAACGCTGCGTTATCGTTGAATTCACTGGCAGCGACGAACCGGACATCACTGCCGTCGGGCTTCATCGTATAGATCTGGTCCTTGCCTGTGCGATCGGAGTAAAAAAGTAACCGCTTGCCGTCGCGCGACCAGTTTGGTACCTGATCGTTCGCCATGCCCGGCGTAATCACACGAAAATCACTGCCGTCACTATTCATCAAACAGATTCGCCACTTGCTGTCGTCCGCGAAGTTGTTTGTCTTGCGCCACTGAAACACGATCCGCTTTTGGTCCGGCGAATAGACCGGAACGCCCGCAAAGCCTTTAAGATCCGTGAGCTTTACGACGTTGGTCCCATCTGAATTCATGACGTAGATGTTTGTGTCGACGCCGTTCGCCCGCGGCGACTGAAAAACAATCTTCTTGCCGTCCCGAGAAAAGAAAGGATGCGCATCACGCCCCGGAATGTGGGTTAGTCGACGAGGATTCGTGCCATCAGCTTCCATGACGTAGATCTCCGGATCGCCGTCGCGATCTGAAGTGAAAGCGATTCGCTTCCCGTCATGAGACCACTGCGGGAACATGTTATTCCCGGTGCCGCGCACGGTTTTAGAATCTTGCGCAAATGCCTGGACCGTTGCTTGTACGCTTACGACAATGACGGCAATTAAAAGGAGATTCATAGTGGACTCCGCGGTTCAGGATAGTATCTGGAAACACAGCCAAAAAATTTCTGAATATTTCTCCAACCAGTCGGATACTTATAGTGAGTGGTGAACAATGGATGATGCCGACGCCATTAAAAGATGCCAGCAGGGTGACCGGGAAGCTTTTCGGCACCTCGTCGAGCGCTATCAAAAACGTGCACTCGCTCACGCAATGGCGATTCTGTTCAACCGTGATGATGCCGAGGACGCGGTCCAGGAGGCTTTCATCGATGCTTTTAAAGCAATCGGCACATTCGACACGTCACGGACTTTTTACCAGTGGTTTTACGTTCTGCTGCGGAACCGTTGTTACAAGATGACGGCCGGACGTCGACCCACGCAGACCCTGGACGAGTCTCTGCTCCTGACGTCGCAACGAGGAGTGGCTGACGACACACGGCTCGCGCTTGAAAAGGCCCTGCACTCGCTGACACGCGAGGAACGCGAAATTGTCTGGTTGAAATATTTCAGCGGGCTTTCGTACGACGAACTCGCCGTCCATTTACAGATTCCGCGAGGAACAGTAATGAGCCGCCTTTTTTATGCACGCCAGCGACTACAGGGCAAACTCGGCGGCATGCTCATACGAGAACGGGAGGTTTGATTGTCATGGACGAACTAAGTTGTGACGAAGTGCTAATGGCACAAATGGCGGTGGCCGACGGCGAAGAGCCGGCGTTTTCGAAAGAACAGTTAGCGGCGCACACAGCAGCCTGCGCTCACTGTCAAAACGAACTAACGCAGATGCTCGCTCTCAACCAGGTGCTCGCAAGTCACACTGTCGCGGAGCCGCTGGTCGACGTTTGGCCGACGATCGAAAACAGAATTGCGAAACCGGCGAGTTCCGTTCTCGGTTGGAAACCCTTTGCGCTGATCGGCCTGCTCCTGGTCATTTATAAATTGCTGGAAATGCTTCCAGCTCGCGACCCGGGCCTCGCTTTCAAACTCGTACCGCTGGTTATCGTCACCTTGTTGTTCGTTTTCATTAAAGAGAACCCGTTCAGGATAAACACTGAACTGGTGATGGAGAGATAAATCATGACGGAAAATCAAACCAGAGACTCGCTCATACTAGGTCAAAAGTATGCCTTCGCAACTGCTTCGCTGATCCTCGGGATCTTCAGCTTCGTTAATCTGCTGGGCCTCGAGAAACCCATCCTGGCAATTGTGTTTGGTTGGCTGGCACTGCGCGCAACGCCTGCGCCGCAATTGATCCAACATCGCGTTTGGGCCAAAACCGGCGTGGTGCTCGGTACGATCGTCCTGATCGTCTTACCGACAATAATAATTCTTAACCTTCACCGCCTGCGTGAATTTATCGACGTTCTTTCGACGTTGAGTGGCGGACGATAGACCAGAAGGAGAACCGAGATGAGAGTCATACTTTCTGCATTTTTACTCTTCGTATCAACTCTTGCTGTCGCAGCTCAAGTGCCTGCGCATGACGTTGAGGGAAACTGGCTCGCAACATTGGAAGTTGGCGGCGCGAAGTACAAGCTTGCGATGAAGATTGAAAAATCGGAAAGCAGCTACACCGCCAAGCTCGACAATTTAGATCTGGGAGCGAAGCTGCCCATTGATTCAACTGCTGTGAACGGCAACAAGCTGAGTTTTTCCGCCGCAAAGTTCGGCGTCAGCTATGAGGGAACATTGAACGCAGCCGGCGATGAGATCACGGGTACTTTGAAACAGGGCGCGAACGCAGCGCCACTGGTTTTCAAACGAATCGCCGACGTACCAAAGGTCAATCGCCCGCAGGAACCAAAGAAGCCTTACCCGTATGATGAAGTAGAAGTCAGCTATAGAAATCCCAACGACAACATAAAAATCGCGGGCACTCTAACGCTGCCGCGCGGCAGTGGTCCATATCCCGTCGTGCTGTTGATCACCGGCAGTGGACCGCAGGATCGCGATGAAACGATCGCGGAACATCGTCCGTTCCTCGTTCTGGCGGATCATCTGACAAGAAACGGCATCGCCGTACTGAGAGTTGACGATCGTGGCGTCGGTGGTACAGATATCGGATCGCTTTCGGCAACCAGCGAAAACCTTGCCGGGGACGTTCTGGCTGGAGTCAGTTTTCTGAAACAGAGAAAAGAGATCGATCCGAAGAGGATCGGCCTCATCGGGCACAGCGAAGGCGGAATGATTGCGCCGATGGTTGCGGCCCGCAGTAACGACGTGTCGTTCATCGTGCTGCTTGCTGGTCTTGGTCAACGCGGCGAAGACGTCATTTACTCGCAAACCGAACTGATCATGAAAACTCAAGGCACCCACGTCGACACCATCAGACATACAATTGCGCTGTTAAAGAGCATCAACTCAGTTGTCAAAAGCGAGACCGATCAAACGCGCATCGAACAAAAAATCAACGAAGAGATCGCGGCTTATGATCGAACCTTAGGCGACCTCCAGAAGCTGTTATTCGCACCGGCGGTGGGAGTCGTCAAAGCGTCCATGCCGATCTACAAGACAGCCTGGTATCGCTACTTCATAACGTTCGATCCACTGCCTGTCTTGAAGAACGTAAAAGTTCCGGTGCTCGCGTTAAATGGCGAGCTGGATTTACAAGTCCCCGCCAAAGAGAACCTTGACTTGATCGGCGCGGGTTTACAGGCTGGCGGAAACAACGACGTAACGCTTAAGTCGTTTCCCAAACTCAACCATCTATTCCAAAGCAGTCAGACCGGTCTGCCATCCGAATACGGCAAGATTGAGGAAACAATCTCACCGGAAGTCTTGAAGACTGTCTCCGACTGGATCCTGCGGCGGACTGTTCACTAGAACTGCGGTCTGGGGCCCACGTAACCCATATATTTGAGGGAACTCAGTGCGTTTTTGAGAAAAATCAGAGCCGGTGCGCGAGTATCCTTGGGTGAGGCGACAACTTCAAATTGACTCAAGGAGAT
>JAICGZ010000431.1 GCA_025922875.1 Pyrinomonadaceae bacterium
AGAATCCGCGTTATCCGTGGGCCTGCTTTGAAGCGGCACAAGGCTCTCGAATGACTTGTAGATCTGAAGATACATCTGCGTCTCGCGCGGGATGAGTGTGCGCCAGCCGTTGCCTCCACGTTTCAGATAACCCGGAAGCTTCGCCGCGTTGGAGTTATAACCCGCCGCAAGCAACTCGCTCGGCGTCGCGATCTTCGCGCCCAGGGCGTACTTCACTTCATCGTTCGCGGTCAGATCGTTCCAGGTGTCGTGCATGTAAAGCAGCATCGCCTGAAGCGCGTTCCCGTGATTTCGCATTCCCGTCACAAAATCAGGAATCAGACCAACGCCAGGATGGCGGCTGCGCTCGAGGTTGTAAGCCCAGGGAATCATCTGGACCATGCCGCCGGCGCCTGCCGAGCTCACTGAAAAACGATAAGTGTCGAGCTCGTTCAAAGCGAACAAAGAATAGATCTCATCATACAGCGCTAGACGGTTTTCCGCTCGGAAGCGTTGGTGATCGACGTGTTCGACGACGCACAGTCGCTCGGCGACGTCGACGATCTGAGGAGAAATCGAAACGCCTTTGTCTCGCAGGCGTTTCGCTGCGAGATCCAACATGTTGCGCACGTAGGATTGACCCGATCGCACGAGGTCTTTCGAAAGCAGTGCCGGGTGTGCGGAGGTGTAATAAGCCGTCTCCAGAAACTTCCCGCCTCTTTCAATCGGATATTGAACCGTCAGCGGCGCGAGCGATTTGCCTTCGGGAGTAAAGATCGTGAGCGCGGTATTGACGCCATTCGCGCGCAGTATGCGGAGGTTGACGTTGGTTCCTTCGGAAGTCGTCGTGTTGAGCTCGGCGCCCTTAGTTAGAAACGTTTGCTTTGAAATCGTGATGAAGTGCGTGCGTGCTGTCTCGTTATCCAACGCTGCAATAGTGACAAACTCGATTTGCCCTACAGGCATGGCGGTCGGCACTGGCCGGGTCTTGAGCATGCGCCGTGCTTCGGAGATCCGAGATTGAATCACTGACGGCGTGAGAAATGTGATCGCGCCTGACGGTTTTGGCTCAGCCTCAAAAACCGGCGAGCCTGATTTAGAGTCCTTGGCCGGTGTTTGCGCTGTAATCTGCGGATCCTGAGTGGCTGACGCGACGACGCGCGGCCGAACCGCGCTACTTTCCTGCGCCTTCATCTCGACGGCAGCAAAAAGAAGTGCGACGACAAAAAGAACGAGACGGGAATTTATTTTCATAGTTTTTCCGGAGAGTTAGGACCTAAACTCACGCGTCGGGGGGCGAAGCGTTGGCTTAGATTCGCCGAACGTGGTGCGAGTTGTCAAACTATTTTTCTCCCGCAAAGGCGTCAAGGTGGCAAAGTAACGCAGGTTTTCTTTGCATCTTTGCGCCTTTGCGGGAACCTTACTCGACAGCGAAGCCGATATTCACGACCGCCGTGATGTCTTTCTCGAGCGAGGACGTGTCGTTCATCCCCGAATCGGAGACCTCATTCGAATCCGCCGGTGTAATCTGCAATACGCCCATCCGGGCTGTCCGTACGCTGCCGATCGAACTACCCGTGCTTTGCGCGATCTGTTCCGCCCTGACCTTCGCGTCTTTCGCTGCTTCAGCCAGCATCTCGATCTTGAGCCCGCCGAGCTGCGTGTAGATGTATTCGGGAGTCATGGACTCGATCAGTATTCCCTGGTTGATCAATTCAGTTGCTTCGCGCGCAATCTGACCTATCTTGTCCACCTCATTTGAGCGCACGGAAAGTTCTTGTCGCAGCGAGTAGCCGGTGATCTCAGATGTCTCGATACCATCGCTGTTGCGGCCATGAAGAGTTTGGGAGGAGATTGAAGAAACGGTGATCTGGTTCTCGGCGATACCCTTGCTCACGAGGTAAGCCTTAACGCGCGGCACTGCCTCTGAAAGTGAGCGGTACGCCGCAGACAATTCAGACGCTTGATACGAAATCGCCGAACGCCAAATTACCAGATCCGATTTGATTCGTTTTCGCGCCGAACCGGTTACGGTGATCGTCTGGTCGCCGCGTTTGCCTTTTACGAAAAACCAGCCACCGATTACGGTGGCCACCACCAGGCCGACAGCGAGCACTACGGCGGCCATAAATGATCCTGAACGTTCTAAATACATAGGGGAAGAAACTCCTTTTCAGAATCCGCGAACTGCGCGGCCACAATACACGCTCAGCCACAAAGCAGCAATAGCCACAAAAAGGCGCAAAAAGCACAAAAACAGTAGAAGACGCTCAGGAAAGCAATAGCAGGTGCTCACGAAATTTTGAATCGGTGTACTGCTCTCTTGTGCTTTTTGTGCCTTTTTGTGGCCCTGCTATACTCGTGGCCCGATATCTCGAAGAGGAGCGCTTCGCATGTCTTTTTACCCACCCATTCGCTTTGCTCTAGTCGTGTGTTTGCTTGCAGCAGGTGCGACCCAGCAGATGATAAAACCGACCAATTACCCACCAGCACGCAAGAGCGATCAAGTCGATAACTATCACGGCGTGAAAGTCGCCGATCCTTATCGCTGGCTTGAAGATCTTGATTCCGAAGAAACTCGAGCCTGGGTGGAAGCCGAAAACAAGTTGACCTTTGGTTTCCTCGCCTCGATTCCCCAGCGTAACGCCATCAAGGATCGGCTCACCAGGCTCTGGAACTACGAAAAGTATGGAATTCCATTCAAGGAAGGCAATCGCTACTTCTACACGCGTAACAGTGGCTTGCAAAACCAGGCTGTGCTTTACACGGTAACTGCTCTCGATGCTCAGCCTCAGATGATCCTCGATCCGAATACGCTCTCCAGCGACGGCACCGTCGCCCTTTCAGGAACGCAGGTCAGTCCGGACGGTAAACTCCTCGCGTATAGCTTGTCGGCTTCAGGCTCCGACTGGCAGGAGTGGAAAGTTCGCGACGTCGAAACGAGTAAGGATCTTTCAGACCATCTCAAGTGGGTGAAGTTTTCCGGCGTCTCATGGACACGCGACGGCAAGGGATTTTTCTACAGCCGTTACGACGAACCAAAAAGCGATGCGCTCAAGGCCACCAACTATTTCCAAAAGATTTACTTCCACAAACTCGGTACGCCACAAGCTGAAGACCTGCTGGTTTACGAACGTCCCGATCAAAAGGATTGGTTGCTCAGCGGCAACGTCACTGAAGACGGCAACTATTTGATCATCACTGTCTTCGAGGGCACTGATGTAAAGACACGTGTTTACTACAGGGGTCTCAAAGCGAAAGAGGCGCCGGTTGTTAAGCTCCTTGACGACTTCGATGCCGCTTACACTTTTATCGCTAATGAAGGACCACGTTTCTGGTTTCAAACAGACTTGCAGTCGCCGCGCGGCAAGGTTATCGAGATCGATACGAGCAATCCCGCGCGCAGCAATTGGAAAGTGGTCGTTCCTGAAAGTAAAGAAACTCTTCAGACCGTAACTTTCGTCAACAACAAATTCATTCTGAATTATCTGAAAGACGCTTACACGCAGGTAAAGATCTACGACACGGCAGGCAAGCTCGTGAATGAAGTTGCATTCCCGGGAATCGGGTCAGCCGAGGGCTTTAATGGCAAAGCGACTGACAAGGAAACTTTCTATTCGTTCACCGGTTTCACTACGCCAACCACGATCTATCGCTACAACATGACTACCGGCAAGAGCACTGTCTTCCGGCAGCCAAAGGTCGATTTCAATCCCGCTGACTACGAAACGAAGCAGGTCTTCTATACGAGTAGAGACGGCACAAAGGTGCCGATGTTCATCACGCACAAGAAAGGGCTGAAACTCGACGGCAACAATCCGACTTACCTGTACGGCTACGGTGGTTTCAACGTCTCGCTGCCGCCGGCGTTCTCAGTCGGAAATCTCGTGTGGATGGAGATGGGTGGAGTTTACGCGCAGCCAAACTTGCGCGGCGGCGGCGAGTACGGTGAAGAGTGGCACCAGGCCGGGATGAAGCTAAAGAAACAAAATGTCTTTGACGACTTCATCGCCGCGGCGCAGTGGCTGATCGATAACAAGTACACGTCGACTCCGAAACTCGCGATTGGCGGCGGCAGCAATGGTGGACTGTTGGTGGGAGCGGCGTTGACGCAGCGCCCGGACCTGTTTGGCGCCGCGCTGCCGGCCGTAGGTGTGATGGACATGTTGCGCTTTCAGAAGTTCACGATTGGTTGGGCGTGGGTTTCCGACTACGGCTCGTCGGACAATCCGGATGAGTTCAAGGCACTGTACGCCTATTCACCGCTGCACAACATTAAACCCGGCACGTCATATCCACCGACGATGATTACCACAGCGGATCACGACGATCGCGTTTGGCCGGGGCATAGTTTCAAGTTTGCCGCAGCGCTTCAAGCTGCGCAGGCTGGAAGCGCACCGGTATTGATTCGTATTGAGACTAAGGCGGGCCACGGCGCCGGTAAACCAACCTCGAAGATCATCGAAGAGGCCGCCGACCGCTGGGCATTCCTCGTGAAGACGTTAGAGATGAAGAGCTAATTGTAGGGGTGGC
>JAICGZ010000432.1 GCA_025922875.1 Pyrinomonadaceae bacterium
GAATTTCCCACGCTGGCCTCGGGCATTCATCTGCTCAGTCACAGCCTTGGACCAGTGCCTCGTGCTGCGCGTGAGTCGATGCTCGCCTACATCGACGCATGGGAACATCACACGAGCGAAGATGCGTGGGCGACAAGTTGGTGGCAACTATCGCGACGCGTCGGCGATCGGATCGCGCGTATCCTCGGCGGCGCGCCTGCTTCAGTTCAGATCCAGCCAAATGCTTCGCTCGCGCTCGCGACCGTATCATCATGCTTTGACTTCAGAAGCGAAAGAAACAAGGTGTTGACGACGGCGCTGGACTTCCCTTCGATGGAATACTTCTGGGATGCGCAGCGACAAATCGGCGCCAGAGTTGAAGTCGTTCCATCAAACGATGGGATCTCAGTACGCCTGGAGAGAATCCTTGACGCGATCGACAGTGAAACATGTCTCGTCGCGCTGGCCCACACGTCTTATTGCAGTTCATATCGCGTCGATGTGCCGGCAATCGTAAAGCGCGCGCATGAGAAGGGCGCACGGGTTCTGCTGGACGTCTATCAGTCTGCCGGTGTGGTCCAACTAAACGCTGCAGATTGGAACGTCGACTTTCTCATCGGCGGCTCGATCAAGTGGCTTTGCGGCGGTCCGTCGTGCGGCTATCTGTACGTGCGGCCGGAGTTGCAAAGAGACTTACGGCCGCGGCTGACGGGCTGGGTCGCTCACGATTCGCCGTTTGATTTTGCGCATGCGCCGATGCGTTATGCGAGATCGGTGAGACGCTTCGCGCAAGGCACGCCCAGTATCCCGGCACTCTACTCCGCCATACCCGGGCTCGAGATCATCGAGGCAGTCGGCATCGCGGCGATTGCTGCCGAGTCAGAACGAAGAACGCAGTTAATGATAGACTTTGCGCTCGAGCGAGGTTGGACCATCAACACACCCGTTGAAAAGAACCAGCGCGGCGGATCGGTGATGATCGGAGTCGAGAATGCGCCGGATCTGGTCGAACAACTGGCGGAGAAAAGAGTGTTCGTCGATTGGCGTCCGCGCGTCGGGCTGCGTGTGTCACCACATTTCTTCAACACAGATGAAGAGGTCGACGAAGCGTTGCACATACTCGCAGGACTGATTGAGCGATGAAACTAACGGTTGGCGCACCCGCACCTGATTTCACGCTGAAAGATGGAAACGGCGACGACTGGCGCCTCTCTGACCATCGCGGAAAAGTCGTCGTGCTGCTTTTTTATCCGGGCGATGAAACGCCCGTCTGCACGAGCCAGATGTGTTCAGTGCGCGATCGTTGGGACGACTACGTCGCTACCGGGGCGGAGGTTGTCGGCATTTCCTCTGACTCGATTGAGTCGCACCGGAAATTTGCTGCGCATCACAACCTTCCATTGCGTCTGTTGTCAGATTCGGATGGCACTGTTTCGAAGCTTTATGGAGCTCGGTCCTTAATTCCCGGGAAGGTTGCGCGGTCTGTTTTTGTGATCGACGCGCGAGGGATTACGCGCCATACCGACGTGCGGCCGCTCGGCTTATTGAAGCCGAAGGACGATGCTACTATTACCGCCATTCGTGCGGCTCAACAAGGAGGTTAGATATGGCTGAGAACATCAAGTGCACACATTGCGGTGAGAAGCGTCCGGCCCTGGGATACGCGCCATTCCCAAATGCGCTCGGGCAGCGAATTGCGGCGGAGATCTGCCAACTTTGCTGGAGCGAATGGCTGCAAAAACAAACACAAATCATTAATCACTATGGTCTGGATCTCACCAGTCCAGACGCACAGAACTTCCTGTTCGACAACATTAAAGGTTTTCTGTTCGGCGAAGTTCCTCAGAGCGCCGAAATCGATACGACGAAAGAAGGCACCGTCAAGTGGTGATGGCCCACAAAGAGGCACAAAAAGCATAAAAATGTTTCTGCTTGCTTTTGTGTCTTTTGTGCTCCTTTGTGGTGAGCTTGAACTCTGAACGCGTTTCTGGCCCACAGTTTGCTATCTCCCTCTTAGCGCGTATGTTTTCCGAACTTCAGTTTGTGTCAGTGTAAGGAGGAATTTGCAAATGAGACGAATTACAGGACTCATAGCCTTAGCCGTGCTTTCAGTGGTCCTACCAGGTTGTGACAACCAGGCGAACACCAATACAACCGTGAACGCGAACGCGAATGCTAACGCGACGGTCAGTCCGACGCCGGCGGGCGTCGCCACAAATACAAATCGAGCACCGACTCGCGAAGAGTATGAACGCGATAGAGAAAGGTACCAACGTGAAGCGCGAGAGTCTGGCCGGACCGTCGGTACGGGTTTGAACGATGGTTGGCTGTGGGTGAAAACGCGGTTTGAACTCGCCGCTGCAGACGACCTGCGCGATTCGACGATCAATGTTGACGTTGACAACGCAGTGGTCACGCTAACGGGTACGGTCGCGACTGCCGCTCAGAAAGCGCGCGCCGAAGCGGTGGCGAAAGGAGTCGAAGATGTTAAGAGCGTGAGGAACAACTTGAGAGTTGGAACCGACAACGCGAACGCCAACAGGGCCGGCAACGCCAACCGCGCAGTGCCACCAGAGTAAAACGGGCATCTCGACCTGCGGGCGCGAAGAATAGTTCGCGCAAAGACGCAAAGGCGGCAAAGAAGAAGTCAAACTCTTCTTTGCCGCCTTTGCGCCTTTGCGGGAAAAACTTACTTGTATTTCTTGTGCTCCGCTTCCCTCTTACGCTAAGCTTTCGCTCTTTTCCACCATTGCTTGCTTTCGCAAATCCAACTGATGGGGATTTGGTCTATGCCAAACGTCCGCCTTATCGTCTTGTTCTTCGCGCTCGTCTCGAGCTTTCTGCTGCCAATCACCAGCGCGCAACGCAGCGCTATTGACACTTACGCGATCACGAACGCCCGCATCGTCACGGTCTCCGGACCGGCGATCGATCGCGGCACGGTTGTCGTTCGTAACGGATTGATCGCGGCGGTCGGCGCGAGTGTCAGCACGCCGCCTGACGCGCGTGTCATTGACGGCACTGGCCTGACCGTCTATCCGGGACTCATAGATTCCTACACGAATCTTGCGCTGCCCGAACCTGCGCCTTCGCCGTCTCCCGGCGGTGGTGGCGGCGGTGGTTTCTTCGCAGCGCCGCCGCCTCGGCCAGTGGGTGGTCCAAACTCCACTCAGCTTCCGGGCCTGCAACCGGAAGTGATGGTTGAAGACGTCATTCGGCCTGGCGACACGGACATCGAAACGTCGCGCAACGTCGGAATTACAACTGCGCTGACGTCGCCGCGTTCGGGTATCTGGATGGGCCAGTCTGCTTTGATCAATCTTGCAGGCGACACGCCGCAACAGATGATCGTGCGCTCACCCGTGGCTATGCACGTCGGCTTCACGCCGTTGCGTGGTGCTTATCCGGGGTCTCTTATGGGCGTCTTCGCAACGCTGCGACAGATGATGCTCGACGCGCAACGCTATCGTGATTCCGTAAAGATCTACGAGCGTAACCCGCGTGGCGTACGCCGGCCCGAAGTTGACAGATCTCTCGCCGCGCTGGTTCCAGTGGTTGACGGGCAGATGCCCGTCGTCATGCTGGCAAACAGCGAACGGGAGATCAGTCGCGCGCTGGACCTCGCAGCGGAGTTCAAGCTTCGATTGATCATCGCGGGCGGCCGCGAAGCGAATCGACTCGCCGAACGTTTAGTGAAACAGAACGTGCCGGTGCTGTTGTCGCTAAACCTGCCGAGACGCACTACCCCCGCGGTCCCCGAAGCCGATCCTGAGCCGTTGCGCGTACTGCGCGACCGCGTCGAAGCACAACAAACAGCCGGCAAACTTGCCAGGGCCGGCGTGCGCTTCGGATTTCAGTCGGGTTCGCTGACGAACATGTCAGACCTTCTAGTCAACGCCTCGCGAACGATTGAGAATGGGCTTCAGCCAGTAGACGCAGTGCGTGCTTTTACGATTTGGCCGGCGCAGATTCTCGGTGTTGAGAATCAACTCGGATCGATTGAGCCCGGTAAGATTGCGAATCTGACAGTGACGCGTGGCGATCTGTTTGATCGCAACAGTCGCGTCGCGCATGTATTCATTGATGGTCGTCCGGTGGATCTCAGGCCGCCCGAGAGAGCTGTTCCGGGTCGAAATATTTTGAGTGGCCAGTGGACCGTCAATCTAAACCTGGACCAGGCTGACCGGACCATTACCTTGACTTTGCAGCAAGAGGGAGATCGTTTGACGGGATCGATCTCGGGTCCGCTTGGAGCGGGTGAGATCTCAAATGCTTCAACTTCGAGCACCGGTGAAGTTCGTTTCACCGTCGCTCTGAACGTTGAAGGTCAAACTAAAGAAGCGACGTTTACCGGACGGTTCGAGAATAACCAGATTCGTGGAAACGTTGCGATTGTTGGTTCCGCGCCGGGAACATTTACGGCCACACGCTCGGGTCAACCAAACTGATTTTTTCC
The DNA here is from genome assembly GCA_025922875.1 of Pyrinomonadaceae bacterium. GTDB lineage: Bacteria > Acidobacteriota > Blastocatellia > Pyrinomonadales > Pyrinomonadaceae > PSRF01. The sequence continues at coordinate 4,436 of JAICGZ010000432.1, forward strand.
CGCAAAGGCGCAAAGTGCGCCAAGTAGGTTCTTTGGGTCCTTTGCGCCTTTGC
>JAICGZ010000433.1 GCA_025922875.1 Pyrinomonadaceae bacterium
AACCTGGCGGGCGAGGCGCTCTCGCGGAAGTTGGTGCAAGACATCTACGCCACGGGCACGGTGGCCGAGGTAATTAATCTTTACGGCCCGTCGGAAGACACCACTTACACGACGTGGGAAGTGGTGGCGGATGCGGTGGATGAGCCGGTGTTGATCGGGCGGCCGCTGGCGAACACGCAAATCTATTTACTCGATCAGGAAATGCAACCGGTGCCGCTGGGAGTGGCCGGTGAACTGTATACGTCGGGCGCGGGCATGGCTCGTGGTTATTTGAACCGGCCGGAGTTAACGGCGGAAAGGTTTATTCCCAATCCGTTCAGTGCGGAGCCGGGCAGAAGAATTTACCGCACCGGAGACCTGGCTCGTTACCGCGAAGATGGCCGCGTTGAGTATTTGGCAAGGGTGGACCAGCAGGTGAAGGTACGCGGCTTCCGTATCGAGCTCGGCGAAATAGAAGCGGTGCTCGAAAAGCATCCGGCGGTGCAGCAATGCGTATTGACAGTCAGTCAAGACGAGACTGGCGACAAACGACTGGTTGCGTATGTCGTATCGCATGGACCAGAGACGGCGAGTGGCAGCGAGTTGCGCGGCTACTTGAAAGAGAAGTTGCCTGACTACATGGTGCCGCAGATCTTCGTCATGCTGGACGGTATCCCGCGAACGCCAAACGGGAAGGTAGACCGTAAACGGTTGCCGGCGCCGGAACAGGCCCACGCTGAAACAGGAGACGCGTTTATTGCACCGCGCACGCAAACAGAAGAAATCGTGTCGGGCATCTTCGCGGAGGTACTTAAGGTAGAGCGAGTTGGAATCAATGCTAACTTTTTCGACTTAGGCGGCCACTCGCTGTTGGCGACGCAAGTGATATCCCGGCTTCGGGCAGCGATCAAGATTGAAATCCCGTTGCGCAGTTTGTTTGCCGCTGCAACTGTCGCTGATTTCGCCGAAAGCATCGAAAGCGAGATCAGGAACCAGGAAGGTTGGCAGTTGACACCGATTGAGCCGGTACCGCGTGATGGAGAGTTGCCGCTTTCGTTTGCCCAGGAACGACTGTGGTTTCTCGACCAGTGGTCGCCGGGCAAAACTCATTTCAACATCTCCGAGGCAGTGCGGCTGACCGGGCCACTCAATGTTGACGCCTTGTCGCAAAGCCTGAATGAGATTGTCCGGCGGCATGAATCACTGCGGACCAAGTTCATCGCCGTCGAAGGACGCGCGGTCCAGGTGATTGCCCCAACTCGGCCGTTCCCATTCCCGTTGATCGATCTGCAGGAGTTGTGTGCGTCCAGACGTGAAGCCGAAGCGCTGGAAATGGCCCGATTGGAGGCGCGCCGTCCATTCGACTTATCAAAAGAGCCTCTCCTGCGTGTCATCTTGCTGCGGCTGAGTGCGGAAGACCATGTAGTGCTTTTCACAATGCATCACATCATTAGCGATGGCTGGTCAGTAGGTGTGTTCGTAAAAGAAGTGGCTGCACTCTACGACGCGTTTGTAACCGACCAACCGTCTCCTTTGACGGATTTGCAAATTCAATACGCTGACTTCGCGCACTGGCAGCGTACACAATTCCAGGGTGCCGCATTGAATGCGCAGCTCGATTACTGGAAGAAAGAGTTGAGTGGTGCTCCGGCAACGCTGGAATTGCCGCTGGACCGTCCGCGCTCATCAAACAAAGACTCTGTCAGTGCGAAGCAGCCGTTAGCGTTGACCGAATCATTGACCGAGTCGCTGAAGAAGCTGAGCCGGCAAACCGGAAGCACCGTGTTCATGACGTTGCTCGCAGCCTATCAGGTCCTGCTTCGTCATCGCTCAGGGGCTGATGACATCGTGGTGGGCACTGACGTTGCAAATCGCAACCGCGTTGAAGTTGAAAACCTCATCGGGTTCTTCATCAATCAACTTGTTTTACGAACAGACCTCTCGGGTGATCCCTCATTTGCAGAGTTGCTTGAACGAGTGCGCACAGTCACGCTCGGCGCATACGCTCATCAGGACATGCCGTTTGACCGTTTGGTTGACGCGTTGAAGATAGAGCGCAGTCTGGAACACTCACCTCTCTTTCAAGTCAAGTTTGTTTACCAGAATGCTCCCACGCCGCCACTGGAACTGCGCGACCTCAACGTGCAGGTGATGGGAATTGAAAGTGGAACGACGAGAGTTGATTTGCAACTAACGTTGTGGGAGCAGCCAGACGGTCTTAAAGGTTGGTTGGAGTACAACACTCAGTTGTTTGACGATACGACAATCTCCCGGCTCAGGAGTGATTTTGTCACGCTCCTCGATACGATCGTGGCCCAGCCTGATCTGAAGCTTTCAGAGCTGGATCGGATTCTCACCGACGCCGGCCGGGAATTTCAGTCGGCGAAGGCCAGAGACAGTCAGGAAACCCGCTCGCAACTTTTCAAAACCATCCGGCGCAGGGCGATCAAAGTCGCCTAAGACAGTTTCTGCAATAAGGTCAACCGGTATGAATAAAGAAGAAATGTCCGTGCTTGAGACAGAATTCCAGGGCTTTCGTTTATCGCCTCAACAGCGACGACTCTGGGCGCTGCAACGAGTTGAGACCAACTCACCTTTTCGTGTCAGGGCCAGTGTCCTGCTTGAAGGGACAGTTGATCCAACAACTCTCAAAGAGGCGTTGCATCAGACGATCATCTGGCATGAGGTTTTGCGTACGACCATTCGCCCTTTGCCGGGACTGAATTACCCGGTCCAGGTCATCCAGGAGGATCCACCATACACGTTCACTAAACACGATCTCAGCGATTTATCAGCTTCGGATCGTGAGGCGACTGTCCGCCGGCTTTGGCAGGAAACAGAAGCAATCGCTTTTGATCTGGCCCAGGGGCCGTTAGTGAATGCTTCGTTTCTCACCTTGTCTCCCCGCGAGCATCTATTAGATCTGTGCCTGCCTGCTCTCTGTACGGATGAGGCCGGACTCGTTGCCTTCGTGCGTGAGATTGCGGGCGCCTATGCGTCGCTGGCCGGCGACGACCATGAGGATCGGGATGCGTTGCAGTATGCCGATATTTCTGAAGTTTTGAATAACCTGCTCGAGTCGGAAGAAACAGCCGCGGGAAGATCATACTGGGTCCGGCAGGATACAGAGGGCTCGACCGCTGCCAGGCTTGTTTTTAACGATTATGCCGATCGCGGGCAGTCCTTTGGACCACAATCGCTGGACGTAACATTTGATCCCGTTCAGGTCCAACGAATTCATGAAGTAGCTCGCTCACATGATGTTTCGACTGCGAACCTTCTGCAGGCTTGCTGGCACATCCTGCTGTGGAGAGTCACGCAAGAGGAAGCGTCAACCGTGGGCACGGCGTTTTCCGGGCGCGTATATGAAGGACTCGACTCAGTGCCGGGATTGTTCGTGAAGTACTTGCCGATTTCTTCTCACCATGACGAGGACCAGCACCTCCGAGACGTGCTGGACCAGCTTCGGCAGACTATTAGTGAAGCCAACGAACAGCAGGATTATTTCGACGTCGAGCGTCTCCATTCACCGCATGAGGAACAGCCATTTTTCTTTCCTCTGAGTTTCGAGTTTGTAGAGTCAGATCATTCTTTTCAGGTTGCGAATTTACGCTGGACACTGCGCCACATAGAGAGCTGCACTGATCGATTCATGCTCAAACTCCGTTGCGTCGAAACGGAGGAGAGTCTGCGGACAGAGTTTCACTACGATCGCGAGCGTGTCGCAGCCAGGACGGTCGAGCGACTCGCACACAGCTATCGCACACTGCTTTTGAATGTCCTGCAGCAGCCGAACGCGCGTCTCGGCGAGTTGGAGATTTTAGATGAAGAGCAGCGACGCGAAGTGCTCGTAGATTTCAATCAAACCGCGACGACGTTTGAGCCGCCGTACTGCATTCACGAGGCGATCGAAAAGCAGAGCGCTCGCACTCCGGAGCAGTTGGCTGTTGTTTTCAGGCAGGAGCGATTGACGTACAGCGAACTGGACGTCAGGACGAATCAGCTCGCGCGCCATTTGCGTGGTAAGGGAGTTAAAACGGAGACGCTCGTAGGCGTGTTGTTTGAACGCAGCATCGAGATGATGGTGGGCCTGGTCGGTGTACTGAAAGCCGGCGCAGGATATCTGCCGCTCGATCCTGAGCAGCCGCCTGCGCGACTGAAGAAGATGATCGACGACAGTCAACCCAGGCTGTTGTTGATCCAGGAAAAGTTTTTGCCATTGGTTGACTCTATTGAAGCTGAATCACTCGAGGTCGTATGTCTTGATCGTGATTGGTCGACGATTGCCACAGAGTCGCCGTCGGCGATTGAGAGTGGCGCCACGCCGGCGAATGTGGCGTACGTGATCTATACCTCTGGTTCGACGGGCCAGCCGAAAGGCGTAGCGATCTCGCATGCCGCGATCTGTAACCGGTTGCGGTGGATGCAAGAGCGCTTTCCGCTGGGTGCGACAGACCGGGTGTTGCAAAAGACGGTTTACAACTTTGACGCTTCGGTC
>JAICGZ010000434.1 GCA_025922875.1 Pyrinomonadaceae bacterium
GGAAAAGCGTTTCTGAGTGTGAACGATGCTGACAAGGGAGCGGCGGTTTTGCTCGCACGTAAGCTGGCGCGGTTGGGATTCAGTGTCGTCGCCACTCTTGGCACGGCCGCGCGGCTGCAGGAAGTGGGAATGAGTGTCGAGAATGTTTTCAAGGTCAACGAAGGCAGGCCAAACATCGTGGACCACATCAAGAAGGGTGAGATCTCGTTGGTGATCAATACGCCCCTTGGCCGCGCGTCGCATTATGACGAACAGGCGATCCGGCGCGCTGCGTTGCAATATGGTGTGCCATGCGTGACTACGATGACGGGTGCTCACGCGCTTGTCGAAGCTATTGCAGCATGCAGGTCGCAGAGCACTCCAAACGTGCATTCGCTACAGGAACTTCATGGGATGCAAGTGGCAATGGGCAATGTCTGACAGGATTTGCAGGATTTTTCAAGATGTACAAGATGTATCCTGCTAATCCTGAAAAATCTTGTGAATCATGTCTATTAGAGCCGTAGTTATCACAGCCAGCGATGCTTGCTCACGCGGCGAGCGACAAGATGATTCGGGTGCTGCGCTTGTACAGTTACTGACTGATCTCGGCGCCGAAATCGTTGAGAATAGAATTCTCTCAGACGATCTCGATCCACTGACACAAACGCTGCGTGAGTTTGCCCAACGCGAGGACGTAAACCTCATCATTACGACCGGCGGCACCGGCCTTGGACCAAGAGACAACACTCCCGAAGCCACGCAACGTGTAATCGAACGCGAAGCGCCCGGCATCGCTGAAGCGATCCGATCTGAATCGCTCAAAGCGACGCCGATGGCAATGCTTTCCAGGGGCGTCTGCGGTGTTTGCTCCGGCACGTTGATCGTAAATCTCCCCGGCTCACCCAAAGCAGTAAGAGAAACCTTCTCCGTTATTGCCCCCGTACTTCCCCACGCCCTCGATCTGTTAGCAGGCAGGACCACGCACCGTAAATGAAAACTCTGTACCTTCTGCGCCACGCCAAGTCGAGTTGGAACGACTCCTCTCTGCGCGACTTTGATCGACCACTCAACGATCGTGGGAGAAAAGATGCGGAGCAAATCGGCAAACGACTGGCAATCGAAAACCTCGACGCTGCTCTGGTTGTCTGTTCTCCTGCTTTGAGAACACGCGAAACAGCAGAGATTGTGTTGCAGAGTTCGCAGCTGCGTGCTGAGGAGCGTTTCGACGAACGTATCTACGAAGCATCGTTGAAAGATCTAAAGCAAGTTATCTCCGATCTTCCCGGCGACGAGCACATCGCAATCCTGATTGGTCACAATCCCGGGTTCGAAGAGTTGTTGGCGTTCTTGACGGGCGAAGCTCGAAGTATGCCGACATGTGCGCTGGCGAAGATTAAGCTTGAGGTTGGAAATTGGGGGGATCTGAGGACTGGTGAAACAGATCTGGAGTGGTTAATAACTCCGAAAGAGTTGCCATAAGATCGAATCAAGTGGAATGGTCTGTAGCGGGTTCCTTTCTTCTTAGTTCATAGTCGCCATACGTTCGAGCGTGGCGATAGCCGGCGCCTGTTGCGTGCAAACGATAGAGCGCGGCGAGTGATTCGACACTTAGTCCCGCCCCTCTGGTCCAGATGTTCATTTTGGATTCACCGGCCATCATGATGAGCATCTTAAGAAGCTCCTCGCTGAGCTCGTCAGGCGTATGATCATGATCTATGATCTCGACCGTCAATCGAGCCGCATGTTCATAACCTGTAATATCCTCATCAGCCATAGTCGAAATCTTGTAACGCGTTGCTTACGGCCCCTCACCAGGACCGCAAGGTCCAATCCACAGACTCCGAGGTGTGTCAGGAACCAATTGCGGGTTATAGCTGAGCCATACGGCGAGGGCAACGCATCAACAAATGCTCATACTTCACACCTGATACAAAATTTTCACTGTGAGAAGATACACTCCGACTCTCCCGCAGAATGCGAGTCAATGCGCCTGTTTGTAAACAGTCACGCTTAGCTGAGCAAGCTAACGATAGCCATGATCAGCGTTGTCGTGATGTCCGTTGATGTGGATGTCGAGGTTGCTGTTTCGGGGGGCGGTGGTGGCGGCTCTACCACGCCCGGTGAACTTATTTGACCACCAAAAGCCGAAACGGAAAGCACGACACTGATAGCTGTCACTGCACACGTCTGGCGAAGAGTTTTCATGTGTTCCTCCATAACAAAATTTTTGCAAGAGATGCTAAATTTTGCATGGAACTAACGCGCTTACAACTTTGTTGCAAGAGGCACCATGAGTGCATAAAATTTGCGCGCAGTTCTCCTTGCAATTGTTTCTAAAATATTGATTCTTCGCATGACTTTACGTGCCTCACTGTGGCGCGATTTAGTAAACCCGAACCTCAGTCTGGGAGGTCGTGTAGAACTCTGCTGTGAGCTGGCCAGGGAATTTGAGAACAAGGGCGAGTATGGGGAAGCACGCGAAGTGCTTAGTGGTTTGTGGCCACGGATAGACCAGCGGCCGAAGCTGACAGGTTTAGAGGAAAGTACAGCCGCCGAAGTTCTCTTAAGAGTGGGAGTCCTGACCGGGTGGATCGGGGACAGCCATCAGATTACGAACGCGCAGGAAAAGGCGAAGGATCTCATTAGTGAGAGCCTCACCATCTTCGAGTCCCGAAGACACAAGAAGAAAATAGCCGAAGCGCAGACCGAACTTGCCCTGTGTTATTGGCGCACTGGCGAATACAACGAAGCAGCGCACTTGCTGAAACTGGCCGTCGCGCAATTGCCGGGGGACAGCGAGTTGAAGGCAAAGGTAATGCTGCGCTCCGCGATCGTCGAGCAACACACGGGACGCCTCAATGAAGCGTTAACACTACTCACCAATCAGGCGCCTCTGTTTGAGAAGATCAATAACGAAACTCTGAAGGGTTGCTACCGGCAAACTCTTGCTGATGTGCTTGAGAATCTATGGACCTTAGGTGGTCACGCAGACTATCTCGATCGTTCTCTGGTTGAGTACGCCGCGGCAAGCTATCACTTTGAACAGGCAGGGCACAAATCGTACCTGGCTAATGTGGAGAATAATCTCGGATTCCTGCTTTATAAGGTCAATCATTGTGAAGAGGCGCATAAGCATTTAGATACCGCTCGGCGCATCTTTATGGGACTTAAAGACAGGTACGCCGCAGCGCAAGTTGACGAAACCCGCGCTCGCGTGTTTCTGAAAGAGAAGCGGAATGCCGACGCGGAAAAGGTTGCGCGTTCGTCTGTGCGAATTCTGGAAAACAGCGACCGGCTGTCCCTGTTGGCTGAGGCATTAACAACACACGGCACCGCTTTGGCCCGGCTGGAACAGTACGTCACTGCACTTGCCGCTTTCCGGCGTGCTCTCGATCTATCTCAACAAACCGGATCTCTTAACCGTGCGGGAGACATTGCGCTCACCGCATTTCAGGAATTGGGAGACCGTTTAACTGTGGTTGAGGGAGCGCGACCTCTGTCAGGACTGAAATTCAGTGAACAATTACGATCGCTTGAGCACGATTTAATAAAGCACGCGTTGGAAGCGAATCAGGGCAGCATTACGTATGCGGCGCAGAGTCTTGGAATGTCGTACCAGACATTGACGTACATGCTAAAGACAAGACACGAAGACTTACTCAAGGAACGGAGTCCGATGCGTCGTCGTCAGCGGAAACGGTGAGGGATTGATCCGCCGGCAAATGAAGTTTGATATTGAGAGTTGGAGGGATGTGAGGATTGGTGAGGGAACTCTTGAGTGGTCCATAACTCCGAAGGAGTTACCTGGGCTATCGATCACTTACAAACTCGCCGTACACAGTTCTCTTCTGCGCATGCAGGTGGTTGCTTAAAATCTGGTAGAAGCACTTCAGGCACACGCCGTTTGTCTCTTCCTCTTTGTCGTCGCGAATCCTGGCGCCGCACCAGATACATTGGACCAGGAAGGCCCGCTCTCTTTCTCTTCGACTTTGATTCACTTTAGTTTCCCTTGCTTAAAAATTATTTCCCATAGCCTATGGAGCTGAAGTTACGTTCTCATAGCCACGAAGTTAAATGGTCATTAAGAGACGAGCTACTGCAATCCCGGGATCGACAGCGTTTGTCTGTAATGGGGGAATCCAGCTCTGTCGCCCGCTTCGCGGGCTGAAATTTCTTCTAATTACGTTGACCTGGGGTTCCGCTCGGCAAAGCCTCGCTCCACCCCAGGCTTTATGCTTTCGCCCGCTTCGCGGGCTGAAATTTCTTCTAATTACTTTGACCCTGGGGTTCCGCTAGGCAAAGCCGCGCTACACCCCAGGCTTTATGCTGTCGCCCGCTTCGCGGGCTGAAATTTCTTTCAATTACGTTGACCCTGGGGTTCCGCTCGGCAAAGCCTCGCTCCACCCCAGGCTTTATGCTTTAGCCCGCGTCGCGGGCTGAAATTTCTTGTAATTACGTTGACCTGGGGTTCCGCGCGGCAGAGACTCGCTCCAC
>JAICGZ010000435.1 GCA_025922875.1 Pyrinomonadaceae bacterium
ATGCGTACTGCGCGAGCACACGGAAGTAAGGAATGCGGCCGTATTGGTCCGCTCCACTGCCACCGGAGAGAAACAGTTGGTGGCCTATGTGGCCTTAATTAATAACTCGTCATTGTCGCCGGCGGACTTACGCATATACCTTCGCAATCAATTGCCCGAGTACATGGTGCCTGCGGCCTTCATCCTCATGTCTTCACTGCCGCTGACTCCGAACGGAAAAATCAATCGCGAAGCTTTGAGAGATCCGGAACAGCCGGCGGACCATGGATACGAACAGCCGCGCGATGAAATCGAAGAGTTACTGGCAGGCATCTGGTCTGAGGTATTGAAAGTCGAGCTTGTTGGGCGCGATCAAAACTTCTTCGATCTCGGCGGGCATTCACTGATAGCGACGCAGGTAGTGTCACGAGTGCGAGAGATTTTCCATGTTGACCTGCCGGTACGCACGCTGTTTTCAAATCCAACTATTGCGGCCGTAGCCGCAGAGATTCGCGCGGCCCGCAGCGCTGACCGGACACTAACCGGGCCTCAACTCAGGCGCGTTGAGAGAGGTCCACTCATGCCGCTGTCATTACCGCAGCAGCGTTTGTGGTTCATGGACCAACTCGAGCCGGGCAGCCATGCCTACGTAATACCTGCCGCAGTGCGTTTGAAAGGCGAGTTGAACGAAGCGGCCGTGCGCGCGGCTTTACTCGCAATCGCTCAGCGCCACGAAAACCTGCGTACGCGGTTTGTCAACGCGGATGGGACTCCGATGCAGGTGATAGACAACGATTCGGATTTTGAACTCCGGCTCGTCAACCTCGCTGGGCAGTTCTCAGGCGAGGAGTTGGAATCGCGCACGCGTGATTTGCTTCACGACGAAGCCACGCGGGGCTTTGATCTAAGTCGTGAACACCTCTTCCGGGCACTGCTGATACGTTTAGCCGGCACAGAGCACATACTTCTCCTAACCCTTCACCACATCGTTTCAGACGCGTGGTCCATGGGTGTGCTGTTAGAGGAGTTCAAAGCTTTCTATCAGGCATACGACGAAGGCACGACGCCTGACCTTCCGGACCTGCCAATTCAGTATGCGGATTACGCTGCATGGCACCGTGACTACCTGCAGGGTGAGACGCAGCAACAGCAGTTGAGTTACTGGAGACAGCAGTTGCAGGCGGCGGAGCCATTGGAATTACCTACTGACCGCCCGCGGCCGCCGGTTCAAACATACAGAGGCGCGACAGAACCATTCACTATTCCAGCGTCTCTGGTCAAAGACATCAGACAGCTCGGCAGACGTGAGGGATGTACGCTCTTCATGACCCTGCTCGCCGCTTTCCAGATGCTACTCGCGAAGTCCAGCGGTCAAAAAGATGTTCTTGTCGGGACGCCGATTGCAGGCCGAATACATCCCGAACTTGAAGGTTTGATCGGTTTCTTCGTCAACACACTCGTTATGCGCGCGCGTATGACGGGAGACCCGACGGTGCGCGAGATTCTGCAAAGCGTGCGCGACGCAGCGCTCGGAGGTTTCGCAAATCAGGATCTGCCGTTTGAGAAGTTGATTGAAGACCTCCAGCCAACGCGTGATCCCAGCCGCAGTCCTCTGTTCCAGGTCATGTTTATCTTCCAGCATGCAAGCCGGAAGCACGAACAGTTCAAGCGCCTCAGCATAGAGCCGTTAGAGCTCGAGCTGACGACCGCAAAATTCGATCTCACGTTCACAGTTCTGGGCGACACAGAGGAACTGAACTGCGTGATCGAATACAACACCGACCTGTTCGAACGCGATCGCATTCAACGTTTCATTCGTCACTTCGAAATAGTGCTCAAGGCGATTACGGCCAATCCGGCTCAATCCTTCTCGGCTCTGACGTTGCTCGATGGCGAGGAACGGCGGAAAGTGCTCGAACACTGGAACGCAACTGAGATCGATTACTCCGATGAGCAGAATGTCGCTGCGCTTTTCGAGCGACAGGCAGCCGCGACTCCCGATCGCATTGCTTTCATGGAAGGCGATCGCCGGATTACCTATCGTGAGTTGAACCGCCGCGCGAACAGCCTGGCCCGGCGCCTGAGGCAGAGCGGGCTTCGCGAAGAATTGACGGCAGCGGTCTGTATGCCGCGCTCCGTGGACATGATGATTGCCGTGCTTGGCATCATCAAGACTGGCGCGGCGTACGTTCCGATTGACCCGCATCTGCCAGTTGAACGCATCGCGATGATGCTCAGCGACAGTGGGGCGCGTGTCGTTCTCACAACGCGTTCATTCACAAATTCATTCACAAATCGAATTACGAAGCGGAACGTCGAAATCATAAGTCTCGATGCTGAGTGGGAGGAGATAGAAACTTACGACGATTCGAATCTTTCACATAGCACTGCCGGCGACTCGGCCCTGTACCTGATCTACACCTCAGGATCGACAGGCCAACCGAAGGGTGTGATCGGAACGCATCGCGGCGCGGCCAACCGGTTCCGCTGGATGTGGGAGCGATTCCCATTCGAGGCTGGAGAGGTAACTTGCTTGAAGACGTCGCTCAGCTTCGTTGACTCGGTTTGGGAATGCCTTGGTCCATTGCTCGCGGGCGTGCCCGGCGTGATGATTCCCGAAGCGACCGTTAGCAACACCGAAGCGCTCATCTCTCAGCTCGCTAAAGAGAACGTCACGCGCATCGTGCTGGTGCCTTCTCTGTTGGAATCACTCATCGAGAACCATTCGGATCTCCGAACACTGCTGCCTGACTTACGGTTCTGGGTGTGCAGCGGCGAAGCCCTCTCGGGCCAACTGGTCGAGCGCTTTCACGCGGCAATGCCGGACGCGCGACTCGTCAATCTGTACGGGTGTTCCGAAGTCGCAGCGGACGTGACTTGTCAAGTAGTCGAACGCACGAGCACGGCGCTCACCGTCCCAATCGGCAAGCCTGTTGCCAACACACAGGTCTACATACTCGACGAGAGCATGAACCCGTGCGGAATCGGGCTGCCCGGTCAAATCTATGTTGGTGGCTCGCACCTCGCACGTGGTTACTGGAACCGCGCAGACGAAACCGCCAATCGCTTCGTGCCCAACCCGTTCACAGTCCGCACTGGCGAGCGGCTGTATAGAACCGGTGACCTCGGACGTTACACAAGCAGCGGCGACATTGAATACCTCGGACGCATGGACCATCAGTTCAAAGTACGCGGCTACCGGATCGAGAGCGGCGAGATCGAAAGCGTCCTTATGAAGCACCCGAAGGTGCGAATGGCCCAGGTTGTCGCAACGGGCGCGGGCCGGTCCGACAAGAAGTTAGTCGCCTACGTTGTGCTCGTCGAACCGATGGACGACGCCGTCCGCGAACTACACGATCACGCAGCGCAACTGCTTCCGTCATACATGGTCCCTTCGGCCTTCGTACCGTTGGAACGCTTTCCACTATTGCCGAGCGGAAAAGTGGATCGGCGTTCACTGCCCGGTGCCGGCAGAGAGCACACGCTTTCAGCAGGCGCGGTGTCGCAGGCTTCAACACCGGTCGAAGCTTCTCTCGTAGAAATCTGGCGTGAGGTACTCGGCCTTACCGACGTTGGTATTTACGATAACTTCTTTGATCTCGGCGGCCATTCACTGGCGCTGGTCAAGTTGAGAGCTCGAATCGAATCAAAGTTTGGGCGGCGCATGTCATTGCCCGATCTGTTTACGTATCCCTCAATCGCCGCCCTCAGCCGGCATCTGCACGATGTGGAGACGTCGAACGATATCGCGGCCCACATTGGTACTCGCACAGCACGGCAAAAAGCAGCATCTCGAAATAGAAGACAACGATGGGCGGAGCAGCGGTTGAAGCAGCCTGCTTATCAACTTACAGACCAGGTGGGTGCAACGCATCCACAGGTAGAAGGATAAATCGACATGACGACAATGGCACCGGATAGTATCGCGATCATTGGCATGGCCGGCCGTTTTCCCGGCGCGCCTTCCGTTGATGCGTTCTGGAAGAATATTCAGAACGGCGTTGAATCGATCACTCACTTCTCAGATGACGAACTGCTGGAAGCCGGAGTGTCGCAGGAGTCGGTGCGCGATCCGCATTACGTCAAAGCGGCTCCGACACTCGCAGGGATCGACTTGTTCGATGCGCCGATGTTCAACCTGAGTCCAGCGGAAGCGGAGATGATGGATCCGCAACACAGGCTGTTTCTCGAGTGTGCTCTCGCGAGCCTCGAGAACGCGGGCTACAGTTCCGATCGCGGCAAGGAGCGTATCGGCGTCTATGCGGGCGCGGGTATCAATCGCTATTTGCTTGAAGAGATTGATCGCGAAGACCTGATGAAGTCGGGGATCAAGACTGTAACCGGGAACGACAAGGATTACCTCACCGCGCGCGTGTCGTACAAGCTGGGTCTGACTGGTCCAAGCATCTGCGTGCAAAGCGCCTGCTCCACTTCATTAGTCGCAGTGCACCTGGCTTGCCGTGGCTTACTTGATCATGA
>JAICGZ010000436.1 GCA_025922875.1 Pyrinomonadaceae bacterium
GCTTTGTTCCGATCTTAGGTCATCAAGGCCAAAGCGGCGCCAGGCCGCCGCACTCCAAGGAGGTGCACAATTCAAAGTGAGCCACGATGCCGTCTAGTGCGACACTTCACGAACCAAGTCCCAGCTCCTCACCTTCGTACCACTCGAAGGCTGCTTCGACGTCGAGATCAGCGCCCGGAGTGGGCTTCGAGTCGATACGATTTCACTTGCGGTTTTAGATAGCAGCGAGGTGATATCATGAGACACTTGCAAGAGAGGGGGAGTGTGCAATGATAACTGTCGCTAATCGAATCTACGTCGCTAAGGAATATGCTGACGCTTTCGAACAGAGGTTTCGCGAACGCGCGGGGCTGGTGGATCAGATGCCTGGCTTCATTTCCAACCAGGTGTTGCGCCCGGTCAATGAAGGCGACCCTTATGTCGTCTTTACTATTTGGAATAGCCGTCAGGATTTCCTCAACTGGGTACGCTCAGATGCGTTCCTCAAAGGACACGCACAGTCCGGAACGCTGCCGAAGGAAGCATTTGTTAAGTCGAATGTATTGGAGATGCACGAGGTGGTCCAGGATTCGAGTCGTCCTGATCTGGAACCGGAGCCGCATGGTGGCCCGTTCAAGATGCATTAATGCAATCCAAAATTATTCAAGTTGCCGGCCTCGCATTCACGATCGCATACGCCGCGTTCATCGTCTGGATCTATGCCACGGAACCGCGCAGCTTCAAGGAAGTGACGACCAGTGCTGAGGTCGCCGCCGGAACTTACGAGATCAACCAGGAAAAATTCAATTCCGCTCTCAACCTCTTCCGGCGCGAGCAGTTTCGTGCTGCTCGCAACGAGTGGCAGCAAGCAGATCCGGCGCAGCGCGACGCTCGCACACAGTTCTATATCGCGTATTCATTTTACCGCGAGGGTTGGGGCCGCGTTTATTTTGACCAGGAGTTGTTCAGGCAAGGTGTGGAGGCAGTGAATCGAGCGATCGCACTATCATCAGGCAGCCCGCTGACGATCGATGATCCGGACTTGCATATGCACACAGCAGCGGAGTTAAAGGCCGAACTCGAACAAGGGTTGGAACGCAGTTGGAGCGACGTCAATCCGCTCAAAGTCCTACGCACAAGGAAGTGACTCCTGACACCAACAATGTCGCAGACAAACCGTTCCAGAAACCGCGCCCTCGTGGATTTTGTTTTACTGCCGTCTCTTTTTCTGACGGTGGCGCTTCTGGGCGGGCTCCGAATCGGCGCCGAGAGTCGAACGTTCATTTTCATCGCTCCACCCTTAGTCACACTTTTACTCGCCGTCCTATTAATGCTGCTCCTCTTGCGCGGTGGCCTGCTCAGTTTTCATCAATGGGTTGGCAACGATCTTCCACCTCTCACAAATGTCGCGCACATCTGGATGTTCATCACACTCTTCTTTGCTTCCGCACAGGCTTTCAACTCTGTGTTACCTGAGCGCGGTCTACTCCATTGGCTGTTCTCGTTCTTTTTTCTTTGGACACTCTGGAACAATCAGTTTTCGTCATTCGACCCGCGCCGGCTCCTGCGCAGCCTTGCGGTTCTGTTCGGCACAGCTTTCGTCTTCAAGCATATGTTGTTGGCGAGTTTGTATAGTCCCGAAGGTGGTTGGCTCAAGCGAGTGGCGGGAACGTTATTACAAGGAGCCGCGCTCGGCACATTGGATGCACCGAGCTTTGCACCGGCCACTGGATACATCGCCTTCTTTACATTGGCTTTCTACGTAACGGGACTGATCCTGTTGGGATTTGCAGGTCATAAAAATGAGCTGCCACAAAAAAGCACATAAAACTCAAAATGCAGTGTTTGTGCCTTCTTGTCGCTCACTTCGCCGGCAGTCGATTGGTGATGAAGTCGGCGACTCGACTCGCGGCTGGTGGATCCATGTTTGCCAACACGGCAACCACGTAGCCTGGTCCAGGGCAGATTTGTAATCCGCCATTCATTCCCGGTGCTCCGCCTCCATGACCAAAACATCTTATTCCGTTGAATATAACGTCCTGGAATCCAAATGCATATTTACCTCCGCCTGCATCAACTTTTCCAGTCGTCAACATCTCTGTGTACTGTGCATTGAGCAATTTGTGTGTTTGGAGCGCAGTCGCGAACCGTAATAAGTCTTCCACGGTGGAGTAGCCACCGCCTGCGGAGGTCCCACGGAAGGGCAGCGTGTCAGTGTTAGGCCTCAGGCTACCTCCATCAAATTTGGTGTACCCAATGCTTCGGTCGGATACCGTTTGGTCCTCGGGTTCGGAAGCAGTTGCAGTCATGCCCGCAGGTTTGTAGATATGATCACGAACGTAATCGTAATAACTCTGGCCGCTGACTTTCTCTATCAGCACACCGAGCAGAAGAAAACCGTAGTTGCTGTACTGCCAACGACTCCCCGGCTCGAACTCCAGTGCGCGCCCGCCGTAGAGACCTACATAATCGCTCAACGTCTTTAACTCGAGACGACGCTTGTTGAACTCTGGACCAAAGATGTCGCCCGTTCCTCCGGTGTGCGATAGCAGTTGTTCAATCGTTACTTTCGAGGCAACGTCTTTATTCGGATAATCGGTCAGGTACTTGCCAAAAGGCGCTTTCAAATCGAGCTTGCCACGCTGTACAAGTTGGAGAGTCGCAACCGCGGTAAACATCTTGTTCATCGATCCGAGTCGAAACTGTGTTTTCAGAGTATTCGGAGTTTTCTTTTCGCGGTCGGCGAGGCCATATGCCTGAGCGAAAACAGGTTTGCCATTTCTTGCGATCAATACCGCACCCGAAAAACGATCGGCGGCAGCCTCTTCATCCAGTTTCTTTCGTAAGCCCACGATTAAATCGCTTTCGCTCAAATGCGGAACGGCAAAGTCAGGTGGTCGCGGAATCGCATTCAGGCCGAGCCTTGTGATCTTGTGTGGTTCCGCTGCTTCAACCTCAATAGTCAAACGAGCAAACTGATCGGACCGGCGTTCCTGGACCAGGGCCACCATCTTCGTGGGTGTCGACTCCTCGACCTTCTTCAGGTCGAAGCCGCCCGTCATCTCTCGAAATCGCGCATCCTGATCGGCACGCTGTTCGCGAGCGGGAAAATTGTTGCGCACGTACTCTTTGTACTTTTCGGCGTCGCCGGCGTTGAAAGCATCCAACCAGCCTTTTGCTTGATTCCCCGCAGGGTTATCGGGGAACTGTGTTTGTGCTTCGCATGCCGGCGCCATGGATAAGAATGCGAAAAACAGGATTGCGGCTAAGGTTGGATAGTTGCTGTGCTTCATGGGTCTTACTCTTTCTTTGTGGATGTGTGGCTAACCGGAAGTTTAACGAACCAGGCAAGCAGTGCTAAAACGATCACCACGAAAGTTAACAGGTAGAATATCGATGCATACGAACCAGTGCGGCTGACGGTTTCGGCGAGAACCAGTGGACCGAGCGCCGATGCAATTACTGTCAGCGCCTGTGCAACGCCCTGGATTTTGCCGAGATGCTTTCGTCCGTAAGCTGCACTCCAGAAACCAAAAAAGATAACGATAACGAATCCACCAGCCAGTCCCATGACTGCCGCATAGATTGCGACGTGTATTTGAGTCGATACGTGAGGAAGTGCGGCCAGCGAGCCTGCGAGCAACACCATTGCGACTGACAGCAGACGATTCATTGTCCATTTCGAAGCTATCCAGCCGCCTAAAAAGTTTCCCACGAGCGAAGTCAAGGCGACGATAACGAGGCTGCGGTGATAGGTGGAAGCATCGAACTGGCGTTCCGCGAGAATTGATTCGTTGAAAAGCGCGATACCGGAGGCAATGAGTCCGTAAACGGCACTCGCTATTCCAAAGATCCAGAAGCTGGGCGTTGCCAGGGCTTCGGTGAGAGTGTGGTCGGTGGGTAAGTGATGATCATGTGATGGCTCGCCATCAAGATCGATGGATATAGACTCAGGTGATCGCCGTACGAGTAACAACGCAAGAGGCGCCAGGCCGATCAGAAGCGCCACTCCAATGATCCACCACGCCACGCGCCAGCCATTCGCTAACACAACTGCACCTATCAGCGGAAACGCGAGCATGAAGCCGATGCTCAACGCAATTGTGTATACGGCCATGGCGAGGTTGAGCCGGCGTACGAACCACTGCCCGACCATGGTAATGCTAACGACTGATAGTGCGCTCTGCCCGAATCCTCTCGTGCACGTAATAAGGATTGCCATTGCGGCGACATGGCTGGTCACGCTCATTCCGAAGACCACAGATGCTAACGCAATAGCGATGATGGTTAGCACGGTCCTCGTTCCGAAACGATCGATCAGCCTGCCGACGCCAACCGAGAACAGAGCGCCAATCAGCGTTGCCCAAAAATTTATGCGGGCGAAGTGGATGCGATCTATTTGCAGATCTTTGAGGAGTGGTTCGGTTATTAGTCCCAGGCCCTGTGTTCGGCCTGGCAGAGTTCCGACCATCGCGAAC
>JAICGZ010000437.1 GCA_025922875.1 Pyrinomonadaceae bacterium
CCAGGCGGACGGCTCGACTACACGGACCTACGGCGGATTGGGCCTTGGCCTTGCGATTGTTCGACATCTTGTGGAACTGCACGGCGGAACGGCATGGGCCGAGAGTGCGGGGCAGGATCAAGGCGCGAAGTTTACCGTCAGGTTGCCGATCATGACTACCGATGAGGATGAACCTGATGAGGTACTCAGGCAACCAGCCATCGCGACAGTTGAAGCACGCGAACGCCAGGTTTCGTCGCTTGAAGGCTTGCGGATTCTCGTCGTCGACGACGAGATTGATGCACGCACGCTGTTGACTGCGATGATCGAGAGGTGTGGCGGGCAAGTCGTCGCTGTGCCGTCAGCGCGTGAAGGGCTCGAGTCGGTCGAGAATTGGCGGCCGGATGTGTTGATTGCCGACATCGGAATGCCGATCGAGGATGGTTACGGATTAATCAAGAAAGTTCGCGCGCTGCCAAAGGAACGCGGAGGACAGACACCGGCACTGGCGTTAACGGCGTATGCGAGAACAGAGGATCGAGTACGGGCGCTGTCGGAGGGATATCAGGTTCACCTTGCAAAGCCGGTGGACCGGTACGAGTTAGCGGCGGTCGTGGCTAGCCTGGGCCAGAGATAGTTTTAGACAGGATGCCCTAATCGCATCCAGCACGACTTTCAGCCAGGCTACGCCAACGGTGTCCGCTGCGCTTCAGCAGTTCATCAGCTTCACTCGGACCATCGCTTCCGGCTGCATAAGTTGGTAACTCTCGCCGGCCCTCGTTGTTCCATGCCTGTTCGATCGGTGTTATCAAACGCCACTGCGCCTCCGCTTCATCAGCGCGAATGAACAACGTTGCATCCCCACGCATCACATCCAGCAGCAACATCTCATAAGCAGCCGGCGACTCGACACCAAACGCTCTCTGATAACAGAAATCCATCTGAACGGTACTGGTACGCATTTCGAATCCCGGCCGCTTCGCGCCAAACGTGACCGTGATCCCCTCGTTCGGTTGAAGGCGAAGCGTGACGATGTTCGGATCCATTTGGTCGTCAGGCGTACGTGCAAACAAAGCTTGCGGCGTGCGCTTCAAGTGGATAACGATCTCCGTGAGATCGCGCCCGAGACGTTTTCCAGTGCGCAGGTAAAACGGTACTCCCGACCAGCGCCAGTTTGAAATATAGAACTTAACCGCTGCGTAGGTCTCAGTCACTGATTCCGGCTTCACTGCTGCTTCTTCTTTGTAAGCCTTAACCTTTTCACCGTCGATCTCTCCTGGTCCATACCGCGCACGCACCGTGCGTCGCGCAACCTGATCCGGGTTCATACGGCGAATGGATCGCAACACCTGAACCTTCTCTTCTCTTACTGAATCCGCATCGAATGCGACTGGCGGTTCCATCGCCGTAAGCGTCAGAAGCTGTAGCAGATGGTTGGCTACCATATCGCGCAGTGCGCCAGCCTCTTCGTAGTAGCCGGCGCGGCCGCCGACACCTCCAGTTTCCGCGGCAGTGATCTCGACATAGTCGACATAATTGCGGTTCCAGATCGGTTCAAACATCGAGTTGCCAAAGCGAAAGACAAGGATGTTTTGAACCGTATCTTTGCCGAGGTAATGATCGATGCGATAAACCTGGTTCTCTTTGAATACCTCAGTGATAGTTGCGTTCAACTCTCTTGCGGATTCGAGATCGCGCCCGAAAGGTTTTTCGACAACAATCCGGCTCCAATGCCCACCTTCCTCCGCCAACCCCGCTTTGCCGAGACGCCTCACGATTTCGAAAAACAGCGATGGTGGCGTGGCGAAGTAGAAGAGGTGATTTTGGCTTGCGCCTTCGGAAGCTAATTCCTCGAGGCGTGCTGCAAGTTTGCGATAAGTCTCGTCATCATCAAGCTCGCCGGACATGTAGCGAAGACGTCCGGAGAATTCGCGCCACTGTTCATCGTCGAGATGCTCGATCCTGTCCGACTTCTCCAACGCTTCACGCACTAAGGTCTTGAACGCGTCGTCAGTCATCTCGCTTCTGCCGATGCCGAGAATGCGAACGCTCTCGAGGCAGCCTTCATCGGTCAACCGGCATAACGCGGGCATGAGCTTGCGTTTCGTAAGATCGCCCGTCGCACCGAAGATCACGACTACACACGGCTCAGCCTTTGGTAAAGCTGGTTGCTCTAATTTAGTTGGCGTTGGTTCTACAAGTATTGCCGACATTGTTTGGTTCCAATAAAAAGTTTCGCGCAAAGACGCAAAGGCGGCAAAGTAAAAGTAACCTATCTTTGCCGCCTTTGCGGCTTTGCGCGAAAAAAGTCACTTGCGCTCTACGTGGCCGCCGAACTGGAATCTCATGGCGGACAGGATCTTATTTGCGAAATCGGCTTCGCCTCTTGAACTAAAACGCTGGAACAATGCAGCACTCAACACCGGCACCGGAACGCCCTCTTCAACTGCCGCATTGATGGTCCAACGGCCCTCGCCCGAGTCAGATACACGTCCTGAGAAGCCTTCCAACTGTGGATGGTCCGCGAACGCGATGGCCGTAAGATCGAGCAACCATGAAGCAATCACACTTCCGCGCCGCCAAACCTCGGTAATCTCCGCGATATTGAAATCGTACTGGTAGTGTTCGGGGTTACGTAGCGGCGTGGTCTCCGCATCCGCTGTTCTTTCGCTCTTCCCGACGTTCGCATGATGCAGCACGTTTAAGCCTTCAGCATATGCGGCCATGAGTCCATACTCGATTCCATTGTGGACCATCTTCACAAAGTGACCGGCGCCTGCTGGTCCACAATGCAAATAACCCTCTGCCGCCGTGCCCGAGTCAGCCGCGCGGCCCGGCGTAGCCGAAACCGCCTCGCGTCCCGGAGCAAGTGTTTTGAAAACCGGATCGAGGTGAGCAACGATCGTCTGTTCACCTCCGATCATCAGGCAGTAACCGCGCTCCAGTCCCCACACTCCACCGCTGGTCCCGGCGTCAACATAATGAATGTCTTTGGCTTTGAGTTCATGTGCGCGGCGAATGTCGTCCACGTAATACGAATTTCCGCCGTCGATGATAGTGTCCCCTGCTTCTACAACTTCAACAAGCTGATTGAGAATAGTATCGACAAGAGCGGCCGGTATCATCAACCAGATCGCGCGCGGGCGCTCGAGCTTCTCGATGAACTCAGCGAGCGATGCGGCGCCGATTGCACCCTCGTCTACAAGTGCTTTGACTGCGTCAGGATTACGATCGCTAACGACGCACTCGTGACCCCCGCGCAAGAGGCGTCGCACCATGTTGGCGCCCATTCGCCCCAGTCCAATCATTCCAATCTGCATTCCGAAGCTCCCTTGCGAAGTTGTCGATGTATACATGAAGATACCAGAGTTTTCCCGCAAAGGTGCAAAGAGGGCAAAGCAGAGATAGCTTTTCTTTGCGCCTTTGGTTGCAACTTTGCGCCTTTGCGCGAACCGAATCCTAAGGAGCACTTCACATGAAACTCTTGCGCATTCTTCTCGTTGCGGTTCTTTTCGGTCCGGTTATGGCACAGAAAACGAGCTTGCCACTCGGCCGTGTCGTGGATCTTACACATGCTTTCGATGCGACGGCGGTTTACTGGCCCACAGCCCAGGGATTCAAACTCGAAACCGACTTCGAAGGAATGACCGAGAAAGGTTATTACTACTCGGCGTATCGCTATTCCGCCGCGGAACACGGCGGCACACACCTCGACTCACCAATACACTTCGCAAAGGATCGTTACACTGTCGATGAAATCCCCTTGCAGCAACTGATGGGAGCGGCTGTGGTTATCGATGTGACGAAACAGTGCGCTTTGAATCCGGACTATCTCGTGAGCGTCGCCGATTTTCAAAATTGGGAGAAACAGAATGGAAGAATCGAATCCGGCGCCATCGTGTTGTTAAAAACGGGCTTCGGCAAGTATTACCCGGATCGAAAAAAGTATTTAGGCACGGATGAACGTGGCGACGCGGCTGTCGCGAAGCTGCACTTTCCCGGTT
Organism: Pyrinomonadaceae bacterium; assembly: GCA_025922875.1. GTDB lineage: Bacteria > Acidobacteriota > Blastocatellia > Pyrinomonadales > Pyrinomonadaceae > PSRF01. Next base: position 3,984 of record JAICGZ010000437.1, read on the forward strand.
TGGATCCCGCCGCCGCGCGCTGGCTCACACAGAACCGGTCAATCAAAGCGATCGGATTAGACACGGCAAGCATCGATTATGGTCAATCGACACTGTTCGAAAGCCACCGGATATTGTTCGACAAAAACATTCCCGCATTCGAGAACGTAGCAAACCTGGATCAATTGCCGGTGAAAGGTTTTTCGGTGATCGCGCTGCCGATGAAGATTAAAGGCGGCAGTGGTGGGCCGCTGCGGATCGTCGCTCTACTTTAAGCCTCAATAAGAATTAATTTAGTTCGGCGGTTACGGAGACAAGCGACAAAGGAATCGTCGGAGACACATCTTTCGAGGAAACCTGCGCCTGCTCTATCAATAACTCTTCGAACGCCTTTGTCGAGAGTGCTTTGCTAAACAGAAAGCCCTGCACCACATCACATTCAAGCGCACTCAGATACTGAAGCTGCTCTTTCGTCTCTACTCCCTCG
>JAICGZ010000438.1 GCA_025922875.1 Pyrinomonadaceae bacterium
CTGACGGTAAACTTCGCGCCTTGATCCTGCCCCGCACTCTCGGCCCATGCCGTTCCGCCGTGCAGTTCCACAAGATGTCGAACAATCGCAAGGCCAAGGCCCAATCCGCCGTAGGTCCGTGTAGTCGAGCCGTCCGCCTGGCGAAAGCGATCGAAAACGTGCGGTAGAAAATCTGAATTGATCCCGATGCCGGTATCTTTCACGACGACCTCGACGTGCGAATTGATGCGTTGGAGTGTGATCTGGACCAGGCCGCCTTTGCGAGTAAACTTGACTCCGTTCGATAACAAGTTCCAAACGATCTGCTGAAGACGCTCACGATCGCCGAATACAGGTTCGACGTTCGGTTCGAGCAGCACTTGCAGACGCACGCCCTTCGCTTCGGCAGTAGGACGGATACTCTCAGCCGCTGCCTGGATAACCGACTGAAGTTCACAGGCGACAAATTCGACCCGCAGCTTGCCGGTAATGATGCGCGAGACTTCCAGCAGATCGTTGATCAACTGGCACTGCGAATTAGCGTTGCGAAAGATTGTTTCAAGCGCCTGGTGTCGCTTGTCAGGATCGACTTCATCGTGCAGCAACATTTCAGCCCAGCCCATGATTGCCGTTAGCGGCGTGCGCAACTCATGCGAGAGTGTCGATAGAAACTCGTCTTTGACGCGGTTCGCGGCCTCAGCTTCGAGGCGTGCTTCTTTCTCTCGTCGCAAAGCCTCGCGTCGCTCAGTCGCGTCGTGGGCCATGCCCCGCACGATCGGCTTTTCGACACCTTCCGTGCGAAGAGTGTTGTAGTACTCCCAGAGTCTCGTTTCACCGGTTGCAGTGCGCACCTTCATCACACCGCGCGCTGAGCCTTCAGCTATTACGGTGCGCAGGTATTCGTCAAATTTTTCGCGATACTCGGGCAGGAGTCCGTCACGAATGTTGATACCGATCAGGGCCTCCCGCGGATATCCGAGCACGCGCGCGGCCCACGGGTTAACCGAGAGCACACGACCCTCGAGATCGTGCGTGCAAATGAGTTCGTGGCTATTGTCGACGAGATCGCGGTAACGGTCTTCGCTGATTCGCAGCGCTGTCTCGGCTTTCTTTTGCTCGGTGACGTCGCGCACCAGGACAAACTCCGCGGCTCGACCGCCGAAGTTCAACCGGCTCGCCGTGACGTTGACGTTGATAATCGTTCCGTCTTTCTTTTGGTGTCGCCATTCTCCTGCATGGTCTAACTCAGCACCTTCAGCGGAGAGGTACTTCTCGAGTAACGGCACGTCCCCAGCAGGTCGAATGTCCTTGATGGTCATGTCGAGAAACTCTGCTCGCGAGTAACCATAATGGCGCACGGCGGCATCGTTTACGGCGAGGAAGCGAAGTGTGGCCAAATCGAAGACCCACATCGCCTGCGGATTCGACTCGAACAACAAACGATATTGCGCCTCTGACTTGCGCAACGCTTCTTCGATTCGCGTCGCCACTGTGACGTCGAGCACGAGGGAAAGAACCGAGATTAACTTACCTGCTTCGTTGTAGAGCGCGGAGTTGTACCACTCGCAATGAAGTATCGTGCCGAGCTTCGTGTAATTGCGATTGCGCGAGATGCCGTGATGTTCCTGTCCCTCGTTCTGCCGTTGGCCCACCCGGTTGACGACTTCCAGATCATCCGGGACGACGAATTCCCAATCGCTGAACCGCTTTCCGAGAACCTCTTCAGCTTTCCACCCGAAAAGCTTCTGTGCGGCCGGCGACCAGCGCAGTACCTTGAACTCATGATCCCACTCGATGACCGCGAGTGGAGTGTTTTCAACGTGGAAAGCGAGTCGCTGATGATCGTCGAGCACTGACACTTCGGCGAGTTTGCGCTCCGTCACGTCGCGAATGATCGCGACGCCGCCAACCACCTGGCCGTTTTCGTCGTGTCGCGGTGAGTAGTAACCGTCAAAGAAACCGTTGCGGCCCGACTGAGGTATGACGTAAGGACGGTTTTCAGCGACGACGCTTCGGCCCGCCAGCGCCTCAATGTAGTATTTGTCTTCGCCCGTTTCCTTCAGACAGGGGAATAGATCGAAAGCGCATTTACCGAGCACCTCCTCGCGCTTCACGCCGGAGATTCGCTCCATCGCGCGGTTCCACGTCGTGTAGCGGAACTCGCGATCGAACGCGATAATGCCGTCGACGTTAGCCTCAAGCAGGCACTTGAGGAAAAGATCCTGTTCTTCCTGTCTAGTGGTCATGAGGTGACCAGATCATAAACCACAAAGACACCGGGACACAAAAAATTTATGGTGCGCCTCCAAGGAGGCTCTTGGTGCTTTCCTGTCTTTGTGATTTGATCTGAAGTCCATGCACTTCCAGCAAGCGCCTCCAACTTTAGGTAATCAGTACCACGACGATCGCGTTTTGCGATCGTATCTGGCACGCGTGCTTCCTCGCGACATGTTGCGCGAGACGGAGGAATCACTCGCCGAGATGGGGCGTCTGGCAGGCGCTGACTTGTACGAACTGCAACTGGCCGACAGGTTAAACGAACCCATACTAACCCAATGGGACGCGTGGGGAAATCGAATCGATAAGATCGAGTTGACCGCGTTGTGGCGTTTGGCTGAGCGCATTGCCGCCGAGCACGGCGTGGTCGCCACGGCTTACGAGCAGAAGCATGGAAGTCATTCGCGAGTGCATCAATGTGCACTCGCGTATCTCTTCACACCTTCCACGGACATTTACAGTTGCCCGCTGGCGATGACGGACGGCGCCGCTCGGACCCTTCTCGATTCTGGTAATCAGATGCTTATCGATCGCGCCGTGCCTCACTTGATAACGCGTGACCCGAATGAGTTTTGGACGGCCGGTCAGTGGATGACTGAACTCACTGGCGGTTCAGATGTCGGTCTCTCGGAGACGATTGCAAAAGAAGACGCGGGCGGTTTTCGTCTCTACGGGCGGAAGTGGTTTACATCCGCGGCGACTTCTCAGATAGCGCTCACGCTCGCTCGTCCCGAAGGCAATCCTCCAGGCGGGCGCGGGCTCGCGCTTTTCTACATTGAAACGAGAGACGAGCAGGGCCGGCCGCGAAACATCGAGATCAACCGTCTCAAAGATAAACTGGGCACGCGAAAAGTTCCGACAGCGGAGTTGACTCTGGCAGGAACGCCGGCGCAACTGGTGAAGGGAACTACAGACGGCGTCCGCAATATTACACCACTTCTGAACATCACTCGTTTGTGGAATGGTATCAGCGCTGTAGCGCTTATGCGGCGTGGTCTTGCATTAACGTCCGACTACGCTCACAAACGTGTAGCCTTCGGTGCGCCGCTGTCTGAAAAACCTTTACATCGTGACACGCTCGCGGGTTTACAAGCGGAAGCAGAAGCGGCGTTTCATCTGGCGTTCTTTGTCGCTGAGTTAACCGGACGCAGCGAGACGGGCGAAATAACTGACGACGAAGCGTTGTTGCTCCGCCTGCTTACTCCCGTGATGAAACTGACCACCGGCAAACAGGCAGTGATGGTTGCCAGTGAAGTGCTCGAGACGTTTGGCGGTGCTGGTTATGTGGAAGACACCGGCCTGCCGGTGCTGCTGCGTGACAGTCAGGTTCTACCGATCTGGGAAGGCACGACGAATGTGTTGGCGCTTGACGCGCTTCGGGCACTGCGTAGTGGCGAGAGCTTGAGGCAGTTTGAATTAACGGTGACGCGTTGTCTCGAGAGTGTCCATGATCCTCGTCTTACAGATGCTGCACGCATCGCACGATCCGCGTTGGACCATGCCACAAGCTGGTTAGCCGAAACAGATCGTCCTGGTCAACCATCAGTTGAGGCAGGCGCGCGCCGCTTCAGTCTGACTCTTGGCCGCACAATGGAGCTAGCACTGCTAATCAAACACGCTCAGTGGTCGCTAGATCACGAATGCGATGGCCGATCCCCCATCAACGCCCGCCGTTTCGCGCACTCCGGCGTCGATCTCGTAGGGACAGGATTTCAGGATTTGCAAGATATGCAAGATTAAGCTTGAAAGGATGAATTTCATGAACCGCAATCGCTTTTCGCTGCTTCTTATCACCCTTTTCACAGTGCTCATATCGACAGCGGCTGTCGCGCAAACGAAGAAGCCGCAGCCCGTCAAGGAGTACACCATCGAGCAGTTCATGAATACTGTTCGCATCGGCGGCAGCTCCTTCTCGTCGGACGAGAAGTCGATCCTTTTTCACAGTAACAAGTCGAGCATTTTTAATGTCTACTCCGTCCCGGTGACGGGCGGCGCGCCCACGCAGTTGACCAACTCAACCAAAGAGAGCACCTTCGCCGTCTCATATTTTCCGAACGACGCGCGTATCCTTTACACCTACGATGGCGGCGGCAATGAGAACAATCACCTCTACCTGCGCGAGCTCAACGGCACGGAACGCGACCTGACGCCGGGCGACAAAGTTAAAGCAAACTTCCTCGGCTGGAGCCA
>JAICGZ010000439.1 GCA_025922875.1 Pyrinomonadaceae bacterium
AAACTCTCACCGCAACCTTGCGCCAACCCTTTGATCTTCTTGCACTTACTAACACGACTTGGCAAAGAAAAAAGGCCGGTGGAACCTCTTCCAGCGACCTTTGTCCTGTGTGGCGGAGCCGACGGGACTCGAACCCGCGACCTCCGACGTGACAGGCCGGCGTTCTAACCAACTGAACTACGACTCCGCAAAACTCTTTTTTTGGTAGGCACGGAGGGACTCGAACCCCCAACCTCTTCCTTGTAAGGGAAGCCGTCTACCATTGACGTACGTGCCTTCGTTAGGACCGACCCTGCCGTCAGTCCCGTACTTCAACAGACGGTAATCCCGTCAACAATCTGTCGGGCACGTCTCTTCAACATCGCATAAGCGATTTCGCGTTGTTACTTATAAAGTACGGCAAACGACTCGTCAACCCCGGGCAAAGCATTGGCCACAAAGAAGCACAAAAAGCCCAAAAGCGCTTTCGCTGAAGTGCGCGATCTGTGCCTACCGCTGTTTGCGAAGCAGCCGTGAGAGTTCTGCGCGCTCCGTTGTGTCCTTAACGTAAACCTTAAGCATTGACAGTGCTGTTTCGCCATCCATATCGCGGGCATTCGGATCAGCGCCGGCCGCCAGTAAGAGCTTGACGATTTCGACTGTAGATCCCCTGCTCATAACCGCTGTCATTAAAGGGGTCGTGCCCTGTCCGTTCTTTAAGTTGACATCTGCGCCTCTCGCAATTAACGCCTTCACTAAGACGGGATCGTAACGCGTTATCGCATACATCAACGGTGACTTGCTAAAAGGTTCCTTCGGGTTTACTTCCGCTCCGGCCGCAATCATTTCATCCATGATTTTCAGCCAATCTTTGTTGCAACGATTCATTGCCGCCGTCAACGTTACGAATTCACCGGCGTGAAAACTATACGTCCTTACGTTAGCGTCGGCGCCCGCATTTAGAAGAGCTTTGACAACTTCTAGATGACCTGCGGCTGCGGCAAGCATTAATGCTGTATAGCCACTCGATCGGGCGTTCACGTCAGCGCCTTTACCCAACAGTTCCCGGACACGAGTTAGTTCGCCGTTTTCCGCCGCGATCATGAGTGGATTACATCCGGCCAGGCTGCAAATAGTTTCGCGCTTGTCTTTTTCTCCACAGCTTGGAAGCGAAGCTTGCGTGTCCGATCGTGCTTGCGCAAAGACTGGAAGAGACAGAAATAAGAATAAGAAATTAATGCTTGACATTGTTTCCGCTCGATCCTACTCTCACGAAACTTCAATTAGCAATAACTTCAAGTAAACCAAAATAGTGTCACGTTAGTCTCCCCGGCTTAAATCACCCGACGCCGATAGATCCCATCGTTTGAAACGCATTTACCGTGTCGTTCCTGACATTGGTAATTGCAGGTGTCTCTTCCCAGTCGATATCAACGTACTAACTGTTTCACTCACAAAGGAGTTCCCTCCATGCGAAATAGAAAATATTCCTTCCCGCGTCAAATAGTTGCGATCCTCGTAACCTGGATACTTCTAATCCCCATGTTTCCCCTTCCGACTGCACTAGCGTTTATGCCTAACCAGGCTGCTACCAAGGACACTAGATCCACCGGGAGTGCTACTCACGAGAGCATTACCGAGGACGTTATTACCAAGTACGACAAAAAACTGTTCAAGCTCGGCAACAAACCACTCACGGAGAATATGAAGACAGCCCTTAAAGAGATCATCGAGGCCAATGGGTCCGTTGATGATATTTTCGGCAGAGAATATCTGGAGTCAGCCGCGCACTTCGACGGCGATGAATTTAAAGGCAGCCAAAAGCGGCTGACTGATTTCAAACTCAGGGTTAAAAACCTGATGCTGAAGAAAAAACCAGATATCAAAAACGCGCGTAAGTATCTCGGTCGCGCCTTGCACACGCTCCAGGATTTTTATTCGCACAGCAACTGGGTCGAATTGAATCGCGGCCCTTACTTTAGCGATTTGGGTATGCCGGGAAAGCCTCTTACCAATCCACCTGTCAACACGCTTAGCTGCGAAGATTGTGTGAGAAACAATTGTGATGAGTGTAATACCCACTTGAAAGCAACGGCGCTTACCACGGGATATTACGCTTTACGTTTTGACCCCATCATTGGACCTACTATCGAATCGTTCGAAACTAATAGGAAACCGAACGATCTAAAATGCAGTCACGGCGGTAAGGTAATAATCTTCAAACCGTTTCCAGTCGCCACTGCCTGGGATATGTCCGGTAAAGGAGATTTCAGTGCAGGTATCAACAAGGATACAAAAGTTTGCCGGATCTCACCTCACCACGAAAAACACATAGACGCGGGGAAAGCTGCAGCCTTAGCCACTGAGAAATACCTCGACCACATCAGGGTACTAATCAAAGATCGGAAGATGAAACTCTTGCTGGGTGGCGGACCTACCCTCGCCGTAACGATCGATACTACGGGAAGTATGGAAAATATTATCGCCCAGGTGAAGCAGCAGGCGATCCAGATTGTTAGCTCCCGTATCGGTACGGACGAAGAGCCCAGCAGTTATGTGCTTGTTCCTTTCAATGATCCGGGCGTAGGACCCGCAATAGTTACGGAAGATCCTTACGAATTCATGCTCGCCATTAGTGGGTTGACTGCCACCGGAGGTGGCGACTGTCCGGAGCTATCCATGACGGGCGCGCTTCAGGCTTTGAACAACATCGAGGACGAAGGCGGCGAACTGATGATGTTTACTGACGCCAGCTCAAAAGACGCCAGTCTCGTAGGCGCTGTGGAGGGTGTCGCGCAAGTAAGAGGTATCAGCATTTCGCCGATGGCGTTTGGTAGCTGCTCTCCAATTGACCCCGCTTACATTCGCCTCGCTAATAACACCGGCGGCCAGGTCTTCGTACTCTCCGGCAACGAGGCCGGCGCCATCACACAACTCGCCGAGTTTGTTAATCGTTCCAATGTAGTCGATGTGCTACACGTCAGCGGTACGCTTTCAGGCGTCGCTCGAACCTTTGACGTACCAGTGGACTCGACGATCACGCGAGTGACATTCTCAGTCAGTGGCACAAGCAATGTAGTTGTGACGCGACCCGATAACAGTGTCGTTCAGCCTACAGATCCCAATGTCAGCAGAATAGCGTTGAGCAGCGGAGCTATATATTCGCTTACAAGCATGCCGACCGGGACGTGGCGCGTGGCGATTAATGGCACTGGGGATTTTTCAGTCAGGGTCGTCGCTGAAAGTCCCCTGGATTTTTCTTTTCTGAATTTTGTCGAGTCGGGAGCTGGAGCCTTACACCACGGGTACTTCAGTATTCCGGGTTTCCCCGAGACTAACCAAACTGCTACCGTTCTGGCGCAGGTCTCAGCCAACGCGAACACAGCTCAATTTGCGTTTCGTAATCCTGATGGTTCAGCGCTCCAGTCACTCAGCTTAGAGGAGGTGGGTTGGGCCAACGAGCTTCCGGCAGAGGAGTCATTTACTGTCGGACCCGTCAGGCAGTTCCTTGGCGACATAACTCCGCCAACGACAGCATTCCGCACGTATGTCACAGGAGTCGACGTAAATGGAATTCCTTACCAGCGTGTTAAGTCAGGCATAACCAAATCGCAAACGGTAAAAGTCACTCCTCCCATTCCTGTAGATCTCACTCCGGGTCAGCCGACCAGCTATGTCTTCAAAGTCACCAACACTGGTGCGTCTGACACATTCAGTCTGACTGGGTCTGATGATAAGAACTTTCTGACGAGTGTATCCCCGGCTACTCTTTCCCTCGCAACAGGGCAAACGGCGAATGTAACAGTCGTGCTGACACCGCCCTCCAACGCGGGTGATAAGGGTATCGATACACTGACCCTGACCGCACAGAGCACCGGCACTTCCGGGGCTTTCAATTACGCGCGAGTTACATCGGATGTGTTACCCACGGCTACTCTGACTTTTGCAGACGTAATCGTGACCGAGAGGAACGGAAACAAAAATGGCGTTATCGAGGCCGGCGAAGGTGGGACTATAAGCGCAAGTCTGGTTAACACCGGCGGCAGCACCGCCAGCGGGATCAGCGTAGTCCTGACCAGTACAACGCCGGGCGTTCTGATCGAGACGGGCTCGTCGACTTATCCAAACATCACTCCAGACGGCGTTGCGACGAACACTGTGCCACTCACATTCACCGTCAATAGCGGTGTCGTTTGTGGGCAGGATATTAATCTTGTTTTAACCGCTACCCAATCCGGAGGTAGCCCTCCGATTGTACAGGACGTACCAGTCCCGATAGGCGTAGCAACCGGTCAACCGAACACAACGCAGACCATCAGCTATAGTGGTCCAGCAGTCCCAATTCCGGATAGTACTTCGGCCGGAGTCAATATCCCGATCACGGTGAGCGGGTTTACCGGCTCGGTTGCGGATCTGGATTTTAAATTCGACGGAACTTCGTGCACGACAACAGCAGGCGCCAC
>JAICGZ010000440.1 GCA_025922875.1 Pyrinomonadaceae bacterium
AGGGGCGGCCACGGAGGGCCGCCCCTACAATTGCGTCCTTGGAGATCCAACTTTTGCGAAACTCACAACCTGTCTCTCTTCCATGGTGTTAAATCCGACAATTGCAACTCAGCATTACTGATTTGTCGAAGCTCGCGCATGTGGCGCCCCGCCGAACCAATTAACTGTCAACGCCCGATGAAAAACACGCTCCCGCGGCTCGCGTTGAATGAGTTGTTAGGCGCACTGATTGACACCTGCTCACTCATTCAATAAAGCTGCGGAGGAGTGCCTTTACGATCTACGACAGCTCTTACATAACCTTCCCACTTGCCGATGATGCCGTTCCATTCAGCAGATGAAAAGTAGTCCTCATTCGAATTGTCCAGATCAAATTCAGCATATACAGCCCGACAACTCATGTTAGTGACCCGAGTGCAAAAACGGCTGCCAAAGCTGGCAGCCGTTAGTGTTTTGATAGAAATGGTCGGGACGACTGGATTCGAACCAGCGACCTCACGCACCCCAAGCGTGCGCGCTACCAGGCTGCGCCACGTCCCGTGTCCCTGATTTAGTATCCTGCCAAAGAAGAAAAGTCAAACTACGCCACAAAGTGGCTCACCTTTTGTGCTTTCTTGTGGCTCACTTAACGCGGCCCTTGGTTTCCTGCTCGAGTAATGCGAGCAGTTCGCGGAGCTCGGATGCCAGTTGCTTCAATCCTTGTCGCTCTTCAGCAGTGCGCGGTGCGATCGTGCGCGCATGATTACCAGGTTGTGAAAAACCATTTGCAGCTTCAGCACCCGTGCTCTCGGCATGTCCATCTTCCTCGCCAACTACTTTCAACTTTCCACCGCGCAGTTCGTTTGTCAGTCGCTTCTTGGCGCCCGCGATCGTGTACTGATCTTCGTAAAGCAACTCTTTGATTCGCAACGCCATTTCAACGTCGCGTTTGCGGTAGACACGTTGTCCAGCCCGATTCTTTTGCGGCGCGAGCATCGGAAACTCCGACTCCCAGTAGCGCAACACATGAGCTTGCACGCCCGCGAGCTCGCAAACTTCTCCGATTTTGAAAAATAGCTTTTCGGGTATGCCTGCAGCAGGACGACTCATTCGCTCAAAGCCTCTAACTGAATTCCGGTTGGCTCGATTGTCGGGCGTTGCAATTGGGAAAGTCTCTTGGCGAGTTCGCCAACATCGTGCGACCGCGACATGTTAACCGCGCGAATTTGACGTGTCAATACTTACACTTAGCGCGTCTTACTTAAAACTTTTTCTTAAAAGTATCGCGTGAGGGTCAGCCGCGTATAACAGCGATTCGGCGTAATCTGTGGATACCTGCTATAATCCGCCTTCCCACGCACAATGCCGGAAGGAAACGATTCCAAATAGTGACAACCTCGCCAACGGTTCAACGCCTGGCTTCACGACTCGACGAAGTCGGTTTTTCCGATATCGTAAAGCTTCGCAACCGCATCATGGAGTTGCGCGATGAAGGCGCGACGGTTTACCAGTTTGAAGGTGGTGAACCTTTCATGCCGACTCCTGAATCCATCAAGGAAGCAGCGAAACGGGCGCTCGACGACGATCACACTCGTTACGCACCTTCATCCGGCATACCCGAACTCCGTGAAGCTATCGCGGAAAAGCTTCGCACGCGCAACAACATTCCGGCGCAGTTAAAAGATGTGATCGTGGTGAACGGCGGAATGCAGGGTTTGTTTGGTGCTTTTCAATCGGTAGTGAATCCGGGCGATGAAGTGCTTCTCTTCTCGCCTTACTGGACACCGATCAAAGATCTCGTGGCTCATTCTCAAGGGCGGAGTATCTTCGTGCCGACAAAAGAAGCTCGCGAATCCGGTTTTCAGCAAACGCTCGCGCGCTATTCAAATGCTCGAACGCGAGCAATCTATTACAACACTCCGCAAAACCCGAGCGGCGTAGTGTTCACGCCGGAAGAAGCCGCCGCGATCGCTGAATTCGCGCAGGAACGCGACCTTGTTGTAGTCGCCGATGAAGCCTACGAAGATCTGGTCTACGATGGCGAACATTTCTCGATTGCCTCGCTCGATGGAATGTTTGAACGAACCATCAGCTGCTTCACGTTTTCTAAATCCTATGCGATGACCGGATGGCGACTCGGTTACGCAGTTGCGCCCGAGCCATGGATGACCGGCCTCAGGAAAGCAACTCTATATTCGTCAAACGGTGTTTCAACTCCAACGCAGTGGGCCGGTGTTGCCGCGATGGCTATCGACACTGCGATACTTGCACAAATCAGAGATCAATATCGCTTGCGTCGCGATCTGTTGTTGTCAGGCCTCAATGACATCGGTCTTCCCTGCAAACCTCCGGCAGGTGCGTTCTATGCCTTCCCTGACGTCACCCGCATCAGCAAAGACAGCCGCGAAGCAGCGGACATATTGCTGAACCGCGCGCAGGTGGCCACGGTTCCCGGAACTGTTTTTGGAGCAGAAGGCGAAGGCCACTTGCGTTTTTCTTTCTCGACTCCAATCGAAACTATAGAAGCAGGGCTTGATTCGCTTCGTCGTAATCTTTAAGGATGAAAGACGAGCAGGAAAAACCTCGCCGTTCACCACGAAGCGAATTCGACTTTATAAACTCACTTCGACACCGCGCCGGATCGCTCACCACTCAATCACTCTTCATGGGCATCGGAGATGATGCCGCAGTCGTTCGCAACAGCGCCGGTAAGGACACAGTCATCACCGTTGATCTGCTGGTTGAAGACATCGACTTTCGTCGTACCACCACACCGCCATACCTTCTGGGCCATAAGGCACTCGCGGTTTCTCTTTCAGACATTGCTGCGATGGGTGCGCGGCCGCTCTGGTCTTTGGTTTCGATCGGCATGCCTGATGATGTTTGGCAAACAGACTTTGTCGACCGGCTTTACGATGGACTACTTGATCTGGCGCACCGTTACGGTGTGCAGTTGATCGGCGGCGACACTTCACGCACGACCGATAAGATTGTGATCGACTCCATCGTCACCGGTGAATGCGCGTCAGGATCATCTGTCATGCGCTCGGGAGCGAAGGCAGGCGACCAGATTTTTGTTACAGGCTCGCTCGGCGCGGCCGCCGCCGGTTTACGCTTAATCGAGCGCGGCGCTCATCTGGCCGAGCAAAACCTCGGCGATGAGGATTCGCAGAAACTCGATCACATTTTGTTGCGACAGCTTAGACCTGAGCCGCGTGTTGGATGGGGAATGGTGCTGGGAGAGGAACGCCTTGCCACTTCGATGATCGATCTGAGTGACGGTCTTTCATCTGATCTCAATCACTTGTGTGATGCAAGCAGAGTTGGAGCATTGATCGATTCGTCGTTGTTGCCGATCGACGATCGCGTGCAGGAGTTGTGTGGGCGGCGGGCTTTGGATCCGCTCCAGCTTGCGCTTCATGGCGGCGAAGATTTCGAATTGCTCTTCACCGTTAAGCCGGAAAATACTGCTCGTCTACCACGCAAAGTTGATGGAGTCGAGATAAAACGCATCGGCGAAATAAAAAGCGCATCAGAAGGCGTCAAAATCTCCGAGGGTTCGCGGACCTGGGAACTCAAACCTGGTGGGTGGATGCATTTTTCTGCCTGAAAAGCCTTCCCGCAAAGGCGCAAAGAAGCAAAGGAAGCTCAAAAGATCACTTTGCCTCTTTGCGCCTTTGCGGGAGACTGCTTTAGTCATTTATCCTCATTAGCCCATGCTTAAATTTCGCAACACGCTAACCGGCCGCGTAGAAGAATTTCGCCCCATGAAAGAAGGCGAGGTCGGCTTTTATTACTGCGGTCCAACTGTTTGGAACTACGGTCATATCGGCAACTTTCGCAGCGCCGTGGCCGCTGACATTGTCCGTCGTTACCTGAAGTTCAAAGGATTCAAAGTGATCCACGTGATGAATATCACCGACGTGGAAGACCGCATTATTGCCGAGTCGCAAAAAGCCGGGTTAAGCATTGACGATTACACAGCCAGGTACATCGACGCGCTTTGGGAAGACGCAGATGCGCTCGGCTGCGAACGACCCGAGATCGTTCCCCGTGCTACTCGTCACATTCCGGAAATGGTGACGTTAATTGAAAAACTATTGGCTACCGGCCACGCGTATCGCTCGGAAGATTCAATCTACTACCGCATCGCTTCATTTCCGGATTATGGGAAGTTGTCGAAGATCAACCTGGCTGGAAATATCGCGGGCGCAAGCGAACGAGTCGACACGGACAAATACGAGAAGGAAGACGCGCGTGACTTTGCGCTTTGGAAAGAACCGGCAGCGGAAACCGAACCCGCATGGGACACAGCGATTGGACGTGGCCGTCCTGGCTGGCACATCGAGTGCTCCGCGATGTCGATGAAGTATTTAGGCGAGACGTTTGACATACACGCCGGCGGAATCGACCTTGTATTCCCACATCATGAAAACGAGATCGCACAGAGCGAAGG
>JAICGZ010000441.1 GCA_025922875.1 Pyrinomonadaceae bacterium
GAGTCTGGCCTCAGTAGGCCCATTGCCAGCCGCAGTAAGACAGATTTGCCGGATCCCGAGACACCAGTCAAAAGGATCATTTCGCCATGATGAAGAGTAAAGCTGACGTTGTTGAGCGCAGGGTTATCGCCAAAGCTAAGAAAGACCCTGCGAAACTCGATTGCCGGTGTTTGAGCGTCCATGCAATGGTCGAGTGCAACGGCTATGCCGCCAAGCGGCTTTGCCGAAACGTCCTCAAGTCATGTTTGTACACCTCTATGCGACACATTTTCTCACGCAAAGGCGCAAAGAAAACCCTGGAAACGCGGTAGCGCTCTGCGCCTTTGCGCGAAAATCTTCTGTTGGACGGTGTATACCCACTTTTCGTGCAAAGCCAGTTCAAGAGTTTAATGCGGGCCTTCGGGGACCGCTTGCTGCGCGAAATTTCAATTTCCCTGCGGAATACCCCGCACCGGCCTCGTCTACCCGGCGGAAAACTTAACCAACCCTTCGTGGTACGAGCCGTGCACAGACAGCGGTGGAAGGATTTCTTCGGGAGGTAATCATGAAAATTTTATTAGCGATTGATGGCTCGCCTTGCAGCGATGCGGCAGTCGAGGAAGTTGCGCGCAGGCCGTGGCCTCAGGGCTCCTCGGTAAAAGTGCTGACTGCGTTAGACCCTCCCGTGCCACCTACTCCCGAGGCCTGGGCGCTACCTGTTAATTACTTTGAGGAGATGGACCTTGCACTCCGCAAGCAAGGTCAAAATATCGTCGAGCACGCATTACAAAAACTCAAAACCAATAAGACGTTTTTAGCCGATGCCGTAATAGCGCCGGGCTCGCCGCGGGCAGTGATCCTCGATGAGGCGGAAGACTGGGGGGCCGACCTAATCGTGTTGGGCTCGCATGGTTACAGTGGGTGGCGACGATTACTTTTGGGTTCCGTTTCCCAGGCAGTTGTTTCTCACGCGAAATGTTCGGTGGAAGTGGTCAGATGTTCTCCTGCTGATGAGGGTCTAAAAAATCAATCTGTGACGAAAGAGAAAGAATAAGCGAGATGGCGAAGGTTTTGATTCTGGGTGGGGGCTTTGGTGGAGTTGTAGCGGCGGAACGTCTCGCCGAGCAACTCGGCGATGAACATCAGATTACGCTCATATCGCGTAACCGGAATTTCGTTTTTTATCCGGCACTGGTTAGGTTGGCGTTCGGTAAGTGCGACGCGAACGACGTGTCATTTGACCTGCGTGAGGCCATGTTGCATCGGCGAGTGAACTTCGTTGAAGCGGAAGTGGCGCACATCCATCCGCGCGAGAAAAAAGTAACCATTGCACATGGCGAAATTGAGGGAAATCTTCCTTACGACTTTCTGGTATTCGCGCTGGGCCGGCGGCTCGCCACCGAGCGAATCACCGGTTTCTTTGAGAATGCTCATCATCTGCTGAATGTCGATAAGGCAATCAAGTTTGGCAGGGCCATTTCCGATTTTCGCGAGGGGCATGCAGTCATCGGGCAATGTGAGGGCGCAAGGCTACCGGTGCCCGTTTACGAAACTGCTTTCGCCCTGGCAAGACGGCTTGAGGAAAGAGGCGAACGCGAGCGGGTCAGAATAACGGTGGTCCAGCCGGACGGCCTGGATTCAACATTCGGAGAACGGGCAGGCATGGCTCTCAATAAAGCACTCGCGGCCCACGAGATAGAGTTACTGTCTGACTTTCCCATCGAGAGAGTGACAGCGAATTCAGCCTTAACGAGTGATGGAGACGCCGTCAATTTTGACCTGCTCATGCTGGTGCCGCCCTTTCGAGGCTCCGCAGCAGCGTCATATATGGGAACTACCGATCGGGAAGGATACATCAAGGTCGATTGGACCATGCGGGTGATTGGTCACGAGGGAATATACGCCGTAGGTGATTGCGTAAACTTCGCTGGTCCAAAGATGGGCCATATGGCTGTCCGCCAGGGTGAAGTGGCAGCAGCCAACGTTGTCGCCGAGCTCGAAGGCGGCGATCCAGTCTCACATTATGCTCATGAGATGAGGCTGGTAATTGATGACTCCGGAGATGACAGCATCTATTTGCACAAAGATCTCTGGAGTGACGAACCAGGAACTCTCAGACAAGGTCGTTTCTGGAGCTGGGCAAAGCGTGTCCACCAGAGGTATTGGGAGCATTCGCATTCTTAGTTGGATCAGGAGGCAATTATCATGAGGGAGAATCAGAGAATTCATTTGACCGAGATTCCGATTGGAGGTAAGGGCGGATTCGTTTGGAACCGGCTCCACGGAGAACGTGAAGATATATGCGAGGCTCTGGTCAAAGATCCGGAGCCGGAGTCGCAAGCAGATCAACGTCGAGAGTTGCTTCACTCCAGACTGCGGAAGCTTGACGATGCGCTGGATCGCCTGATGTCGGGTTCCTACGGCATTTGTTCGAAGTGTGGCGGCTCGATTGAAGATGCCAGTCTTGATGTCGATCCTGCGTGGGCACTGTGCCTGGATTGTTCGAATGACGAGCCACGTGGGGCCTGGAGCAGAGCCGAAATGGACTCGGCCTCGGAGGTCCTGGTTGAGTGCTTAAATCAGTTCGATACGGTCCTGCTGCGAACGCAAAATAGCGAATACCGAATCCTTCTTCTGGATCCGAAAACGGGACGTGCATTGGTCGAAGGCGGCGCGCATTTTGTCGAACCCAGCGAAGCTTTACTAATGGGTTCTGCACTTTCGGCATCCGACTTCAAAAGCGGAGTGATTTGCGCGGGACATCGTCTGGAGATCTGGTGCAACGACAAAGTTTTTCTCACCTCACCAATCAAGTCGGTTGGGGTGAAACACAACCCGTGTGCGGAATCCGTGCAGAGTATTTCAGCGGCACTGCATTGAGTTTTGGGTGTTAGTGAACGGAGTAAGGGGCAATAAAAATGAAAGCGAATGTTTTCCATGGTAAGAACAAAATTCGGGTCGAAGAGATAGAGAAACCACGTGCCGGGGCGGGCGAAGCCGTCATCCGTGTGACGCTCACGACCATTTGTGGCACCGATCTTCATATTGTGAGGGGGGAATATCCGGTTGCGCCTGGTTTGATCATCGGTCACGAGCCTGTGGGCGTGATCGAGGAACTTGGCGAGGGAATTTCCGGGTATAACGTTGGAGATCGGGTGCTTGTTGGCGCTATCACTCCTTGTGGTCAATGCCGGGCGTGCCTATCGGGCCATTCCGCACAATGCGGTCATGGTGAAGGCTACGAAGCGCTGGGTGGATGGCGTTTTGGAAACACGATTAACGGTGCCCAGGCTGAGTTTCTAAAAGTGCCTAATGCTCAGGCGAACCTCGCGAAAATTCCGGATGAGCTTTCTGACGAACAGGTGGTCCTTCTGGCCGACATTGCTTCCACTGGCTTTAGCGGCGCTGAATCCGCACGAATAAAAATTGGCGACTCAGTAGTTGTCTTCGCACAAGGACCAATCGGATTGTGCGCGACGGCCGGCGCCAAACTGATGGGAGCCGCGCTGATCATCGGTATCGATGGTGATGAGAATCGTCTTGCGATGTCGAAACGGATGGGCGCTGACGTCACACTCGACTATCGCGACGTCGATGTAATGGCCGAAGTAAAACGTCTGACTGGCGGCGGCGCCGATGTTGCAATTGAGGCCCTGGGCACTCAACAAACGTTTGAAAGCGCCCTGCGCTGCCTGCGACCCGCCGGAACGCTGTCCAGTCTAGGTGTCTATTCGGGCAAGCTTGAAATTCCTTATGAAGCCTTTGCCGCCGGCCTCGGAGATCACCGGATCGTGACGACGCTTTGTCCCGGAGGCAAAGAGCGTATGCGCAGGTTGATGGAAGTTGTTCGTTATGGCCGCGTTGATCTGACGCCATTGCTCACCCACACATTTCCATTGGACAGAATTGGCGAAGCTTACGATTTGTTTGGCGAGCGACTCGATGGCGTGATGAAGGTTGCCATCAGACCTTAGCAGGGTGGTGAAGCAACCTATGAGAATTCTCATTGCTTACGATGGTTCCAGTGGCTTTGCCCGAAAAGTCCGATCAGGATTGGACCGAAGCTGACCTATTGACCGCGCTCAGTGCTCGGTTGCAGTCGTCACAGTGAGCCGTAAGTAGGTAATCTTTCGCAAGCCTGAGCAAAATTACGCATTTGCTTTCGAAGATGTAGTGATGCAGTTTGAAATTTAGGGCCTGCCGGAGTGCAGCGGCTTGCCTCGCTTTGGCCTCGTTCAAGTGTGTGATAGATCGCAAGCGGCGCCAGGCGCGCAGTCAGGGGAAGCTTCGTAAGATTTAAATCTTTGCTTGGCATTTCCTTGATACAATGGCGCCACTCTCAAGGTCAGTAGAGACTAGCGCAGTTTTACAGCGACGCCCGACGGTTTGGACTCAATCTGCGATCTAGCCTCTATGAGACAATCGAGATAAGAATTCACTGTAGTTGGCATAGC
>JAICGZ010000442.1 GCA_025922875.1 Pyrinomonadaceae bacterium
GCGCGTCATTTCGCAAGTCAGGACAGTGACGGCCTGGCTTGTGATTGCGGCGTTTGTCAGCATGATGCTGGCTGAACATCAAATTCGGGGTTATCCCCGACCGTGGCCGGAGTACGTCCCAATGCCGCTGGCATTGCAGTGGTCTATTTGGTGGCGCAACGTAAGCCTCCTGGCTGTACTCGCTTTAACCCTTGTTTCAATTCCGCGGTGGCAATCGCTGGTTGCATTTGCTGGTCTAGTAATATTCTTTGCGTTCTTCGCGCGAATGTGAGTTGTTGGTGGGCGCCACATTCGTCACTACTTACGGCCACTGAAGAAGACACTCTGCATAACAGCTTGGCCGATGTAGGTGGTCTAACGCGCTGGTTCCAGATGCTATTAACGGATCCAAAATGGTCGACGTTAGCCGGTGGTTATCGGGTGCCGTATGATCCGCGGCCAGCATTGTCGAAACTGGCTGGTAACGTTGAGGTCGCAAGCGCCTGGGAGGAGTTGTGGAATAATCTGCATCATCAGGCTGATGTCGGCGAGGCTTCGTATGCAACTGTCCCCGCACTAGTCGACCTTTACTGCACTGACAATGTACCAGACTGGAATCTCTTTGCGTTGACTGCCACGATTGAGGTCGAACGCCATCGCAAGGGAAATCCGCCGCTGCCCGAATGGCTGAGAGATGATTATCAAGTAGCTTGGCGGAAACTGGAAGAACTCGCGCTCACCACGCTACGCAAGAACACCACTTCTGAGACCTTACAATCGTTGATGGCCGTAATCGCTATAGCACGCGGGAACCTAAGACTTGGCGCATTAATCATTGGTTTAGATAGTTCCGAATTGGATGAAATTCTTGAACAATACTTATCCTGGAAGGAATTCTACGACGAAGCGGCGAGCTAACCGATGGGGGGCTGGCGTCCCCAAAGCATTCTGAGTTGGGACCGCATCCAGTCCTGGCTAAAAGAAATGAAAACTTTGAGGTTAATGCAGGCCCGACTCGGGCCTGAAAGTTTGTAAACGTTCGCACCCTCGGAGTTATCATCGCTCCAGAATTGAATAGAACCGGAAAGATCCCCCTCGTTGTGTTTCTAACGTCCGCAAAATTGCAGATAAGCAAATTGAGACAAGAGATGCGTGATATTCGATCGATAATGAAGAACCTTTCTGCGCCAGCAATTCACTTGAAGCATACGAGTGATCCTTCGCTGTCGCATCTAGGCGGCTTGCCGCGCCTTGCGGATGGTGTCTCATGGCCAATGCGAAATGGAAAGCGAATGGGATTCCTGGCTCGTCTAAGCCTCGCTGAATTACAAGCGGCCCCCGAAGGACTTCTCATTGGACTCGCCGAGCAGCTCAGATAAAGCGCTCCCGATAGGAGCAGAAAAGCACTTGCCTTCCGGCAAACTTGCTCCCGGGGATACATCCATCGGTTGGCGTATACAACTCGTTGATGTAGATCAGAGCTCACTGGAGATGCTCACGGCAATCGCCTCACCAGCCCACAGCTCTCAAGGGCAACAAGCCAACTACTTTGCTTTCTTTTCTCTCGCTAAGCGAGTCGCTTGCGATGGAGGAGAATGTCAGAACGTTGCTCAATTATCTTAATCCCGCAGTAAAAATACCCTACTAAATGGTCGTTTTCGGCGACTACTTGTGAGAGGGCCAATCGGTGCAAGGAAACGGGGGAAGGACCGTTCAACGTAAGGAACCTCCGTTCCGGAGATCGTCGAAGGTCTAAAGAATTAGCATGCATGATTCAATACCCCTGTTCCGACCATTGCTTGGCCCAGTACTCCTTCTGATCCTGTCTTTCCCGGTCGTGGCTCAAACAGATCAAGTCGCAACCTCAATCCAACGGCTTCAGAGTGGCGATGCCGATATTCGGCTCACTGCGGTGAGAGAGCTGTCGAGGCAGGCTGACGACCGAGCTGTGGAAGCTCTGATCGGCGTGTTGACTGACCAGAATGCCAATCTTCGAGGCGCGGCGGTACATTCACTTGGGTGGCTTAAAGACCCTCGCGCGACCGTACCAATCATAGCTTTGTTGAACGATAGCGATCCCTCTGTCACCTATCATGCAGTTGAAGCCTTAGGCTTGATAGGCGATAGCCGTGCAGTAGAACCATTAATTTCCATTCTTCGGGGTCCAGATCTTTCGCTCAGGGGGCACGCGGTCGAAGCGCTTGGTCGGCTAAAAGATCCGCGCGCCTTCGAGCCTTTGAGTAACCTTCTCCGAGGCGACCTCCAAGCGCGGGCTCAGAATGCGCTGATGGAAATGGGGCCAGTTGTCGTCGAGCCACTTTGCCGCATACTCCTTGATGAAGATAATCCGCTCCGGTTTTACGCGGTAGACCTCCTGACAAAGATTCGCGACGAGCGAGCTATAAAGCCTTTAATCTCGGTTTTGGGAGTAAGAGTGAATGGCATCGGACCGTTGGCAGCCACGGCTCTGATACGAATTGGCACCCCGGCGGTTAATGATTTGATAGTTTGTTTCACGAGTGAGGATCCGGAGATCCGTAAGCTGGCGATAAAAGCATTGGGGGAGATCAAGGACGAGCGAACTTTTGAGTCATTACTTAGCACCCTTAAGGACGAGAACGTAGATGTTCGTCGGCAGGCACTTCTGGCCGTGATTAATTTTCAGAATGATCAGGTTATGGAGGCTGCGCTGACGGCTCTTCATGATCCCGGCTTACGGGTCGAGGCAAGCCTATTCCTCGGTGCTAAGAAAGATTTGCGAGTTCTCCCACACGTGCTGGAGATCCTGACAGGTAGTGAACCGCTGGACGCTTACCGGGCCCAGAGCGTGCTGGCGTCAATCGGGAAGCCTGCAGTTGATGAGTTAATTCTAATACTCAGAGATCCAAATCCTGAGTATCCATTAAAGGAAGTAAGGCGAAAAACAGAACGCGATAAACAGCGGCTGGAGTTTATCGGGCGCTGCGGTAATGAGCCTCCGCCTCCCATTTTAGATCCACGCAGACTCGCAGCCATTGCCCTCGGTGACATTGGCGATGAACGTGCCATCACAGCCTTGACTGAGGCTCTCAACGAAGAGAGCTCGGACCTACGTGCAGATGCAGCAGTGGCTTTGTCTAAGCTAAGGGCAAAGAGCCGTTGAGCATTTGCGGACCAAAGAATAAGACGGATTTCCGTAAAGCCTGCAAAGCTGTATGCCCTTGTCTCCTCATCTTTCCCACCGATTGATTGAACTTCACGAAGAGTTTAGAGTTGAATCCAAAGCTACGGTCTGAAATCGACAGACTAATGAGCATCACGTTTTGATAAAACAGCACCGCTCTACGTTGCTCTTGAGCAACTCGCTTAGTGGTTCTTATGCGTACTTGAGGTGGCCCACACTGAACGGCGGCAAGTTGCTGGCGTCCCACAGCATTCCGACTTCAAACCAGATTATTTCGTGGCTAAACGAAATTGAAGCCGCCGCAAACTGCTGCCTGAAGTCTCAGGTCTGCCGATGGCTGTGGGAGATGAGTCCGAACCGATCATCCCATGATTGAATGGAATCATGTCAACTCACACGATAACGCGGTAGAGGTCGTCGAAAGCAAAGCAGTCGAGGGTGCGATGAGGATCACTGAACTTAGATCCCGACTACTAACTTAACCATTACTGCTCCCCTCAATGCAGCCACACGGAGATGCCCTTAGCTCACAGGCTGCGCTTCGGGGAACTTCCATGTGCCGTCGAGAACCTCTTTCCGCGGGCGATAGAGGCGCGCGATATAGTTCCAGCCAGGCATGATGGGCAAGCAGTTCGAGGCTTTACCATCGCATCCGCCGAACTGAATGGTGACGGAACCGTCCGCTCCTTTTTTGGCGGTGATGTTGTTGATCGAGTATGCGTTTTGCTCGTTCTTCTCGAAATAACCTTGGGCATTGTAAAGGCTGATCGACCAGAATCCGTCGACGGGTACATTGCCCGGAACCGTCAGCTTGTGGACAGTCTTGCCGTCGTTTTTAGCGGGCGTGACGTTAATGTATGTCGCATCTTTTTCGGGATTACCGCCCCAGGCCATGGCCGCGCCAATCAGGAACCGCACTGGATCGACCTGATCCTTAGTGCCGAACATATTCCGTGAGTCAGGTAGTGAGGCACCAAGCACCAGCAGAGCTTCGCGCACCTTCTTCTGGCTTTCCGGATCCCAATTGGGAACTTCGAAATTGCCAGTGCTTGCCTGCTGGACCACTACTGCGTCCTGCAGTGAGTGGACTTGCTCAATATCCTTCGGGTCATTCGGATCTACGAGCGTACGGAGTATAAGAAACACATAACGCGTGCCGATCGTCTGGCGCGTGAGGGTGTAGGTGCCCGCATCGTAATTGACGCTTAGAGTGTACTGATCCTCGTTGATCACCTGCATCGACCTGAAACGTTTGCCCGCGTCGGGCAATTCGATGGTTACCGGCC
>JAICGZ010000443.1 GCA_025922875.1 Pyrinomonadaceae bacterium
CAAGTTGCATTAGCAGCTCGAATCTCGAATTGTCCCACTGTTGTTCGGAACTAGCGCAAACAATATCACGTCCCATGTGACCGGCACCCGCACACTTTTCCAAATTGCGGTATCGCGCGCGAAGGGAATCAACCCGTTCCCAGATAAACTCCTCCCACCGTTTTGGACCAAAAAGTTTGATTCGTTCGATCGGCGGGGAGTTTCGAGATGACGGATTGCTTCTGTCGATTCGATCAAAGTTCCTCCAGTGTTAAAACCATTTCAATGCGGCGGCTACTTCCATGGCCCTACTTTCATCCCACTTGCCTACCCACGCATGTTCTACCCTTCCTTCTGTATCGATAAGCAACGTGGTCGGTGTGGCGGTTAGCTTGTATGTTCCAAGCGATTCGTCATCAAAGAAGATGATCGGAAAGGGGGTCCTTGTCTTGAAATAACCCGCGCCGTCCGCATATGCATAAACCAATTCCCTGTTTTCTTTATCACTGACGACGCCGACAACCGCGACGCGGTTAGTGTCAACCTTATCAAGCATGTCGCGCCAAAGCGGTGATTGTTGTTCGCAGTACGGGCAATTGGGCGAGAAGAACAGAAGTAAACGGTGTCGTCCATCTTTGTTGTACTCCAACTGGTAAGGGAGACCCGCCAAATCACTGGCTGCAACCGGTGAAACAATATCGCCCGGCTTCAAAACATTAGTTGTTAAATCGAGTGTTCTTGCGCCGGCGGCCAATTGTTTCCGCAAGTCGAGGTTCTGTCTGATAAGAAAGACGTTGATCACGCCGAGCATTACCAGCAGGCTGGTGGTCAACCACGACTTGTACGACGATAGGTTATTACGATTCATTTTCTTTACCAGAGATTAGAGTAACGGTTCCGGGGGAGGGGAAAGCTTCTACAGCGACGGCATTGAGAGCAATCCGTCCAGCCCTAACACAACGCCAACTAAGGCAAAAGTTTTTAAATCCCGCTTTTCTAGTTTTTCGACCAGAGCTAACGCGCCGTTTTGGTCCTGGGTCGTGAACCGCGTGAAAGCTTTTGCCAGTTCATGTCCCGAATTATCAAGACGCTGAACATACGTCTGATAAGCGGTTGTATCCCGCGCGCTGGCATCGGGTGGTGAGAAATTATTCATGGCTTTGATGCCAGACAGTAACAGGCCGGCTTTTTGGGTGCGGTCAACCTGCTCACAAACCACGCTCAAGAGGAAGAATGCTTTCGCCTTGTTTGGGCTTTCAGGACCTGACGCTGCAACTTTCGATGCTTCCAGCAGGAGCCTTTGGGCTTCTTCCTTCTCGTTGGCTTTCGTGTAGTACAGCATTATCATGCTTAGACTCTCAACCTTTGTGAGGGTTGAGCCTATACGTGCGACGCCTTTCTCTGCCAGGTCGGCACTCTTCTCGGTCAGACATGCTCTCACGAGGTCCTTCAAGAGTTGATCGATTGTGAGCCGCCAATTTGAATCCGCAGCTGCTGCGGTAATGTCGATGCTGTCGAGAATATCCAAACACAACTGAAACTTTTTCTTTTCCAAAGCCAGCTCCGCGGCTCGTAGTAACAACTCATCTCGTTCAGCTTTAGTTTTTGCCGACTCTGCTTCTGATTTCAAGTCTCCGATCGGATCGGCGCTTTCCTTGAGGCGTTTAATACGCGTGTCATTGGCCAACTGTCGTTCGTTAAGAGCGGCGCGAATAGCAAAGCTGTGGTGTTGGGCCTGGTCGTACAATTCGGGAGAAGACTGCTGAATGACGGGCAGCAACTTCGTCAGCAAGTCATAAGCAAGTTGCGGCGCCGGCTCAGTTACAAAGTTCGCGGGCTGCGTGCGTGCGACCACTGTTGCGAGGAATCGATTTCGGAGCGCATTCGATACTTGAGGTCGCAAGTAGATGTCGCTAATCCAAAACAAGGTTTCGAAGGATATTTGTCCCTGTCCGGCCCTCTCGACAACATAGGCAGCGATAAGTTCAAACTCGCTGGAGTTGCGCCCCATTAATTCGTCAAGCCAAAAGAAAAGACCCTCCAGCGAGCCATGGTTTTCAAGTTCCTGCCGAATGCGTTTTGCGGCGAGCCGATCTCCGTCTTTCAGCTCGATAAGAGACCGAATGTGTTGAGACGCGTTAACCTCCACAGTAGCCTTGACTGTCTTCTCGAAGTCTTCGATGAGGTTTGGCCTGTACTTTTGAATCCAGCTCCCCAAATTGTTTGATAAGTACCCAAGCATGAACGGCGTGATTTCCTTGTGATGCTCACTAAGATCTACCAGGGCGTCTCGTGCTATTTGAGTGGCCAGCGCCTGTTTCTCATCTGACGGGGCTTTATCAATCACGAGGTAGGATAAAATCTGGTTTCGAACGGATAGCCGCAAACCAGCCTCATCCATTTTCTTTATGTTATCGAGCACGCGCGCCAGTACGTGTTCGCGAAACACGCGTAACTCATGTTCGCGCATTTTGTCCGCCGTCGATTTGGGAGCTCTGGCGGTCGATTCAACCGTGCTTCTGCTCTTTACTTGACGGGCAGCTTTATTACCGATCTGGGCAACGGCGGTCGAATGGACTACAACCACCAGGACCCACGGACTGACTAGGAGCTTCACTGTCAGTTTCATCGCGGCGTTATCTCTCGGTTAACGAAGGACGGTGCTTTGCAGCACCGTCCCGTACGCCTTGATCAGTTGGCGGGGCCTTCCTCAATTTCAAATTCGTCCCCTTTTTTCGCACATTTCTGAGTGTACGTTTGACCATTTTTGACCCAGGTACAGCCATCGTTGTCGACGCAGTTGCAGCTAGTGGCCCCAATTGGAATGGAGACGGATTCTCCGTGTTCGCAACGGGCGGAACCTGTGCATGCATATACGGTAGTTGGCGGGGTGAACAGAATAACTCCTCCGGCCAAAACCAGCGCAAGAGCAGCAGCGTAAAGCGAGTAGAAGATCTTTTTCATGATTTTGCTCCTAACTGTAAGAGGTTAATCGGGAGCCGTCAGGGCGCGGCCGCGCTTCAAGTAGTGAACGTTTAGGACGGCGTGATGAATGGGAGGATGGCGTCGCCCGTAGAATGAGTTTCGGACGCAAGATAGTCCTCACCCAAGCCGCGTGTCAAGAAAAAATCGCATTACTCGGAGTCAGGCCGTTGCTTGACTGAATAGAAACGCTAGGCCAGTCTGCATCAGTTATTTACCAGCACAATTTCATTTAATAACCGAATCGTGTGCGTAAGTTATTGATTCCGTTAATGGGCCAATTTCACTTTATGACCGAACTCACAACAGCGAGAGAGAGTTTGTGGGTTCCGGCATAAAGTGAAATTTGTCCGGCATTAAATGAAATTTGTCCGGCATAAAATGAAATTGCACGCCAGGATCCCAAATGGGTCAGTAAACGTGATTCTTATGATTTCGGTAGGCTTTAATCGCGTCAGCAAAAGACGTCCGTGTCGCATTTGCGGCAAACCCACTTATTGTGGCTTTTCGAGAGATGAAGGTACTTCCATCTGCATGCACATCAGTGCGGGATCTCGCGGGCTGTCGCGCAACGGTGGAAACATACAGGTCCATCCCGAGATTCCATTCATCACGATTCGACCGAGAATCCAGAGGCCCATGAGCCAGTCAATTCCGCTGGCTTCTCTTGAAATCAGAGACGCTGTTTTTCCGGAATTGATACGGATCTCCAGCTTCGAATTACAGGCAGGAACTTGTCACCTGCCCAGGAGGATTGCTGTCACGAGGACTGCTTGAAGAACACGCAACCAGCTACGGAGCACTGCCTCGAACAAAACAGGAGCGTGCAAAACTTGCCGGTATCTTGAATGATTATGTGAGCGCCCGCTTCCCCGCATACGCCAAATCTCATTCCGGAGCTGGCGTTGTAGGCATACCGGAATTCTGGCAGAAACTCTCTGGCGTGGTCCACATTTGGAAACCGCGCAACTACCTCACGCCGATTCTAGTAATACCTATAAAGACGCAAACGGATTCATTCAAGCCTGCCAAATCAGATTACACGCGAATGATATTTCGTCTCATGAGAAAAGATACTGTTGGCTCTCATCACCACTCGAACGGCATGGCACCAGTTCTGGAACACCAATACATTTCTCTTTTGTTAAGCAGAAACTTTCTCCAGGCGAAACGGTGCTTATCACTGAGGGAGCGTTGAAGGCTGACACCGTAGTACGGTTCAGACCGAATGCCCGTGTGATCGCCACATCGGGAGTAACCTGCTCCCACAGTGAACTTGTCAAGGCAGCCAGGCCTTATACCGCGCTGATCGCCTTTGACGCAGATTACAGAACGAATCCCGCGGTGTGTCGACAGCTCGCCAGATTGATCGTCCAC
>JAICGZ010000444.1 GCA_025922875.1 Pyrinomonadaceae bacterium
CCATCGTCAGTTGTGCCACCGTCCAATAGCGAGGCGATATTGGCGTGATTGAGAGCCGCCAGAATTTGTCGTTCTTTCCGAAATCGTCGCAGAACAAAGTCAGTATCCATGCCCCTTTTTACGACCTTGATGGCGACGCGTTTTGTGAACTCATTGTCCACACGTAGTGCTTCGTAGACAGTGCCCATGCCGCCTCGAGCCACTTCGCGTTCGATCCGATAAGCGCCTAAACGGCGGCCAATCAACGGGTCGACGTGCTCTTCGGCTCCCAAATCATTGCAGGAGTTTAAGTCTGTTTCCGGTTGGTGCAGTTGCTGAACGTTTTCTGAAGTTTCATGTTGTGAGAGGAGTGTATCTACGTCGCTTATCGGAGCCGGATCGCCGGCACAAGCCGGGGAGACAAAACTGCCGCGATCTTCAGGCGTATGATTCAGCACGGCTTGGAGAATCTCCTCGGCTTCTTTTCGGTGATCGGGCCTCATATCAGCCGTAAGTCCTTGTTGTAGTTCTGGTTGACGTGCTCGGCGCTACGACCACAGACTGGGACTCGCTTTAGTTCAGTCTCACTCGGCTGGAGAAGAATGAACACTGAACCTTCAATCGATCGTAGTAGCGCGAATCGAGTTTTAGCGCGTGACGCTAATCGCGAAACGCCTTATCAGACAACTTCCACACCGAGCCTTAACAGCGCTGTGTGCAATTGTCATTCACAGAGACCGCGGCGGTAATGAAAAGGTGAAATCCAGGTAAAACTCGTGTTTGCAATGCTTAGAAGGCGTAATAAGCCGCGCTTGCATCTTGACCGGAAATCCAGGGCTGGAGCAGTTGCGCAGCTTTTCCCACCGGTGCGGAGTTTCTCTCAAACGTAAAGAATGAGCGCGAACATAATCACTACCAGGCGGGATGCTCAAGCGGCAACGAAATGCGCGCAGTTTGGGTGTCTGACATTCAGGCGCAGGCCGCAACGCGTCGGAAGATGCGCCTGTCCAGCGTCGGCGTGCTTCGAAGCGAAAAGGGCCGGAGCTTTGATTGCACCGGCCCTAGTTACTAAACTCTACAGTCCTCACGTTCGTCAACGACGCATCGATCTTGCTTTTCAACTCGCTAAACTTAGCGTTGGTAAGACGCCGCGCTGAACGTCAGATACTCATCAAATCTTCTGCCAGTTTCCACCAAAGCCAAGTGCGTCGAGCGCTTTGGTCCGTAACGCCTAGCGTCTCGATTTCCTGTGCAGAAAACCTCGCTGACAAGAACTTACCTCCCTTTACCGGCTGCTCTATCTGTTCCAGTCATCGTCCCCCGTTCGTATGAGCGGGTGACTTGTTCACTCATGGTCCAACTGACCACTCAGGCAATCATCACCCTGGGCATTATTGTTGTCGCACTCATTTCCCCCACGCGCGTTGAATCTCACTTGCCTTGTCATTTTCCGCGACACAACCAAGCGTCCCTTCGGACGCGATTACTCGTAAACCTTGTATCGGATATAGCACTGGAAGTTCCGGGCCTTGGACCAACTTCTCTGTGTTACCGCACATAGCAGCCTTTTTTAGTGTTATCAAACTGGCCTTCTTTTGCCCCTGCCATCTCGAGGAAGAGTTTGTTGGTTTGGGGATCGTTTGCGAAAATTCGCGCAGTAAGACCAGCAAAAATCCACGAAGAAATCTGACGGTTTGAGACACACCGCGCTTCTGATGCTGCGCTTTCGTTTGGAAGCATTCACCACATTGGCGGACAAGGGTTTCCGACTATGCTCCTGAGGCAAGGTCGAGGGATTCTGAAGGGCATGTCTTTTGCCTATTAAAGGTTTAGATAGAGTCATTGAGTCAGAGGAGTGCGCGTATTTATGCAATTCCAAAATGTGCAGCAATCGGCGCTCGCGAACAATCAGTTCCGGAAGGTCTTGTTCACGAACAAATACTCTCAGGTGGTCTTGATGAGTGTCCCTCCGGGTGAAGACATTGGTCGCGAAGTTCATGAGCTTGTCGACCAGGTTCTGGTTTTCGTCAAAGGCAAGGGACGAGCGGAGCTTGGCGGTGAAACGCACGACATTAGCCCCGGCGATATGTTTGCGGTGCCGGCCGGAATGGAACATGACTTCATTAACACTGGCACTGAAGATATGAAACTGTTCACTGTGTACTCGCCGCCCGAACATCCGGACGGCGTAATGCACGCCACAAAGGCGGATGCTCTCGCTCATCCGGAAGAGTAACTAGATCGTAGCGCGAGGCCGTTCCTTTCTGCGAGTGAATGGGGCACCTTAGAAGGAGTGAGAATTATGTTGTGGACAATATTTGTAATCCTATTGGTCCTTTGGCTATTGGGTTTTGTATCCGGTATAGGTAGCGGCACCAGCCTGATTCATCTCTTGTTGGTCTTGGCTGTGATCGTATTGATATACAACTTGGTCACTGGCCGACGCACCGTCTAGAAAGCGTTCGTCCGTACGATTCTGTGCGGACGCATGCAGGTCCACGGCGTCATTGAGTCGGGCTCGTGAGACGCTCGATACTAAAACGACTGCCACGTTGGTTCTTCGAGCCCCGTGGCTAATGGCGTGTGTAATATCTGAGCTACTCACAATCGCGACTCTCGCGCCCCGAGGTAGGTTCGCTTCATTAACCTTGGGTTGGTCTGTACGGGAGAAGGCGGCATGGACACTGACACAGAGCAGTCAGAGTCAAAGGAGACAGCGAAAGCATCGCAGGACCAACGTGAGTTGCTGCGTGTCACTCTCTCTAGCATTGGCGACGCAGTTATCACCACCGACAAAGAAAGTCGCATCACTTTCTTGAATCCCGTAGCCGAGACATTGACCGGTTGGATGCAGGAAGAGGCTTCAGGCGTTCCGCTGGACAGGGTGTTCAAAATTGTCAACGAAGAAACTCGCCGGACGGTGGAGAACCCCGCGAATCGTGCCTTGCGCGAAGGCGTGTTTATCGGTCTGGCAAACCACACGCTGCTCATCGCCAAAGACGGCACGGAACGCCCGATTGACGACAGCGCCGCTCCGATTCGCCATGCGAACGGTGAAGTCGCCGGAGTGGTGCTCGTGTTTCGCGACGTGAGCGAACGCAGACGGCAAGAGCATTTGGTCCAAGAAAGCCTGCACTACTGCGAGAACATCATCGCGACGTTACGCGAACCATTCCTCGTTCTCGACAAGAACCTCCGGGTCAGGAAGGCGAACCGCAGTTTCTACGAGACCTTCGTTGTCTCGCCGGCCGACACAGAGAACGAGTTTATCTATGACCTGGGCAATAGGCAGTGGGACATTCCCCGATTGCGGGAGTCACTGAAAGAGGTCCTGATTAACAATCACCCTATCCAGGATTTCGAGGTGGAATTCGACTTCGAGACCATAGGGCATAAATTTATGCGGCTCAATGCCCGCCGCGTCCGCGAGCCAGGCCACCATTCGGACTTGATTCTTCTCGCCATCGAGGACATCACCGAACGCAGGCAGGCGGCATATGCATTGAAGGTTTCAGAGATTCGTTACCGCCGTCTCTTTGAAGCCGCCAAGGATGGAATACTAATTCTCGATCCCGACACACGCCAAATCACTGATGCTAACCCCTACATAGCGCGGTTGCTCGGGTACACGCGCGAAGAGATGATCGGTAAGGAGTTGTTTGAAATCGGCTTGCTTAAGGACGAAGAGGCTAGCCAGGCTGCGTTTCGAGAATTGCGAGAGAAACAGTTCATCCGCTACGACGATTTACCGCTCAAGTCTAAAAATGGCCAGCGCCGGGAAGTCGAAGTGGTAGCCAACCTTTACGCGGAAGACGGCCAGTCGGTCATCCAGGCCAACATTCGCGATATTACCGAGCGCAAGCAGGCAGCGTACAACCTGGAGGTTTCCGAGGCTCGCTATCGCCGGCTCTTCGAAACCGCCCAGGATGCCATCCTCATTCTCGATGCCAACACTGGGAAAATCTTCGATGCCAATCCGTTCATCAAAGAGATGTTGGGTTATTCGCAAGAAGAACTCGTCGGCAAGGAGCTTTGGCAGATCGGTCTCTTTCGAGATCAAGCAGAGAGCCGGGCCGCTTTCGGTGAGCTGCAAGCGCAAGGTTATATTCGCTACCAAAATCTGCCGCTAGAGACCAAGCAAGGACAACGGATCGACGTCGAATTTGTCAGCAACGTCTACCAGGTGGATCAGCGCCAGGTCATACAGTGCAACATTCGGGACATTACCGAACGCAGTCGCCTGCAGAGACAGACGCACGAGCACGCGGAGGCGTTGGCAGAACTTCACCATCGCAAGGACGAATTCCTGGCGATGCTTTCCCATGAGCTACGCAA
>JAICGZ010000445.1 GCA_025922875.1 Pyrinomonadaceae bacterium
CCAGGTTGAAGCCAACGCCCAGCGCCTGTCAGGTCAGTTGGAGGAGCTGGCTGCCGTTTCCAACGCCGCACGAGGCGGTGCGAAAGCGGCCCAGGCAACTGCTGACGCGGCTGTCGCCGGTGTCAACGCAACCAACGAGCGGATCTCGGCTTTGGACGACTACACACCACAGCAAACTGCCGCGGTGAATTTCAGGTCAGGCAGTTCAGTGCTTTCCACTGATGCGAAGACCACATTGGACGACATTGCCAGCAAGGCTTTAAACGCCAAGGGCTACGTGCTGGAAGTCCAGGGTTTCGCTGATTCACGTGGAAGCGTGAATCTCAATCGTGCTCTGAGCCAGCGTCGTGCTGATGCCGTTATCCGTTACCTGGTGGAGAACCACAACATTCCGCTACGGAGAATCGTTACGCCGTACGGCTTCGGTGAAATGAATCCAGTTGCGGAGAACACGTCGCGCGAAGGACGTGCGCAGAATCGTCGCGTTGAAATCAAGCTCCTTGTTAACAAGGGACTGACTGCTCCGACGCCGACTATGAATCCCGGAACTTCGGGTTCCGGCAACTAATCGAGCAGCGTGGAGTTTTGCTGGTGCAACTCCGCGATTGTGACGTGGCACCAAAAGAGTCATGGATCATGCCGTCATAAAAGCGGTAGGATAAGGTTGACATGCAGCCAGCGACTGGCGGCATGATACAGGACTCGAGGGTGTCAAAGATGATTCTGGGGGTTGAGAAAAAACTTTTGTGGCCGGCATTCCTGCTCGGAGTGCTGGCCCTTTTTCTGTCTACACCACCCGTGCAGGGGCAATCAGTCAAAGACATGCCGCCCCCACCACCGCTTTGGAAACCAAAACCCACACCTACTCCAAAGCCACCTGAGCAGGAAGTGCTCGACGTTGTTAAGGTCACTTCGAATCTGGTGATGGTTCCGGTGTCAGTAACCGATCAGCAGGGCCAGGCTGTTCAGGGTCTCAAGGTCGCCGATTTCCGTTTGGAAGAGGAAGGTAAGCCACAGGAGATTTCCGGGATTGGGGATCCCGAGCAGGTGCCGCTGGCGATCGCGTTATTGTTTGACGTTTCGAGCAGCACGAGCCAAAGAGGCTTTTTTGCCTCACAGCAGAACGCGGCCGCAACGTTTCTGAGACTCGTCATGAAGCCGTCTGACAAGGCTGCGATCTTTACCATCACTGACAAAGCAACGATGATCCAGCCGCTTGCGTCCGCCGAGACGTCAGCCGCAAAGATGTTGATGATTCCAGCGGCGACCACTCCCGTTCCAACGGCGTTCTACGACACCGTGACCGCCGCGTCACGGTATCTGATGAATAGTGCGCCCAGCAATTTCCGGCGAGTGATCGTCGTGTTGTCAGACGGCGACGATAACTTCAGCGAACAGATTCGCGAGTTGTCGATCGCAGAAGCGCGTGCGGCGCAGAATGGGCAGCAAACCGTTTCCAGCATGCGCGCGGGTTTGCAGGCACGTCACCACCGCGCCGTTCAGGAAGTGCAGAAAGAAGTGCAAAAAGCCGACGTGATTTTCTACTCGGTGAATCCCGGTGGTCCTTCAGTTAAGTTGAATCAAATCGCGATGCGCGCTGAGCGAGGGATGGAAGCCATCGCGGAGACCACTGGCGGCACTGCTTTCCTTCCGGATTCCGATCTGGATCTCGAAAGAGTGTTTCGACAGGTTGCGGCAGAGTTGCGCGGGCAATACCTGCTTCAATACTACGGAAATTCGGAAGCGCCTCCGGGAGTGTTCCGGCGAATCCAGGTTGCTGTTCCGGGCCGCGCCGATGTGCGCGTCCGCGCCCGCCAGGGCTACTATCCGAAGAAGCAAGATTAGGGTATTTATTGTAGGGGCGGCCCTCTGTGGCCGCCCCTCTTCATCACCCGGATTTTAATTGAACAAGGGGCGGCCACGGAGGGCCGCCCCTACAATAAAATCCATAGGACGCCACAATCTACTGCCTCATCACCACCAACACATCCGTCAATCGATTGATCACGTTGAGCAGTGATCGGCCCGCGGCGTCGAATTGATTAGCGGCTGCCTGCTCCTCAGCGGTCGCAGCCCCCGCAGCCACGCCGGCGAGTTTGATGTAAAACGGTTGAAGCTCAGGCGTGTTGCGAAAGTCGATTTCTAACTTATCGAGGCTCTCACGAAAACCTGTAATGCTCGACTTGACTGTCGCTTTGCTCTGTTGGTTCTTCTGGAGAATGGCCGGAGATGCTTCATTTCTGCGTGCCGCTTCATCAACTGCGGCAATCCCACTGGACACTCCGCCAAGCAAGTAAATAAACCTTGTCAAAAACTTGATTTGGTCGCCGACTCGCGTTGCGCCCGCAGTCCGCACTTGCGATACACGTTGAGTGGCCGTTGTTGCAGGGGGTCTCTGCCGCGATGATCGCTTCCGTGTTTGGGAAAAAGCCGTAGAGGGAGCTAAAAGAGTTGCGGTCAGTAAAGCGATGGCGAGCGGTTTCAAGTTGTTTCTCCTCTATTCTGTCGAATCAAATTGCGTCCCTCTTTGAGGCCGTAATTGTACCAGAGACCAATGGGGCTGTTAGAATGACGCGGAAAGCACGCGATTTGGTTGCATGATGCCGGTTGTATAAATGGAAGCAAGAAAGCTTTTGGTCCAACGTCTCGGACTCGTCGATTATGAATCAGCGCTGGCGGTTCAGAAACAGACCGAAACAGCAGTCAAAGCCGGCACTCAGCCGGATACACTTCTCCTGCTTGAACACCCACACACGCTGACGATCGGACGTCGCGGCGACAGTTCAGCAATCCTGCTTAACGAAGAGCAACTGAGAGTGCGGAACGTGACGCTGTTTGAAACAAACCGCGGCGGAAAGGTGACGTATCATGGTCTGGGCCAGGTGGTTGGTTATCCGATTATCAATCTCAGCCCGCATCGCGAAGACGTTCATCGTTACGTGCGCGACCTCGAAGAAGTCCTGATTCGCACGATGTCGGATTTTGGTATTGACGCCTTTCGCCTCAAAGGCTTGACGGGCGTTCACACGCAGCGCGGCAAAGTGGCGGCGATCGGCGTCCACATCGCGCGCTGGGTGACAACTCACGGCTTCGCTCTCAACGTAAATACAAATTTAAGTTACTTCAATCTGATAATCGCCTGTGAAGGTGAGCCGGTGACGTCAATGGAAGAGTTGCTCGGCGACGAAACCGAATTGAGCTTGGTTGAGGATCGCATCATCACCCACTTTCATGAGGTCTTTTCTTATCCGTGTTTTTCCGCGTCAATCTGTGGCTAATATGCTGACCATCGACATGATCCAGGAAGCGCGAGAACGAATCGGTTCGCGCATTCATCGCACGCCTGTTCTAACTTCGCGGCAGTTCAACGAAGCGGCCGGTAAGGAAGTCTTTTTCAAGTGTGAAAACTTCCAACGCGCAGGCGCGTTCAAGATTCGCGGCGCCACCAACAAGATTCAGTCGTTGACGGCGGCTGAGAAGCAACAAGGCATTGCTGCTTTTTCATCGGGCAATCACGCGCAAGCTGTGGCCCTGGCGGGTCGGGAAGCGGGCGTTAGAGTTTTAGTCGCTATGCCTGAGGACGCGCCGGCAGCGAAGGTTGCGGCCACGCGCGGCTACGGCGCCGAGGTGGTTTTTTACGATCGCCAGAAGCAGGATCGCGAAGCCTTTGCGCTCGACCTCGCCGAACGCGAACGGCTGGTGATGGTCCCGCCTTACGACGACTATTTAATACTTGCGGGCCAGGGAACGTGTGGTCTCGAGTTGCTGGAGGATGTGCCGGATCTCGATTGTGTGCTCGCGCCTTGCAGTGGCGGTGGGTTGTTTGCGGGTGTTGCGACCGCGGCTAAAGCGGTAAATTCGAAGATACGATGTTTTCCGGTTGAGCCTGACACTGCTGACGATACGCGCCAGTCGTTGTTAAGAGGCGAACGCGTTTCGATCCCACCGCCGCCGACGATTGCGGATGGGTTGCGTGTTCAAATACCCGGCAAACTAACTTTTCCGATCGTCCAGCAACTGGCTGAGGACGTATTGACAGTCACTGATGAGGAGATCGTTGCGACGCTGCGTTTCATGCTGTTCCGGATGAAGTTGCTGGTTGAGACGTCGGGCGTGACGGCCGCGGCAGCCGTGATGTTTCATAAATTGCCGGCGGATGTGAAACGTGTGGGCGTTGTGCTCTCGGGTGGCAACATTGATCCTGATTTGCTACGGGAGCTTATTTAGATCATGTCGTGTAAAATCTTGTCGAGGTAATCAATTGGCCCGCGAACTCCGTGTAATCAGCAACAACCAGAAGGTACGCCA
>JAICGZ010000446.1 GCA_025922875.1 Pyrinomonadaceae bacterium
CACTCGTTTACCGAAAGCATTCTCGTGGCGCTGATCGGAGGAGTGATTAGTCTGCTCGTTGCAATTGCCGCGGTGCGTTTTATCAGCGTGCGATTGTTTGTGGATCTGCCCGGCGCGAATGTGCAACTCGATTACAAAGTATTCGGCTTCGCGCTGCTGGTTTCGTTGTTGACGGGCGTGCTGTTTGGGACAGTGCCTGCATGGTTAGCCTCGCGTGCCGACGTGAACCTCGCGCTGCGAGAGAACTCACGCGGATCGACTGCCGGACGATCTCAGCACCGGTTGCGGCACATGTTAATCGTCGGTGAAGTAGCGTTTGCGATGGTGTTGCTGGCAGCGGCGGGACTGTTTCTGCGTGGCCTGCAACGCTTCATCAACACCGATCCGGGTTGGCAGGTTGATGGGCTGGTGACTGCGCAGCTCAGTCTTAGGGGAGAGAAGTACGCGAACGATAAACAACGAGTTGTGTTTCTGACGGAATTGGAAAACCGGCTGCGTGCGATGCCTGGTGTGGAGCGCGTTGCGATTGGCGGCTCGCATCCAGTCTATGGTTTCAACAGCAGTAGTTCTTTCTTGGTTGAAGGACGACCCGAGCCGCCGCCGGATAAGTATCTGGAAATGTTCTACGAACCGGTAAGTAATGATTACTTCGCGACTCTCGGCGCTCGTTTGCAACAGGGCCGCACTTTCAACTCGACTGATACCGCCGATCATACGAGGGTCGTGATCATTAATGAGACCACCGCCCGTACGTTCTGGCCCAACGAGAGTCCGATCGGAAAACGAATCAGTAGTACCGGGCAACAGAGAGACTATTACGAGGTCGTCGGCGTGGTTAACGATCTCGCCTTTCCGGGTAGCCTGGGAGAGCCGTACACGCGGTATGAAGCGTTTCAGCCACTGACGCAAACAGCTCCCGACTATCTCATGCTTGTGCTGCGCACGCCTGCGAGCGCGGAGGCCGTGGCTAACAGTTTGCGCAAGACGATTGCCGGAATCGATCCCGAGCTGCCGGTTAATCGCGTTCGCACGGCGAGGGAAGCTGTTGATCGGGGGCTGGGTAGTATCTCGTTGCTGGGGAGTTTGCTCGGAGCGTTTGCGACAGTTGGTTTGATTCTGGCGGCGATTGGGATCTATGGCGTTGTCTCGTACACGGTGGTTCAACGCACTGGAGAATTCGGCATTCGCATGGCGCTCGGTGCGCAGACCGGCGATGTGCTGCGGTTAGTGTTGCGTAAAGGCGCGGTGCTGGTCGTGATTGGGGCGTTGTTGGGAGGGGCGGGTGCGTACGGCGTGTCGAGACTGTTGATTAGTCTCATTCCCTCGTTGCCGACGGACGATCCGCTGATCGTTCCGGCAGCAGCCTTGACTCTCTTTGTCGTCGCGCTGGCGGCCTGTTACATCCCGGCGCGCCGCGCGACGCGAGTCGATCCGCTGGTGGCGTTGCGATCCGAGTGAGTTGCTCGAGAGAAAATATACACAAGTTCGCGCTCCGGATAGACCAAGTACGCCGTGATGCGGTGCAGGACGATCGTCCGTATCGACCGTTTCGTCGGGTTTTGGGAATATTTCGATTCTAATCAGGGTTTTTTACGGAACCAGTAGAAACGCCAACCAACCACCCAATCCAAACCACTCGCCGTCTCCGTAGATCTGTTGAAACACAAAAGAGCACGGGCTCTTGAAACCAGGAGTTGCGAAATTCTGGATTACGGAGAAAGAGAGAGAGCATGAAAAAGTTTTTTGCATTGAGTTTATTGGCACTTGTCACAGTGCTCACCAGCACCGCTTACGCGCAAAAGCCAGTCACGGTCGGTGGTGCGCCAATGTTTCCCAACAAGAACATCATCGAGAACGCAGTGAACTCGAAGGACCACACCACGCTCGTCGCCGCAGTCAAAGCCGCGGGTCTGGTTGAGACGCTGCAAGGTACTGGACCATTCACGGTCTTCGCACCTGTCAATGCCGCGTTCGACGCGCTGCCTGCGGGCACCGTCGATACACTGCTGAAGCCTGAAAACAAAGGCACACTGACATCAGTGCTCACGTACCACGTCGTCGCCGGGCGTTTCAATTCGAAGGCGCTGGAGCGAATGATCAAGCAGGGAGGCGGACGGGCGATTCTGAAAACGGTGCAAGGCGGTGAACTGACGGCCATGATGAGCGGCAGTGACATCAACATCACCGATGCCAAGGGCAACACGGGCCGGATCACCATCACGAACGTCAATCAGTCGAACGGCGTGATCCATGTCGTTGACCGCGTGCTGTTGCCGCAGTAAAGAACCACTCACCCCGGCTCGGTAGGGATAAACAATGGGCGCTTAAGACGCGAGTCTTTCGCGCCCATCCTTTCGAGGATTCGAAATGAATAACGACAGGCAAAGACCTGCACGGCAGTTGAAACAGATGAACCGCCGCGAACTGCTCAAGTTGACACCGGTTCTCGTTGTTGGCGCACTGACTCTGCCGGCGTTCAACGAACGATTGTTGAAAACCGGACTTGACTGGACGGATCGTGCGGCTCGAGCTTTTTTCAGTCCT
Source organism: Pyrinomonadaceae bacterium (assembly GCA_025922875.1). Classification (GTDB taxonomy): domain Bacteria; phylum Acidobacteriota; class Blastocatellia; order Pyrinomonadales; family Pyrinomonadaceae; genus PSRF01. The sequence goes on from JAICGZ010000446.1 coordinate 2,545, forward strand.
GATCGTTTGGCTCAGACCTTCAGCAAACACGAGTTAACGCCGATCGAGCAGTTTCCGATCAACAGCTATTCTGACTACAACCCGGAGAATGATCTGGCGAGCTGGACTTTGATCGTCGAGGGTATGGTTGCGCGTCCTGGCCAGTATACGTTGGACCAGATCAAGGCGCTGCCGAAGCAGTCGCAGAACGTCAAACACATCTGCATCGAAGGTTGGGACGTGATCGGTAATTTTGGCGGCGCACGGCTGAGTGATTTTCTGCAGATGGTGGGTGCAGATCCGGCGGCCCGCTATGTCGAAGTCGCATGCCTCGACGATTACTACTCCTCTTACGACATCGAAAGCTGTCTGCATCCGCAAACATTGCTCTGCTGGGAAATGTACGATCAACCGCTGACGCCGGAACACGGTGCGCCACTACGTCTGCACATGCCGGTAAAACTTGGCTACAAATCGGCGAAGTATATCTACTCGATTCGGGTCAGCAACGTGCTCGGCAAAGAAAAGGGTTTCTGGGAAGACCAGGGCTATTCCTGGTACGGCGGAATTTGAGAAAGCAAGGTTATGGCAACCACTAAATCAGGCTTGACGATTCACACGACTGAACTCGAACACGATGGCGTGCGTCAAACATTCGCGCAAGAGCATTCGTGGCTGGTGCGTTTTACGCATTGGCTAAACGCAATCTTGCTGGTGGTGATGACAATGAGCGGCCTGGAAATCTATATGGCGTTTCCCAGCTTTGGGGCCAAGATTCCACAAGAGAATTTTCTGGATTTCCCGGAAGCGATGCGACTCGGCGGTTGGCTGGGTGGCGCTTTGCAATGGCATCTGACGTTTGCGTGGATGTTCACGCTGTCGGGCGTCGCGTATGTGTTGTATCTGATCGTCAGCGGGAAATGGCGGGTAGTGATTCTGCGACCACAGGAATTTCGCGGCGTATGGCCGATGGTCCGCCACTATTTCCTGTTCAAACCGAAGCCGGAGCAACTTGAACCGTACAACCCGCTCCAGAAACTAGCTTACACCTCGACGATTGTCTTCGGCGCGGTTGTCGTCATCACCGGCTTTCTGCTTTTCCAGCCGGCGCAGTTCGCGTTGGCGGTGAAGTTGCTCGGCGGTTTTGGGATGATCCGCATCTATCATTTTGCAGCGATGATCGGATTTCTCTCATTCGTTCCGGGCCACCTGTTGATGGTGGCCCTGCACGGTTGGTCCAATTTCTATTCGATGTTAACCGGCTGGAAACGTGATCCCGATTATTTGGTCAAAGACTGACCTTCTATCTTCTTTGAGATCATCCTCTCCATCCAATGCATGAAAGTGACCGGAGTCGCCCCAGCTGCTGATTTGAGGGAAACTGGCGGAAGGTGGCTTCAGATATTGCGTGCGACCGGAGATGTCGAGCGTAAATTGATTGCGGCGCATCAGGAACAGCCTTGCGAGTCTGTGATGCGGAACGTATGAACGTTCAATAATAGGTGAGCGTGCGATAGGCAACAGAGAGCGGTCGTGTGCCCTCTGCGTCTGTTTGCCATCTCGTGAGTTTCGTCCAGTTGCCCTGCGCATCTAGCTGATCCGGAGCATTCGCCTCTCTTTTCCGTGATCCGTCTTTATTGAGCGCGACTTCATCCAACAGCCGGTGCTCGAGCGAAATTGTTCCCGTTTTCTGGAGCGAGCCGTCGGGGCCGTACTGGTCGAGCTGTTGGGCAGTGCGGACAGTTTTGTTGGAGACTGACCCATCAGGCTGATAGTTAGTGG
>JAICGZ010000447.1 GCA_025922875.1 Pyrinomonadaceae bacterium
ACATCGGGGAAGGGTCGCGGTATTTATCGATGGTAACAATCTTTTCCATGCAGCGCGGTTCCACAACATCGACATTGACTACAACAAACTGTTGCGAGTCTTGTTGGGGGACGGGCGGTTACTGCGGGCTTTCTTCTACACGGGCGTCGATATCGGCGCCGAACGGCAACAGGGTTTTCTCCTCTGGATGCGACGAAACGGGTTTCGCGTAATCCAGAAGGAGTTGAAGACGTTTTACGACGGCACGCGGAAAGCAAACCTCGACGTCGAGATTGCAGTCGACATGCTTTCGCTTGCAGGTCGCTACGATACGGCCGTGCTCGTCTCAGGCGATGAGGATTTTGTCTACGCGGTGAATGCCGTTGCTTACAAAGGATGTCGCGTGGAGATAGCGGGCTTCAGATCAAACACGGCGCCGAAGCTCATAGACGTTTCGGACTACTTCATAGATCTCGGTGAGATCGCAGACAAAGTGCGCAAGGAGATCTCGCACGGCACTCGTTACGATGAACGTGATCTACACGAACCGCTTCCAGGACAGTACCTGCAAGATCAAATGGAATTGCAGAAATCACAGGCTGATAGTTTCCAGGCCGCGATGCGTGTAGTGATTGAAGCTGAGATCGAAGAGGAAGCAGCGGAGTTTGAAGCGGCCACTGAGTTCATCAGGATCACAGATGAGCATTGAGACAAAAATCTTCACGATCCAGGAAGCCAATGCCTTACTGCCACAGGTAAGGACCATTGTCACGAGGATTCAGGGCGCGCATCGAAAGCTCACGCACTTCCGCGAAGACGCTAAGGAAGCTGCGAAAGCTGCTGAACATGGCGGCGGCGGAATAGCAGGCGGTGTTGCCTACGCCACCGCGTTGACGGAACTGACGCTCAAAATCTCGGAATTGGAAGCGCTCGGCGTTCAACTCAAAGACTTTGAGCGTGGCTTGGTGGACTTCCCTTCGCTGCGCGACGGTCGAGTTGTTTTGCTCTGCTGGCAACTCGGCGAAGGCGATGAATTGGAATGGTGGCACGACGTCGACGCGGGTTTCGCAGGACGCACACCGCTCTAAATCCATCAGTTTAGCCACTCATTCCCACGGATGAACACGGATTAATTCTTATCTGTGTTCATCCGTGTGAATCTGTGGCTAAACTCAATTCCTGCTTTATTTTCTCGTTGACCACTTAAAGTTTTCCTTGTAGTATGCGCGGCGAGATGGAAACATCCCCCAGCGTTCCAACCACAACCGCAGAAAAGAAGTCGACGCTAATCGAGTTTCCTGGTGTGTCAAGAAATTCTCTGCCTGAGTGGCGCAAAGAACTGAGTGAGCGAGTTCGGGAGGTGCAGGAAAAACGCGCGAGGGACGCTGCGCGCGAGGCAGCCGAGTCGGAGCGCCAACGTCTCGACGCTGCGATTAATCCGCCACAACTCGAGTTGTTACCGCCGCCGGCGCAAATGCCGGCGATGAATCCGCTGGTCGCTGCTGCACTAAAGCGAATCGAGAGAGCCCATCAAACAACGCCGGCTGAGAATCGCCAACGAGGAACAACGTTGGCCACAGCAGTCGCGTACGCGCCCGAACGAGAAGAGCGAGAAGAAATCGTCGTTAGCGAGACGGTAGCCGACGAACCGCAACTCACGTTTGAACCGGAGACTCCAGTCATTGAAGAGCCGCCCGCGCCGGTTGAAAAACCACACCTCGCAGTCGTCCCGGTTAGTGAGCCTATAACTCCGCCTAAACCTGCGAAGCGTTTGATCATTGACGATGATCCGGCGCTCAACTATCTCGATTCAATTTCCAGAACTCTTCGCGTTGATGATATGGCCACACAGAGCGCGTCGGCTTTTCGTCGAATGATCGGCGCTCTGGTCGATCTGTTGTTCTGCGGATTGTTGAGTTCACCCATCGCGCTTGCAATGCAACTTACCGGAAGCAATTTTCAAGACACACGTGTGATTGCGGTGCTGGCGGGAAGCGTGGTCGTGGTGACGTTTTTCTATCTCACTCTCATGACAGCTTTGACAGGCCGCACCTGGGCCATGCGCTTGCTGTCACTGCGCGTCATCGATAAGAAGACCGGCCTGATTCCTACGGGCAGCCAATCAATCGGGCGCTCAATCTTCTATCTGATTTCATTGGCCACGGGTGTCGGCATCCTCTTCGCTCTTCTGAGCCGCGAAGGTTACACCATTCACGATCGCTTCACCGGCACCGCTGTCATTACAACCTGACAAGTTTTCCCCGCAAAGGCGCAAAGGATGCAAAGCTCAAGTCTTTCTTTGCCTCCTTTGCGCCTTTGCGGGAAACTTTTCCGCGCATTAGCATAGTCTGCCTGAACCATGAATCAGGCACTCATCCAACGTGTGGTTGAAGAACTCCGCGGCAATTTGACGGGAAAGTTCATTGGAAAAATCTTTCAACTAACGCCACTCTCGTTCGTCTTCGATTTCGGATTACGCGGTGAGTACCTTTTTGTCAGCGTAGATCAGGCGAGTCCACGTCTTTATCTAATCAGACGCCGCTTAAGAGACCTGGAAAAACAGGCTGTTCCGTTGACGGCCTTCGCACAAACGCTACGCTCGAAACTCAGCGGCGGCTACCTCGTCAACATTTCGAAAGATCCATTAGACCGCATCGTGCGTCTGACTTTCCGCATCGAGACAGATGAGATCGTTTTCCGTCGAATCATCGTTCAACTCACCGGCAGGACCGCAAATCTTTTCCTACTCGATGAGTTGAATCGGATCGAGGGTGTGTTGCGTGAACATGCGGCAGCAGCCCGTACGTATGAACCGCCGCCTCGGCCGCAAAAAGAACGGCCTCCGGCGATGTTAGTTGGACCAGGATCACCATCGGAACAGCTCGACGCGCACTTCACAGCACTCGATGCAGTCAAACGTTTTGACTCCCGCGCCAAAGACATACGTTCCAAGCTGACAAAATCGATCCGTCAACAACGCACGTTAAAGGAACATCTACAAGAGGACCGCGTGCGCCACGGCGATCCGGAAGAACACAAAAGAACAGGCGATCTGCTGCTGGCTAACATCGCCACGGCCATTCGCGATGGAAACAAAGTACGTATTACCGATTACTACACTGAAGGAGCGCCCACGATCGAGATTGAAGTCGACGAAAACCAATCGCTTCAAGACGAGGCTGCGCTCCGGTTTCGGCAATACACGAAAGCGAAGCGAGCGAGCGAAGAGATCGCTGCCCGGTTGCAGCAGATCGATCGCGAGACCGCGGATCTCGAGCGACGTTTACAACAACTCGACGAGATCATTCAGTCAAGAGATGAAGCTGCTCTCGAGAGTTTTGAAAAGCCGGCGCCGGCGCCGAGAGTTCCCGCGAAGAAATCGTCCAAACCTGAAAAGATTCCCGGTGTTCGCCGTTACCTTTCCACCGATGGATACGAAATACTTGTCGGACGCGCCGCGCGTGACAATGACCATCTGACTTTTCGCGTGGCGCAACCAAACGACCTTTGGATGCACGCCGGCGACTATCCCGGTTCTCACGTCGTCGTACGCAATCCAACGCGAAAAGAAATTCCGCAGCGCACTATCATCGAGGCTGCACAGCTTGCCGGACGCTTTAGCCAGGCAAGTGAGGATACGAAGGTGGTAGTGCATTACACTGAGCGAAAGTTTCTGTCGAAGCCGAAGAAAGCGGCGCCGGGATTGGTGCGTATGTCGCGTTTCCGGTCCATCACAATCGAGCCGAAGGAGAGTGTCAGTAGACTATGAACTCGACCCAATCACAGCAATTATTCGCCGCTGCTCAAAACCTGATCCCCGGTGGTGTCAATTCGCCTGTCCGTGCTTTTCGCGGAGTCGGAGGCACACCGCGTTTCATACGATCCGCGCGCGGCGCCACGATCACCGACGTCGACGGTAACACTTACATAGACTATGTCGGTTCGTGGGGGCCGATGATCCTGGGTCACGCAGATGAAGAAGTTGTCGCTGCTATTCAGGAAGTCGCAATGAAAGGCACAAGCTTCGGAGCGCCAACCGAACTCGAGGTTAACCTGGCCCAGGAAGTGATAGATGCAGTTCCATCAATTGAGATGGTGCGCATGGTAAGCAGCGGCACTGAAGCGACGATGTCGGCTATTCGACTTGCCCGTGGCGTCACGGGACGCACGAAGCTCGTCAAGTTCGAAGGCTGCTATCACGGGCACGCTGACAGTTTGCTGGTCAAGGCAGGATCGGGTGTTGCGACACTCGGACTGCCGGATAGTCCGGGTGTGCCCGCAGCCTTAGCGGAAAACACGATCACGCTTCCATTCAACAAC
>JAICGZ010000448.1 GCA_025922875.1 Pyrinomonadaceae bacterium
AAATGTCGCAATGATTTGTGCGAGGGCGAGGTCCTTTATTTTATTAAAAAGCGACTTAACAGGGGTTTACTATGCTAAACAGACGCTGGTATTCTGTTTGCGACAAAAATTTTCCCCTTAAGACAATACTTCCCCCACGATCTCTCCCCTTGCTCTGTGGGTTTCGCCGAGAAGCGAAACTATAAGGGAAGAACCGGTCTAGACGCGGCATAGCGCAGGAAGCTCAGAGTTGCGCTGTTTAGAACCGGGATGCGTGCAACCTCCCACTAGCTTTGTCCCCGACAAAACGAGCAGTAGTTAACCAGTCGTGCTGGCGATCAAACAGTGGCGGGCGCCGTCTCGGAAGCCACGGCACCCATTAGATGCGGTGTCTGGTTTTCTCCTCTGTTTGTCCGCAGCACCGTGAGGAAGCTGATCTGGGAGACAAAATATGAGCAATCGACCATTCCGATTATCTGCTTCGAAAGGGCGACTGAGCGCGCGCATACTTCTCGACAAGCGCGCTTACTTAATCATCTTCACTTTAGTTTTTTGCCTGTTTGTACTGACCCTGACTAGCGGCAATAGACATGCGGGCGCGCAAAGCGGCTTTCCGGATCCAAACGCCAACTGCCCGCGTGCTACTTGTGGCGAAGTGTCGCCACTGATTCCGATGCAGAGTGCCGAAGCCGTTCACATGGGACTCGTTTGGAAACGAAGTTCCACCACACCCAAAATTCTGTTCCACTCCAGATTTCCTGAATACAAACCAAACGACATCGCAGATCCCGCCTTGATTGATCTGGCGATATCGCGTGGCGCTTTTACCACGCCCGGATTGCAGTTCAACTCCTCATTAAGAGATGTACTTCACGGCTTCGATCCGTTCCTCAACCTGGGAACGAATCGCACCGCGGACGATTCGTTCCAGAGACTTACCTATGGCGGCTATCTCCTGCGCCAGGGCCTGAGTCAAAGCGTGCCGACGCGCATCGTTGCGAACCGCACAATGGAACGACAACTAATATTCGACATAGCGCACCCTGATGCTTTCAAGAACACGGGAAAGTTCCATACAGCATTGCTTGATGAGAACGACTTCGCGTTGAACCGTGCAGCCTTCGCTGAAAACGGATACTCGAAAGGCATGTTCTACAACACGTATTGCAATGCACGTGTCACCCTGGCTGATGGACGTGTTTACGTCTTTGGTGGCCACGACATGCAAAGCGACAACGGGTTGTACAAGGTGAACATCTTTGACCCTGAGACGGAAACATGGATTAAACGCCTCGAGCCATGCACACGATCCAATTGGGCCAAAGATCCATTTGGCGTGCAGTTGTTCGCAAGCAATCCGAGCGCGCAGTTTTACCCAAATTGCGATCCGCGAAATCAACAGAGCACACAGCCATCTGAGCCTTCGGATCAGAAGTATTCGCGCTGGTATCCATCAGCGATTCCCTTGCCAAATAACATGGTGCTCGTCGTTGGTGGCTTCGATCAAAATAACGCGATCCCTCCGGATCCAAACCGCGTCACCAAGGGAACACAAAACATTTCACAGAGTGATACCGCATTCACCGCCAGCCGCGTGAACCAGGTTGTGTCTGAGGTTTACGATCCAAAGACTGACCGGAACATCGCGTTGGAAAATGCGCGTATGGCTTTTCCACTCTATCCGCAGCTCGAGGTTGTTCAGACCGGGCCCGGGAAAGATGATTGGATGGTCTGCACCTTCGATGGTGAAAAAGATTATGGACCAGAGCTGATTCCAGGTGGAGCAAGGTTCGGCGTCGGTGGAGGCACACCTCCGTTTACGAAAGGAACTACGTGGTGCCTCGACGTGCTTGGCGCGCTAAAGGATCCTAAACGCGATGTCCCTGCAAAGAATCACTGGACACTTATCGACACGGCCTCGGAGGTAAGACCCTACTGCTGTCCAACCGCAAGCCTGATTGAAATTGATGGCGACGGCCACACGGTATCGCATAAGTGGTTCATGATTTCAGGCGAGGATGCCGAGGGAGACCAAACCGGAACAGTTGAAGTGATTGAGTTCACTGATTCAAATCCGCGCTGGAAGATCATCGGTAGCATCTTGCAGCCTCTCGCCACAACCAAGGCGGTATTGCTACCGGACGGCAAGGTGCTGATCGGACAGGGCGTAAACCGCTCGTCTAATTGCAATGTTGACGGAAGACCGTGCACGTTCGAAGAAAAAGAAGGCCTTCACTTTCAAATGTTCGATCCAGCCACCGGTTCGGTGACTCGGCTGGCCAGGACCACGGTTTCACGCGGCCTGCATGGCACTGCTACGTTGCTTCCGGATGGCTCGGTCTTCTTCGCCGGAGAAAATCGTGAAGCGCTGGTTCGACCCGACGATCCATCGTTTCCCTTGCTGACGTCGTATGCCGGCTTACTTCCTCAGGGAGATCCGGATCAGGGAGTCCCCGTGGGCCAACTATTCTTCCCGCCGTATCTATTTAAGCAGGATGGTAGTCGAGCCGTCCGGCCTATGATAACCAACGCACCCGAAGACATCTCCTACCGTGGACATTTCGACATTACCGTGGCGGATCAGATTTCATCCGTCGTGATGCTTCGCAGCGATCACAATACACACAGCCTGACTACAGGTGATCGTTATGTGAAGCTTTCATTTCACCAGAAGGGCGCCGCTCAGAAAGGACAGATTCGCGTAAGAGCACCGAAGCTGGCGGCACAGGCAGTTCCGGGAATTTACATGCTGTTTGTTCTTGACCGAGCTGGTGTGCCTAGTTTGGCTAAACGAGTGTACCTGCAATAGCAGGCGTACATGAGTGGGCCGTGTGCGGAGAGCCCATTTACTCTTTTCAAAACGAAAAAAGGGAGGTTAATGAATGAAGAAAACAGTGAAACTCCTTGGGGTTGTGGTGGCGGTTTTGATGTTTTCCGCAATAGCAAAAGCTGATCAAATCGTGTTCACCGCAACACTCACCGGATCACAGGAAGTGCCGCCAAATGCTTCGCCAGGTATTGGCAGTGCATTAGTAACGTTGGACACTGTTGCTAATACCCTGACAGTCAACGTTGCATTCGCTGGTCTGGTAAGTCCCACAACTATTGCTCACATCCATTGTTGTGCCCCGCCAGGAGGCATAGCGATCCCGGCGACTACGGTTCCGAGTTTCCCCGGCTTTCCAACCGGCGTAACGACGGGTACCTTTATAACAACGCTTGACCTGACTCTTGCTTCCTCGTTCAACCCTGCGTTCATTGCCGCGAACGGCGGCACGGTGGCAGGAGCGCAGGCGGCGTTCATCGCTGGATTACTCAACGGTCAAGCCTATTTCAACATTCACACGGTCCAGTTTCCGCAGGGCGAGATTCGTGGGCAGCTTCAGGAGATCCCGGAACCTGCGAGCCTTCTTCTGCTAGCAACTGGAATTCTTGGAATAGGAGGCGCGCTAAGGAAGCGGCGCAAACGCGGCTGATACTTGCGCTTGCACGCTAGTAGTATGTGCAAGCGCGGCAATAAAGGAATTACTACCGTGGCGGGAGGAGTTCCTCCCGCTCACGGTAATTGTTTACCCTACGCAGGCACAAAATACATTAGCAGCAATGTGAGACCACCGACGACGGACAGTACGCCAGTCACGATAATCATCACCGTGAGAGACCTGCCGCGAGGCAATAACACAACTCCGGGTATGCCCGAATACAAATCCTCGAAGAGTTTTTTGAGATGTTTGTGAAAGACAACCATTACCGTTCCGGTAATGAGGAAGTAAGCGCCGATTATGGCGTTAGTAAGTGAACCACTTTGGATCATTCGGTATCCTCATCTCATAAACTAACAGACTAGATCTCCGGCCAGCGTCTGCTTTTGTATGCGAAAGAGCTTTGATGTTATGAAGCAAGCGCCTCCTTTCAGTCTCTTGTCAAAGACGGCCCTGAGTTTACTCAAGGCGGGAGGCGCTTGCTTCATAACATCAAAGCCATGCGAGAGTATATCGGAGACTTGCGAGATGAGCTTCCTATCCTTCAAATCGTTCTCTCATAATTCGATCGATTTCTGTAATCGTAAAAAGTCTCCCCGGACTCTTTGTGGATTTAAGTGGCTTTGCCCGAAAAGTCCATTACGGGCCTCGGCCGCGGCTTCGCCGCCTGATGTGAGGCGCGGCTATGCCGCGCCGTGAAAGTTTTTAATGAAATTTGGGCTGTGCCCCTGGGTTCGGCCTTTGGCCCATAAACTCGGGCAAAGCCCGAACCAGGGGCACAGCCCAACCTCAAATTCAAGCTGGACGGCGCGGCATAGCCGCGCCTCA
>JAICGZ010000449.1 GCA_025922875.1 Pyrinomonadaceae bacterium
ACTGCGTCGATGATTGGGAACAGTACCTCGACGTGATGATCGCGTCGATCGCTGATAACGGTGGCCGTTCGTGCGTAAACGCTTCAGCGGTTTGGACACCTGCTCATGCAGAAGAGATCTCTGAAGCACTGGCGAAGAAGTCAGCCCAGATTGTTCCACGCGCCGCAGACGACGAACACGCTCAACTCGCGCCGTTTGTCGATCCGCAGGTTGCAAAACGCATCAACGCCCTCATCGATCAAGGCTTGAGCGAGCCCGGTGCACGCGATGTGACAGCTGCCTATCGCGATGGCGAACGACTCGTCAACTGGAACAACTGCTCCTACCTGCTTCCCACGATCGTCCGTTGTGATTCCGAACATCCGCTGGCGATGAAAGAGTTTCTCTTTCCTTTTGCGAGTGTGGTCCAGGTGGACCAGAATGAGCTCTCTCGACGGCTTAGTCCGAGTCTAGTGGTCACAGCCATCACCAAAGATCCAAAACTGATTCAGACCCTCGTCGCCTCCCCACGTATCGATCGTCTCAACGTCGGTGCGCTTCCGACCAATCAAATCGGCTGGGACCAACCGCACGAGGGCAATCTCTTTGAACATCTTTACGCGCGCCGCGCTTTCCAACACGCCGTTGCCGTCTGAGGAGTCGAGGTGAGAATTCTTTATCTCACAGGCGGGGCGGGCCGGATGTATTGCGGCAGTTGCCTGCGCGACAACGCGATGGCGACCGAGTTGATGGCGCGCGGCCACGACGTGTTGCTCCTGCCCGTCTACACACCGACGCTAACCGACGAACCGAATGTCAGTAACGATCACGTCGTATTAGGCGGCATTAGTGCTTACCTTGAACAATATGTTCCTTTGTTTCGCAAGACGCCGCGCTGGCTCGATCGATTGTGGGATTCGAAGACGGCATTGAACCTCGCGACGCGGCGATCGATCTCGACCAATCCGAAGATGCTGGGCGAGATGACTGTTTCCGTGCTGAAAGGTGAAGGTGGATTTCAGCGCAAAGAGATCGACAAGTTTATCGACTGGGTGAAAGACGAAGCGCCGCCCGACGTCGTCAATCTTCCTTACACGCTGCTGCTTGGTTTAGCTGAACCGATCAAAAAGATCCTGAACGCGCCGATTTTTTGCACGCTGCAAGGTGAAGATCTATTTCTTGATGGTTTGCAGGAACCGCATCGCACCGAGGCGCTCGATCTGATCCGCGATCATCTGCCGCACGTAGATCTGTTCTTATCCGTGTCCGAGTATTACGCCGAGTTCATGCCCGGTTATCTCGGCATCCAGCGCGAAAAGATCCGTGTGGTTCCGATTGGTATTAATCCAGCGGACTTCGAACTGCGCCATGCGAATCGCAGTGGTCCATTTACTATCGGATTCTTCGGGCGTATCGCGCCGGAGAAAGGACTGCATGTGCTCGCCGAAGCGTATCGCATCATGCGACAGTCGGGACACTTGCGCGAAGCACGCCTTGAGGCCGCCGGATACATGGCCCCCGACTGCAAACCGTATCTGGAAGAGATTCAGAAGCGATTGCGGGACGCGGGTCTTGGCGGTGAGTTTCACTATCGCGGCGTTTTAGAGCGCGCTGAGAAGATCGCCTTTCTACGTGGACTCGACGTGATGTCGATGCCTGCAACGTACGACGAGCCGAAAGGCGTCTCGTTACTCGAGGCGATGGCTTGCGGTGTACCGCTGGTCCAACCTCGTCGTGGCGCCTTCACGGAGATTGTTGAGAGAACCGGCGGCGGACTGCTGGCCCAACCCGACGATCCACAAAGTCTCGCTGACGGAATTCTGAGGCTGTATAAGAACCGCGAGCTTGCGGAGGAATTGAGTGCGAATGGTTTTCAGGGAGTGCGCGAGCACTACACCGCCGCGCACATGGCCGATCGAGTGCTTGAAGCATACGAGAGTGTGATATGTCCCAGTCCTTCAATCCCGGCGACGATCTAATCTTCCAGCTCGAGAGCGGGTTCGGACTGCTGCGTGTGTTGGCTGTTGAAGGCGAAGGCGCGGCGACCACCTGGCACCTGCTCGCCTACGACGAGTTTTTCCCTGACGTGGAATCAGCAGAACTCGCCCTGGCGCAGGCGAGTGCATTGCCTGTGCGCCGGGCCCACATGGCGCTTACAGATCGTGCCTTCGAACGCACGCCAGCCGCCCGGCTCGGCAATCGCCCGGTCACAGCCGACGAACTTGTCGCTTACAACGACTGGCTTAACAGCGACCGGACTGTCTCCGATCGCTCAGCCCTGTTGATGCTCGGCATTCGCTAACGTTCTTCTTTGTGCCTTTGCGTCTTCTTTGCGCCTTTGCGCGAAAAAGTTTTCCTATGAATAAACATCTTCCGAGCCTGCTTCTAATTCTCATCCTTATCTCACCTGCGCTCGCAGCTCGCGTCGAACGTCTGATCGACAAGTGGCGGCCCGAACATTATCTCGTCAACCTGACCCTGAACGATCAACTCTCCGAGCTGACTTCAGCAAGCGCACACATCAACGTCCTGATCCTGAAACAAACAAACCTGATCGATCTCGACTTCGGCGATCTGACGATCGGCACCGTCACCCTGAACTCGCAACCAGTCTCGTTCACACACAAAGACGGCAAGCTCCACGTTAATCTCCCCGAGCCCGCACTTCGCGGCATGCGATTCGTCGTCACAGTCAACTATCACGGCAAACCGAAAGACGGGCTGATCCTCACGAACGACAAAGACGGCAAACCATCAGCAGTCGGCGACAACTGGCCCGATCGAGTTCATCACTGGATTCCGACGTTGGACCATCCTTCAGCGAAGGCGACGATCACGTTCAACATCACAGCGCCGGCGCGCGAGGAAGTGGTCGCCAATGGTAAGTTGGACCATGTAAAAACGAGTGCGAACGGGCAACGCACCTGGACCTACTCTGAAGGCGTTCCGATTCCGCCGTATTGCATGATCATCGGCGTGGGCCAGTTTGCTCGCGTGGAACCTGCGGAAAAGGCATTGACGCCGCTTTCGTACTACGTGCCACAGTCAGAGAAAGACCTGGCGATAAAAGGATTTGCTCCTACGATTCCGTCATTGCAGTTTTTCACGCAAACCATCGCTCCTTATCCGTATGAGAAACTCGCGATGATTGTTGGCGCCACGCGTTTTGGCGGCATGGAGAATTCGAGCGCGATTGTCTTCACAAGCAATTTATTCAGCCGCAGATCGTCGGCGCGCATGAGTCGAACGTACGGAATTCCCGCGAACAACGTAAGCTTGATAGCGCACGAGATCGCGCATCAGTGGTTTGGTGATTCGGTGACCGAGTCAACATGGTCGGATCTTTGGTTGAGCGAAGGCTTTGCGACCTACTTTGCCGGTCTGTTTGTGCAGCGTTTCGAAGGTGAAGAAGCTTTTCAGCTGTACATGAACGATGCGGCCGCGCGTGTCTTCGCGTATGAGAAGGAGCGGCGCACACCGATCGTTGATCGCGACACTGAGAGACTTCTGGATCTTCTCAACGCGAACAATTATCAGAAGGGTGCGTGGGTGTTGCACATGCTGCGCTCGAGTTTGGGCGACGAGGCGTTCTTCCGCGGGATCAGAAAGTATTACGAAACACACAAGCATTCGACGGCGAGCACTGAAGACTTGCGCGAGGCGCTCGAGCAGGCATCGAGCAAGCCACTCCACAACTTTTTCGCGCGCTGGGTATATGACAGTGGCCATCCGCAGTATGAGCTGACGTGGGAGTGGGTTGGCAAAAAGAATCTGAGACTTGTTCTCACGCAGCTTCAGCCAGGCAATGCGTTTGTAGATCCGTTGCCTCTAAAAATCTCAACCGCGAGCGGCTCGAAAGATGTTCTCTTGCAACCGACGAGCAAGCATTTCACCAAGACCATCCGCTTAACCGACAAGCCAACGCTCATCGAAATCGATCCGCAGAACGTCTTGCTGGACGAAGCGACAGTGAAAGGTTCATAAAGGCAATTTGACACCTTCCCCTCGCTCTCCTATCATCCACGAACGTCGGGGCGTGGCTCAGCCTGGTAGAGCGCACGGTTCGGGACCGTGAGGTCGGAGGTTCGAATCCTCTCGCCCCGACCATTATTTTCAGCACTTACGGCTACCTGCAAAGGTGGCCGTTCTTGTTTTGTGGCAGGATTGTGGCAGACGCGCAATCTTACCGCTTCGACCGCCGCTCGCTTCGCTCGATCCGTTGCGTGTGTGTGTAGCGTCGCGTCGTTTGCGGATCAGAGTGTCCCATCAGATCGGCAATTGTCGCTTCACTGCA
>JAICGZ010000450.1 GCA_025922875.1 Pyrinomonadaceae bacterium
ATAGATTTGCTGACTGGTGCGATAGGCTGCGTACCATTGGTGGGCGGAGGGGTAGTCGGTCTTGAGTTCATTGGCGCGGCGGAGTTCGCGCTCGGCGCCTTTCCAGTCCCATTCGAAACGCAGTTTTACTTTTGGGTCGGGTTCGCCGCTGTCGTTGGTACTCGTAATAGCGCTATGAATCGGGGGCAGGTCATCTTCGGGCGGCAGGTAATTTGTTGCCAGTCTCAAATAACAATCCACAATGCCCGCATAGGCCAACGCGTAGTTAGGATCCAAGTCGATGGCGTCGCGAAAGTGCCCAATTGCTTTCTCAATGCCTTTCCTCGTGTACCTGCTCCAGTGATAGCGACCCTCAAGGTAAGACTGGTAGGCCTCGGCGTTTTCAGTGTAGCGGGCGGTAACCCGCTTCTCTTCCTCACCGCTTAACTGCAGCTTCAAACCGGTCAGCAGTTGCCGGGTGATGGCATCCTGAATTTCCAGAATGTCCTTGCTGTGACAATCAAAACTTTCTCCCCACACTTGCCAGCCAGTAGCGGCATCCACCAATTCCACAGCGATCGCGATACCTGATGGTCGCGCGCTGATCTTGCCGACCAATACTGTCGACGCGCCCAGGTTTATACCAATCTGTTGTGGATCAAGTTCTTGCGTTTTGTAGCGGAACACTGTGCTGCGCGACATAACGCGCAGTTTCGAAACGCGAGCAAGATTATTGATTATGTTGTCTGTAACTCCATCAGCCAGATAGTCAATTCCCGAATCCCCGGTGGCGTTGGTAAACGGAAGCACTGCGACAACGGTTCGTTGCGTAGCTTCTACTGGTGGTGCGAGAACCTCGCCATTGTGATTCTCGTCGCGGCCGACAATTCTGACTGTGGCCACGAAGCGATAACCACGCCGCGTTACAGTCTCAATGTACCTTGGACCACTACGCTCATCGCCTAAAACTCTTCTGAGGGTGAAAATGTTTTGCGTGAGATTAGACTCCTCGACAAACGTGTCGGGCCAGACCTCCTGCAGCAGTTCGTCCTTTCCCACTAGCTGACCGGCGTTCGCGACCAGCATTAGCAGTATCTTGGTAGCCTTTGGCGTGAGTAGAATCGTTTCACCCGCGCGCGAGAGGATGCATTTATCCGGATCTAGTCGATATGGACCAAATTCGTAACAGTGATGGTTATGAGGTGTATGATGCATGAGGCCCTTGAGAAAGAGTCTAATAACTCTTTGAGATTGCTCTAAGGATTCTAAATAGAAAAGTGAGTATAGTCCGCCACGTCGTTAAGCGCTACTGCTATTTTATCGGGCGGCAGATTTATATGCCGATCG
Organism: Pyrinomonadaceae bacterium; assembly: GCA_025922875.1. Lineage (GTDB taxonomy): Bacteria > Acidobacteriota > Blastocatellia > Pyrinomonadales > Pyrinomonadaceae > PSRF01. Next base: position 1,327 of record JAICGZ010000450.1, read on the forward strand.
AGAGATAGCAAGGTCGAGAGCTTCTCGCGTCAGCGTTTGATCTGGCCCAGTTGAGAGAGGGGGCAAAATCAACTGGTGGGACAGGTGGGTGTCCTGCGCTGGATCTGGGAACCTCACCCCAACGACCTTCGCTGATCCTTGTGCCTCGTGGCGGCTTCGCCCAGCAAGGCTGGCCCTGAGGCGCAAGGCGGTGGGGAAGGCGTGAAACCTCCACGTGACAATCCAATACATCTTTTGTCCAGGAGCAGCGCGACTGTTATCCTTCTCTGCTTCGGAAATGTCAGAAGAGAATTCCAAACTCAAAGAACGCGTGCGTGCGTTCTGGCAGGAACATCCGTGCGGGACCAAGTTTGCCGATGCCGAACCTGGCTCACGCCGCTTTTACGAACTGGTAGAAGAGCATCGCTATACAAAAGAGTGGCATATCCGCGCAGCCGCGGGCTTTGCAAACTCAAAAAATTTATCCGTACTTGAAATCGGTTGTGGTCTTGGAACTGATGGTGCCCAGTTTGCCCGCGCCGGAGCCAATTACACTGGCGTCGACCTAACCCAAGCCGCTGTCGATCTCGCTAAACGGCGCTTCGAATTGTTTCAACTGCCCGGCACTTTCCTTGTTGCAGATGCCGAACGCCTCGATTTTCCAGACAACTCATTCGATATCGTTTACTCCCACGGCGTACTTCATCACACGCCTGATACAGCCGCAGCAGTGCGCGAAATCCATCGCGTTCTTCGTCCAGGCGGCCAGGCGATCGTCATGCTCTACCATCGCAACTCTTACAATTATCGCGTCAACATCTCGCTGCTCCGCCGGGCCGGCGTCCACTTGTTAAGGTGGAACCCCGGCGTGAGGCTCGTTAATTTCCTAACCGGCGAACCCGAAGACGCTTTGCGTGAACACGCGCGGCAATTGCAAATGCAACCAGGATATCTGAACTCGGAAGAGTTCTTGAGCAGGAACACTGACGGTGCGGGCAATCCTCTCGCGCGAGTTTATTCTCGAGCCGAAGCGCGCGATCTTTTCAAAGACTTTTCCCGCGTCGAACTGCGCACTTACTTCTTGAACAAGCGTTGGCTGCCGCTGCTTGGACCGGTTCTGCCTCGCTCACTGGAATCGCAAATGGCTTCGCGATGGGGCTGGCATTTGTGGATCTATGCTACAAAGGATTGATGAAAAAATTTCTCGTCACTGGCGGCGCAGGCTTCATTGGTTCGCATCTGGTCGACCGGCTGCTTGCGTCCGACATCGAGCGAGTTACCGTTGTTGACGACTTCAACGACTTCTACGATCCGTCAATCAAGCGTACCAACATCCTCGATCATCTGAGGAACCCTCGATACCAAATCTCTGAAGTGGATATTCGAGATCGCGTCGCACTCGAACAAGTCTTCGATAAGAACAACTTCGATTGTATTGTGCATCTCGCAGCCCGCGCGGGGGTGCGACCCTCACTTTCCGAGCCGCAACTCTACACTGAAACAAACATCAACGGCACCGTAAACCTGCTCGAGCTGGCGCGTCACAAAAACATCAAGCAGTTCGTCTTTGGTTCGTCATCATCTGTTTACGGAATCAACGCCAAGGTGCCGTTCAGCGAAGACGATCCGATACGCCAGCCCATTTCACCTTACGCCGCAACGAAAGGCGCCGGTGAGCTTCTCTGCCACACCTATTCGCACCTGTACGGCCTGCGTTGCGTTTGTCTTCGATTTTTCACCGTCTATGGACCACGCCAGCGACCGGATCTTGCGATTCACAAATTCGCCAAACTAATTAGCAAGGGCAAGCCAATCCCCGTTTTTGGCGACGGCACCACACGTCGCGATTACACGTACATCGACGACATCATCAACGGTGTCATGGCCGCCATTAATTACGACAAAAGCGACTACGAAGTGATCAATCTCGGTGAGTCGCGAACCGTGGAACTCCGGGAGCTCATTTCATTGCTCGAAAAGGAGCTGGACGCACACGCCATAATCGATCGCCAACCGCCACAACCTGGCGATGTTCCCCAAACCTTTGCCGACATTTCGAAGGCCCGCGCGTTGCTGGGTTACAACCCCAAAACGCAATTTGAAGACGGCCTACACCGCTTTGTGGAATGGTTTCGGGCAAAACTAGTCTAAAATGCCAGCCAGCGCCTCCCGACGAAGCGCCTCAAATATGAAGATTCTCGACGAACAGGACCTGGAACGAGATCAGCGGGCGAGCTCAACAATCGATACGCCTGACGTGTCAGTGTTTCTTCCGGTCTTCAATGAAGAGCCGAACCTCCTGCCGCTGCACGCGAAACTCGACGAAGCGCTCAAATCGCTTGGCCGCTCGGCGGAGATCGTTTACGTCGACGATGGTTCTACTGACGGAAGCCTAAAAATCTTGCGCGAGATCGCGCAATTTGATCCACGCGTCCGCGTCGTGGCTCTACGGAGAAACTACGGCCAAACAGCAGCGATGGCAGCGGGTATCGACGCCGCGAGCGGGAAAGTGCTGATTCCGATGGACGCGGATCTTCAAAACGATCCGGCCGACATCACACGTCTGTTGCACAAACTCGACGAGGGATACGACGTCGTTTCGGGTTGGCGTAAGAACCGCAAAGACAAAATGGTCACGCGCAAGATCCCTTCGATGATGGCGAATCGTTTGATCTCATGGATCGGCGGCGTGCCGCTTCACGATTATGGCTGCTCGCTCAAGGCTTACCGTCGCGAGTCGTTGCAGGACGTTCGTTTGTACGGCGAGATGCACCGGTTTATTCCGATCTACGCGGCGTGGGCCGGTGCGCGTGTCACTGAGATACCCGTCGAACATCACGCGCGCACGATGGGTAAGTCGAAATACGGACTGTCACGCACGCTCAAGGTCGTGTTTGATCTGATGACGATCAAATTCATGGCCTCGTATCAAACGAAACCTATCTACGTGTTCGGTTCGTTTGGAA
>JAICGZ010000451.1 GCA_025922875.1 Pyrinomonadaceae bacterium
CCGTTCGGAAGTTTCTTTTCCGTAATCTTTGGAAGATTCAACGGCCGCGCCGCACCGGGAGGCGGCGGAGTCTTTTGCTGTGCGATTGCAGTGGTTGTTAACAGGATGATTGCGAGTAGAGTTTTCATATTTTTACCTTTCATATCGGACGCCTCCCTGGAGTGCGGCCGCCGCACTCCAGGGAGGGGTTCACTTGTCTGTCTTTGGCTGAGTCTGTGCCTCGGGAACACGATCGATCACGGTGCGATTGGTGGCGACCAGATACTTCGCAGCCGCTGCTTTAACCTGCGCAGCAGTAACGTTCTCGAATGGTGTCAGCAACGAATTGATCTGCTGCGGATCGTCGCGGAAGAGCGCGAGTACCGACAGCAGGTGCGTCTTGCCAAAACTCGATTCGAGCTGGCTGTAGAAGTTTGAGCGATAACGCACCTTCGCATCCGCGAGTTCTTTGTCAGTTATGCCTTTCGACGTGATGTCCGCAATGACGGCATCCATCTCGCGTATCACTTCATCCGCTGTGCGTCCGAGTTTGTAAGTCGCGCGAGTGGTCATGATCATCGGCCCGGTGTAGTCAAACTCGTTTCCGAAATAGTTGAGTGCACCGGTGAGATCGAGTGTCAGCTCTTTTTCTTTGACGAGACGTTGGTACCAGCGTGAGCTATCGTCGCCCTGAAGGATCTGGACCAGCAGCGCCATCGCCGGAAAGTCGGGTGAGTTCTGCGGCGGCAGGTGATAACCGGTGGCGAGTGCGGGCAACTTCGCAAGCTTATCAGTTTGCGTAACTCGTTTCTCTTTTGTTTGCGGCGGCTCGCTCAGATCGGCGCGGGCCGGCATCGGCTGCGCGGGAATGCTGGCGAAGTGTTTCTCAACCATCTTCCTGACTTCGTTGACATCGACGTCGCCGGCGACGGTTAGCACCGCATTGTTTGGCGCGTAGTAAGTCTTGAAAAAGCTGCGAACGTCTTCAATCGTGGCGGCGTTGATCTCCGCCAGCTCACCGTAACCATTATGCGAGTTGTGCCAGTTAGTAAAAGCGTTTTGCCAGAGACTGATCCACTCGAAAAGACCGTAAGGTTGGTTTAGCACGTTCACTCGCACTTCTTCGCTCACCACGGCCTGCTGGTTCTTGAGGTTCTCTTCGCTAACGTCGAGCGAACGCATGCGATCGGCTTCGAGCCAGAGTCCGAGTTCCACACGATTGCTGGGCATCGTCTCGAAGTAGTTTGTGTAATCAAAATCAGTGTGACCATTCAAGCTTCCGCCGTTAGCCTCGACAAACTTCGCGTGCTCGAACTTCTTCACGTTGGCCGAACCCTGAAACATCATGTGTTCGAACAGATGCGCGAAGCCGGTGCGGCCCTTGGGCTCGAGCCGGAAGCCCACGTTGTAATACACGGCGACCGTGACCACAGGCGCGATGTGATCTTCCGAGATCACCACCTTCAGGCCATTCGGAAGTTTGTAATAGACAACTGGAATGTTGAGTGGTTTACGTTGAGCGTAAGAGACGTTAGCCGTCCATATGAGTAGCAATAGACAGGTTACGAGTATACGTCGCATAGATTGGGAGTCCTCACTTTAGGCAATGCTGGCGAAAACAACAGGGGATAATGGGCGCTCCAAGGAGGCGCACAAAAAATCAGATTGAGCTACGCAGAATTGGATGAAAGGTCGTTCTCACCCACGGTGTCGCATACTACGTGGTGATCTGTAAGAAAGTTTCGCTTCACGTCTTTGCATCTTTGCGCCTTTGCGGGAAAACTTCCTACAATGTCGCCCATGTTGTTGCACAAAGTTTTTGCTGTTGTTCTTACTATTTCGTTATTGCTGGTTTCCGTAGTTGCTCAGAAGATGAATCGTATTCCGACAGGCGTGTGGGGCGGGCAGCACATCCGTATCGAGGTCGGAGCGAAATCGGCCACGATTGAATACGATTGCGCCACCGGCGTGATTGACGGGCCGTTAGTAGTCGATAGCAACGGTCATTTTAACTTGCATGGCACTCACAAAATGGAACGCGGCGGGCCGATCAGACAAGGCGAGGAACCCAAACAACATCCGGCGGCTTACACCGGATCGATCAAGGGCGACACGATGACGCTGACGTTGAAGATCGCGGACTTTGACGCGGAGACGTTTACACTGGAGAAGGGCAAACCCGGTGAGTTGGTCAAGTGTAAGTAATTTGCGATGCGCATGGTGGGAGTAGCGAGAAAGTTTTTGATAAGTGGCGAAGTTCAGGGAGTCGGGTACCGGTTCTTTGCGCAGCGAGCAGCCGCGAGACATCAGGTAGTAGGTTACGTGCGCAACTGCCCTGACGGAACAGTTGAAGCAATCGCGGAAGGGTCGGCCGGCAGCGTTGAAGCTTTCAAACACGACCTTGCAACCGGACCACAGTGGTCCGTTGTCGATCAAGTTGAAGAGATAGTTCTGGAGCCGACGGGCTCTTATTCCACGTTCAGGATTGAGCGATAAAATTGCTTTGGCGACGCTTGGCGCTCTTTGCTCTCTTCGCGCCTCTGCGGGAAACTTCTTCTAAAATATGGACCACTTAAAATCTCTAATTCGTGAAGTGCCGGACTTTCCCAAGCCCGGCATCAATTTTTATGACATTACGACTCTGTTGAAGCATCCTGAAGGTCTGCGCAACACGGTCGACGCGCTGGCATCAGAGTTTGAAGGTGAGAGAATCGATTCGGTGATCGGAGTCGAGGCGCGTGGTTTCATCTTTGCGCCGGCACTCGCGTATCACCTCGGCGCCGGATTTGTACCGGTGCGCAAACCGCGCAAGCTGCCGGCCGAGTGTGCGTCCATCTCTTACGATCTCGAGTATGGTCAGGACACCTTGCAGATCCATCGCGATGCGGTGGGCGACGGCCATCGCGTGATCATCGCCGACGATCTCCTCGCGACGGGCGGCACGGCGCGCGCGGTCGTCGATCTCGTGGAGCAGTTAGGCGGGGTAGTCGTGGGGCTGGTGTTTGTAGTTGAACTCGAATTTCTTCCCGGCCGCGAGAAGCTGACCGGGTATGACGTACGATCGCTGATCAAATACCAGTCTTGATCGTGCTGCAGGATTTGTATTTCACCTGGTGAAGTTCCCACCGATATAAATCAAAACGACACCGCGCATTATGCGGTGCTTGAACAAATGTGCGGTGGCATACCCCTTGCCCAAAAGCACCATCATGAAAAATCTAAACTGCGTCGCCCGCCTCGTGGTTCTTTCACTCGCAGCATGTATAACTGCTTATTCTCAGACTGTGGACCAAAACATTACCGTTACCGTTAAGCCTTCGCAAACGGTCGAAGAACGAGTAGCCGACTCTGTCAAGGAGAGACAATTGCGCGAAGTGGCTGAAGAGAAACTCGCCGCCGAGAAGTCCGCACGCATTGCATCCAAAAGCCCGCGAGCATTGCTGAGTCGTGCTCAAACGATTTTCATTGAGTCTGGTACATCCTATTTTGAGTCGGCTCAACTAGAGAACGCTTTGCGTAAACGTTCCGAGTTTGAGGCATGGGAGATGGCGATCATCGGTGACTGGCAGCAACGCAAAATAGCGGACATCCTCATCGAAGTTGATCGGCCTCTTTTCACTTTCACTTTTACTTACAAGATTACCGATCGGGAGAATGGCATTCTGCTCAGCACGGGAAAAGTCACAGCCTTCGACGGCAACGCCGCCGCACCCCTCTTAACCGCGCGAATCATCGAAGACATCAGGAAAGCGCGTGGAAAGTAACTAGAAAATCAGTCGCATTGTAGGGCGGCCCTCCTTGGCCGCCCCTCCTTCACATTGCGCATTCTTCGGGAAATGGGCGGCCACGGAGGGCCCCCCAACAGTTACGTCCTAAGCGATAAGTGATTTGTTGAGCTTTTCCAATTGAGGGATGGAATTGGGTGTTGAATGCGACGTGGAATGTTTTGAACTCTGCGAATCGCACTCAGGATCTATCGAATCTTGCCTTGAACCTCAGAAATCTTAGTAGCACTAATGAAGATTCACATTTGAATCGCACACAAACTCCACGTTGATGCTCACGCAAAGACGCAAAGACGCAAAGGGCTTTCATAACTCCTTTGCACCCTTTGCGCCTTTGCGGGATAAGACTTTCTTACGCTAACAGCTCATCCTCGAGTGTAGCAATCTGAGCGTCAACCATGCCGTAGAGGTTCAACTCGCCGCACCGAGTAAACGCAAGGTGTTTCACCGTATTCGCAAATGCTTTCGGGTGACTGGCATTTTCGAGTGTCGC
>JAICGZ010000452.1 GCA_025922875.1 Pyrinomonadaceae bacterium
ATTGCTGCTTTCAGACCCAACTGCCCGGCGCGAATGGCGGCCACATATCCGCCTGGTCCACTGCCGATAATCGTTACATCAAACTGTTCATTGGCCAATTTGTAGGATTTCCTCTCATCGAGCGGTAATGAAGACTTTCACGTTATACGGAAAGAACAGATTGAACCATAAAAAGAGACGAAAAAAAACCGGGCGTGCTGCCGAAACAGCACGCCCGTTAAGAACTCGCTTCTACTCTATTTTAGAACTCGAAGCGAACTGCAAACTGAATCTGACGCTCACGGAACAAGGTGCTGTCCGCGCCCGTCGTGGAGCCGAATGTCGGGCTGAACGTCAGCGTGTTCCCCGACAGGTTGTACATGGTCGAGTTCACGTTCGTTACCTGGGTGCGATTGAAGACGTTGAAGCCTTCAGCCAGGAATTCGAGCCGCGTGCCTTCAGTGATAGCGAACCGGCGCGAAACGCGCATGTCCACGTACCAGATGTTCGGCTGTTTGAAGTTGTTACGCGGAACGAGCGAGAAGCGGTTCGCACCGCCCGAGCCGTTTGCACCGCCGCCCGGAGTCGAACAACCAGTGGCCGCCGGGAAGTTCTGCGTCGGGGTGCAGTTGGTGCCCGCGAAACCGAACGCATTCGGCGTGATGCCACCGCTGATGTTGCCCGTGAAGCGCGCGCCGGAGAACGCGTTCAGGATCGGAGCGAGCGTCCATCCGTTGAAGATGTGCTTCGCCGCGCCGTCGTTGAACGGGTTCGGGCTGTACACAACGCTGGTAACGAACTTCTGTCTGCGGTCGAAGTTGGACAGACCATCTTCGGCGTTCTGATCGAAGGCGTTGAACGGCAGGTTGTTCGAGGTGAACGTAACCGAGCTCTGACCGTTGTCAGACGCTCTCGAAAGCGTGTAGTTCGTTTGGAACTGCAGGCCGTCGGTCAAGCGACGATTCGCCTGAAGCACCAGTGCGTGATACTTCGAGTAGACGTCGCTGCGAATCTCGGTGATCTGCGCGAACGCGGTGTTCGGACGGCGTCCAACGAAGATCGGCTGGTTAAGAGTCGCCCCGTTGAACGGTCCACCGACGACGTTCAGCGACACGATGCGCGCCGGTGGCGGCAGGTTCGTGTCGACGAAGTTCGGTAATGAATTACCGAAGCTGCCGAGGTACGAAGCCGACACAACTGTGTTTCTCGAGATCTCACGTTCGAAGATGAAATCCCACTGGTGAATCTGCGGAAGCTGGAAGTCGTCGTCGAAGTATTGCACGGCTCCGACTGGCGGATTCGAAACGTTCAGCAGGTTCGGGTAAATCGGCAGGAACGGGCAGTCGTTAGCAATGGTCGTCGGGTTCGTGCCCGTGCAGGCGACCGGCAGGTTGTTGTTCGCACTGACAAACTGACGTTGACCGCGATCAGTGCCAACGCCGGTGTTGACCAGCGAGTTGTAAACGGTCGAGTTGATTACGCGACCGTAGTAGAGGCCCCAACCGCCACGAAGACTCGTCTTGCCGTCGCCGGTAACGTCGAAGGCAAATCCGATACGTGGTCCAAAGTTGTTGCGATCGTCAACGCTGTTGTCGGTCTGCGGCAGCGCTGGGTTGACATTAATCGGTTCAGGATTGAGCTGGTATTCGTAGCGCAGACCGAGGTTCAAAGTGAACCGCGGGGTGACGCGCCAGTCGTCCTGGATGAAGTAGTTGAAGTCGGTCGTCTTCATCGTCAAACCAAGAACGCCAAAGCCCTGCGTGAACGAGCCCGCATAGCATTTGCCGGCGCTGCGACGGTTCGCGACGGCGGTCGGGCTGGTTCCAGTCACGACCACAAAAGGACAGTAGCCGAGAAGCGAGTTTGTGTTCGTCTGGAGTGCTCGAATCGCGCCGTTGGTCGTGAAGTTGGTGTAGTCCATGAGGAAGTCGTTCAGCGAGTTAGCACCGGTGTAGCTGAACTCTCCGCCAAGGAAACGAAGGTTGTTGATGATGTCTTTGACGAAGTTGATATCGCCGCCGAACTTGAGCGTGTGATTGCCGGACGTCATCGTGACGGTATCGGCAAACTGCCAGCGACGTTCATCCGGGAAAGCAGCGCGTTCGAGGAACTCAGGCATACCGAACGAGAAGCCGTTCTGGATGAAGGTCTGCGGCGAGCGTCCGCCCGGAGCGGTCGTTGGTTCGCCCGGAAGCGGCGGCTGGCTGAACTGAGTTTCATTGTCGCGTCCCCACTGGAAGCGAAACTCGTTCAACAGCGTCGGCGTCAGGGTCGAAGCCAATTTGACGTTGACTGCATCGATCGCGACGAAGTCGTCGCCGAAGTTGTCGCGCGCGCGGGTGTTGGTCGCCTGGGTTTGCACGCCGGCGGGTGATTCCCAACGCAGACGGTTGTAGCTAACGGTCAGCGTGTTCTTTTCGTTGATATTCCAGTCGACCTTCGGCAGGAAGAGTTACTGGTCGCCGGTTCTCTCGAGCGGCCCCGAAAGGCTGTTAAGGAACGCCAGGCCGGCATCGATTTGCTGGTTCGACAGACCGCGAGCAGTCAGAAGGCTGCGGTTCACGGTGTTCAGGAAACCGTTCTGCGAGAAGATCGACAGGCCCGGGAAGTTGCGATTCTGCTGGTCGTAGCTGAAGAAGAAGAACGCTTTGTCTTTGACGATTGGTCCGCCAATCGTACCGCCAAACTGGTGGCGAACGTCCTTCGGTTTGAAACCAACCGGCGTGAACACGCCATTGATGAGTTCCGACCTGGTCGCGAGCGGATTACGTGCGCCCCATTTGTTATTGCGCTGGTAATAGAACACGCCGCCGTGAAACTCGTTGGTGCCGCTCTTCGTGATGGCGTTGACCACGCCGCCGGCGGAGCGACCGTACTCAGCGGAGTAGCTCGAGGTGTTTACCTGAAACTCACGAATGGCTGCCTGGCTGATCGAGTAGCTGATGCGGGTGCGGCCACGCTCCTCGGCGAAGAACGCCTGGTTGTTGTCGCCGCCGTCGATCGTGTTGTTGTTCAGCAAGCCGGAGATACCGCGGAAGCTGATCAATCCGAATGTGCCATCGGGAACCGCGCCCGGCGTGAGCAGGGCGAAGTTGGACCAACGACGGCCGTTGATTGGCAGTTCGTTGATCGACGTCTGGTTGATGTTGCTGGAGAAGTCTTGTTGGGTGGTGTTGATGACGGGCGCTTCTGCGCTGACGTCAACCGACCCGGTCACTGGTCCAACCGACAAGGCGATTTCGAGATTGGTCTCACGACCGATTTCGACGACCACGTTCTGTTGAGTGATCTCCGCGAAGCCGGATGAATTAACCGTGACGGCGTAGCGGCCGGGTTGCAGGTTCGCAACCTTGAACCGTCCGCTGTCGTCGGTCGTAGCAGCATCCTCTTTGTTCGTCTCGATGTTCTTCACAGTGACTGCAGCACCGGGAACAACTTCCTTATTCGGATTGCTCACTACGCCGCCTATTGCGCCGGTGGTCGTTGATTGCGCCGCCGCAATTGAGCTGAGACCAAGCAGCAACAAGCATAGTAAAGAAAGCTTGATTATTTTCGACATACTGGGGAACTCCTTTTGAGTTAACGTAAACGCGCCTCAGCCCTGCGGGCAGCGCCGGGTGTTGTTAGCCAAACGTTTGCTGAACCTGAAATCAAATTCAAGAGGAATCGGCGAAGGCGATTGCTATTAAGACGCGACTTCTATCACGCTTAGCTGGCTTTTCGCAAGCTTAAGTATTAACTGAGTCTATTAAATCTTTATGACCCAATTTGTGTCGAACGATCGCGAGACTAGGGGCATTTTAAAGAGCAGTTTAAATTCGCAATAGCTGTGCCGGATAACGCATTTGCACGGGCCGCTTTACGAAAGCGATTTATGCCAATATTTACCTTAAGCTGCGGGAATTCCGCCGCTTAAAGCTAAGCCAAGAATCTGAATTTGATCCGAAAATCAGGACAAGCGATTACACGCGCTCAACGATCATCGCGATACCCTGTCCGCCTCCGATGCAAGCCGTTGCCAGTCCGTAGCGTCCACCACGTCGCTGCAGTTCATGCAACAACGTCAACACGAGACGAGTGCCGGTAGCTCCCAACGGGTGACCGAGCGCGATCGCGCCACCGTTAACGTTCGTGCGGCTGCGGTCCAGTCCGAGATCTTTTTCCACAGCCAGGTACTGCGCAGCGAAAGCCTCATTCACCTCCACGAGGTCCATGTCGTTGAGCGACAGTCCTGCTCGCTGTAGCGCAGCACGAGTCGCCGGCACCGGACC
>JAICGZ010000453.1 GCA_025922875.1 Pyrinomonadaceae bacterium
CGCTCTTTGCTTTTGACGTGGGCTATGAAATCGATTTGCAACTGCTGGATACCAAGTTGCTCTCGATAGTTTTACAGCCCACGTCGGGTAAAAAGGGCGCAGCGTTGCACGAAAAACGCGCGGCATCGCAACCTCGCCTATTGCCAATGGAGGACGTGCCGCCGTTATTCTCTGAGGCGGGCAGAACTCAAGCTACTTTCTACGACTTCGGTTCTATCAGCATCCGTTTCTGCTGGTCGCTCGGGCAGGACGTCCACGATATTGAGGAATTGCCTCAACTTAGCCAACGTCTCTATGCTCTCGATCTTGAACGGCAAGCTCGCGAACGTATCGTTGAGTTAACCAGGAAAATAGAAACCGCCATTGCCCACCCACGTTTATCACCCCTGGTCGAGGACTACTATCTATTTATTATTGAGGAGTTAAGAGAGCCTTGGTCAGCCGAAGAGCTTTATAAGCAACTTCGTGCGGATTTCGCACAGATTCTGCGCTTCGAAGCCGCGCCTTTGAGTCTGGTCCAACAAGAGGAGGCGACCCGATCTAAGATTTCCTACTACAGCAACGATCTTGTGTTACTGGATTGGAATGCCGCACTGATTTTTGATTCGGACTACGCAGATACTGCCAATCTGCTCGAACGCCTCAATGTTGAGCTGCTCGAGGCGCGGTATTTGGACGCACAATTAGACAAAAGCCTCAACGAATACAGGCGGTTGGTCCACACCAGACCACAATGGTACTTTCCTTTGCGGACGCCCTACAAAACAGTCGTGCAGGATTTAGGGGAGCTGCGGATTGAAGCGTCTCTGCTCGCCGAGTGCGTTGATAATTCACTCAAGATTATCGGCGATCAGTACCTTGCCGGTGTCTATTCCGCTGCTGCAAATCGTTTTTACCTGCGCGAACGAGAAATCATTATCGAGCGTAAACTGGACATTCTCACCAGCTTGTACCAACTGCTTATCGACCGTATTCGCACGGCGCAGAGCCAGATGCTTGAACTCGCCATTATCTTGCTGATTTTAATTGAGATTCTGATGCCGCTCTTCAATCGCTTGCTCGCGAAATGAGATTTCTGCTTGTCGCCGTTAACATGAGAATTACGTAAGCTGTTGACGACTGCTTTAGCCCAGCGCATTGTGCAGTAGCAGTATGGTTCCGACACCGGTCAGCAATCCTGCCAGTTGCACAACACTACTCTTAAAGCCTGAGTCATGGTGCAGGATCGGAGCCAGGTCAACCATGCCGATGTACAGGAAACTCATGGCTTCCCGCAAGAGGCCGATGAAAGTTGCGCCCAGAAGCGTGCCCACGGCATTAGCGAGCAGGATTGCTTTAGACGGTTATGCATTTTCGGTAGTGCGATCAATGCACCCGCGCCAGTCAGCGCGCCCACGCTACCCAGTAGGCTGAAGATCAAAACGTAATGCAATGGCATTCGTAAACTCCCTCACAAGAACCGCAGATGGGTTAACCTTGTGTCTCAACGCTTCTTTCCCAGGGTCGGTGTGATTTTGCGCAACTAAGCGAAATTTTGCCAGATGCACGTCGCAATTTCGTCTGAAACACCAAACAGATGATCGAAGGCATAACGATTGCAGCTTATGGACCGAAAGGCTGAACTCGCGGGAGCGGATTTCTTATTGGGAGACGGAAGATGATCTTCAAACAGTTCTATCTCGAGAGTCTCGGTCACGCATCGTACCTGGTGGGCTCAGAGCAAACCGGTGAGGCATTAGTTCTGGATGTGCGCCGCGACGTCGATATTTATTTCCGGGAAGCTCGCGCACAAGGAATGCGGATAGCCTATGCCGCCGATACTCACCAGCACAACGATTACCTGACGGGCATTTGCGAGCTACCCGTGCGCGGAGAGGTGCAGTTACTTGCAAGCGCGCGCGCCGAGCTGGGATACAAGGCCCGACCGCTTGGCGATGGCGATCGACTCGAAGTCGGAGAGATTGTCTTCGAGGTTATGCAGACACCCGGGCACACGCCGGAACACATCAGCATCCTCGTTACCGACCGCTCCCGTGGCGATGAACCAGCGCTGCTCCTCTCGGGCGGTGCGTTACTCGTTTCCGATGTCGCGCGGCCTGACTTGCTGGGCGGTGGCGAACAAACGCGCAAACTTGCTGCCGACATGTGTCGCACGTTGCAAGCTAAGATCTTAAAGCTCCCTGACCACGTCGAAGTTTATCCTACGCATGTTGCAGGCTCTCTATGCGGCGGTCACATCGGCAGTCGTCTTTCGACCACGATCGGATACGAACGACGACTCAACCGCATGCTTGCCTCACTCGGGTCACGACAAGAGTTTGTCGAGAACTGTCTTGACCTCCGCAATCTTCCCGCAGTGCCTCCCTACTGGAAACGTATGCGCAGCCAAAATCAGGCAGGACCACCGCTGCTGGGCCAGCTCAGAGAGCCGCCTGCTTTGCGCGTCGACGACTTTGAAAAAGCCCGTGAGGCAGGTGCCCTCATCCTCGACTGTAGATCGCCCGAAGCATTTGGTGGCGCGCACGTTCCCGGCGCTTTGAACGTTGCCGCAGGCTCATCTTTCCCTACCTGGGCCGGCACGGTCTTGCCGCCTGACAGACCTTATCTACTCGTTATGGAGGGCGTGGAACAGTTATGGGATCTCTGCTGGGATCTTCTACGCATTGGTTATGAGCTACCTCAAGGATGGCTTGCGGGTGGAATGATGGCCTGGCGCACGGAAGCAAAACCGATCGCAACCATGCCACAGTGGTCCATATGGGACTTGCGCGAGCGTATTCAGAGCGAGCGTGATCTTGTGGTCCTGGATGTACGCCAACCGCAGGAATGGTCCGATGGCCACATCGAACATGCACGCCACATTACCGGCGCCGAGTTGCCAGAACGCATCAATGAAGTGCCTGAAGATGTTCCGGTAGCAGTGATCTGTGGAAGCGGTTACCGTTCGTCGGTTTCGTCAAGCCTGCTCGCCGCTCGTGGCCACAAAAACATCGTTAACGTGCTGGGCGGCATGAGCGCGTGGAAGAGCGCGGGCTTTCCGACCACCTGACAAGTTGTTTGAGCCGGCGTGGAGAGACATCGATGTTTGGCGCAGTACTCGTGGTGATCGCCGGCTTTGGTTTAGCAATGATGGCCAGCCGGCTTGCGGTACGACAAGCCGGGAAACTGGCGCATGGTCTTTCAATTCCACCGTTCATAATCGGCGTTACGTTCTTTGCCGTCGGTACTGATATTCCTGAGATCGCAAACTCGGTGATGGCCTCACTTGCGGGGCACGGCGATTTGAATGTGGGGGACTCAATCGGTTCCGTCGTTACACAGATAACGCTGGTTCTCGGTTTGTTTCCGTTTCTTGGAGGACGATTCGTCGTCGGTCGTTACCGGGCCGTGGCCACGAGCTCGCTGACGATTGCTGCTTTGTTGATTGGCGCATTCCTGGTTGCAGATGGTGATCTGACGCGGCTGGATGCCGGCCTATTGGTCCTAACGTGGGCGATCGCAACAGCTGCGTTGTGGAGATATGTGCCTCCGCGCTCAGAGCCGGTCGTGGTCGTTCCCGGCCAGCGGCGTGTCTTTCACGCCGTCATGGTGATCCTGGGTCTACTTCTGGTTGGCGTAGGCGCCGGTGCAGCGTTGAAAGGACTGATTGAATTGTCAACCGGGTTAGGCGTGCCGGAGTACTTGATAAGTTTTTTTGACTCTTCTATCGGCACTTCGCTACCGGAATTGGTGGTCGACATCACGGCCCTGCGGCGCGGAGAGCGTGACCTGGCCTTTGGGGATGTTACCGGGTCATGTTTGGTGGACTCCTCGTTATCTGTCGGCATCGGGCCTCTGATCGCCCCGACAGCGGTGACAGCGGCGTTGGCGGTGCGCGGCGCCGTCGCCGCGATTAGCGTGATGTTCCTTACCAGCTTCGTCCTCTGGGTTCGACAAAAGCATGACCGCTGGTCGGGTGCATTCTTACTACTACTCTATGCGGCCGTCTACGTGATGCTGCTAGCCTGATATGAGGAGCAAGTCAGCGAGCATGAGAGGAAAACAAAATGAAAGTATCAGAAATCATGTCGCATCCAGTCATAACTGTCCGTGAAGACGCCACGCTTGAGGAAGTGGCGCGAATCATGCTCGATCACAGATTTGGATCGGTGCCGGTTGTGAATGAACAGGGAACAATGATCGGCATCATTACGGAATCGGACTTTGCGGCTAAA
>JAICGZ010000454.1 GCA_025922875.1 Pyrinomonadaceae bacterium
AGACGCAAGTTGCGATAGTTGAACAATCTCTTTCCCACTTCGAGTCCGGCTTGCGTGCCTCCCGACGACGTGGCAAAGACTATCGCGTCAAACTGCTCGCCGAGTTCCAGTTGCTGAACCCCAAGCTCTTCAAACGCCGCGACCATGCCAAACGACCCTACTTCGTTCGACGCGCCTAAGGGAATTTGATAAACGCGCTCTCCGCTGAACTCCAAAGCTTCTGCGATCTCCTTCATCCGCCCAGCCCGCTCCTTGCTCGACGAAACGGTGTGGATCTTCACGCCCAGCAGTTCAGCCATGCGCCAGTTTGCGTGCGCCGCTTTCGGATCGCCGCCGCTGAGTACGAGTTCACACTTCAGTCCAAGCCGGCGCGCGGTCATAGCCGTAGTGCGCGCCAGATTCGAAGTGATCGATCCGGTGGTGACTATGGTCGTGGCTCTGCGCACGAGCGCATCAGCCATGACATATTCGAGCTTGCGCAACTTGTTACCACCACCGAGATAACCCGTCAGGTCGTCGCGCTTGATCCAAAGTTGCGGCGCGCCGGGGATTGCTTGCCGAAGCCGATCGAGCCGTTCCACCGGAGTATTCAGATTGACGAGGCGAAACTTCGGAATGCTGGTGAATAACTCGAGCGCCGAATCTTTATCAGTTGTCTTGCGATCGATACTCATAAAACCTACCTCCCGCCGCCTGTTTAGCCTGTGCAGCAAGAGCCTGCGGCAATTTCTCTCTTGCTTGAATCACTGTCTCTGCGAAACGCTCCATCTCTTCAAGTTGCGGACTGCACTGCAACAGCAACAGATCCACGCCAGCGTCTTCAAACTCCGCCACGCGCGCCGCTACCTGCTCCGGCGTGCCCACCAGTCCCGAGCGCAGACCACGATTCGAGACGCTGTAGTCTTCGAGCGAAACCTGTTGCTCCAGTCTTGTTCCAGCCAACCACTGCTGATAATTCTCGTAACCCGCCGCGAACTGTTTGACGTTGGTCACTCTTTCGAGTTCGCGCCTCGCCTCCGACTCTGTTGGACGCACAATCGCATACGCCGCCACGCCAAACTTCATCGGTGGCAGACCCAATCGCGCTCTGCGATTCGACATGTCCTGAATCTTTTCGCGCACGCGTGTGGGCTCATCGCCGTGCATGACGTACGCATCACACCAGCGCGAGATCAGTTCCTTCGCTGCTTCCGATTCGCCGCCGGCATAGATTGTTGGTCTTGGACGCGTCGCTGGTTTGGGTTGCAAGACCGCGTCGTTTACCCGGTAGTATTTCCCTGAAAACGAGAAGTGATCCTCTTGCCAAAGGCGCTCCACGATCTCCAGCCACTCACGTGTGCGCGCATAGCGATCGTCATGTTGTTCAAACTCGACTCCGTACTTCTTCGCCTCGTCGGCCCACCAGGAAGAGACGACGTTCAAAGACAATCTTCCGCTGCCGCCGATGTGATCGATGTTTGCTGCCTGCTTTGCGAGGAGCGCCGGGTGGTGAAAAGTGGGACGCACCGCCACCATCAACTCCAGCGTTTCAGTAACTGCTGCGAGCGCCGCGGCAGTGGACCATGCGTCGAGCGAAGGAGCTTCGACGCCCTTGATGTCGTTGAGATTGAGTTCGGCAATCAGCGTCAGGTCATAGCCGATTTGCTCGCTGCGCCGGGCCAGACGACTGACATAATCCCAACTCGCTTCCATGCCTTCGTCTTCGACGTTTCTCAACCAACCGCCGAAAACCGGGAGCCAGTAACCGTAGCGCATCGCTTAACCTCCTCTTGCAGAAAATCGACCAGTGTCGCATGCGGATCGAAACCGATCACGCGCGTTGCATCAGCGACAAAGTTGGAGAGCGCGTTGATGTCGTAAAAGAGCAGCGAACCATCGCGATCGTCCACGATGTACTCAACTCCACCGACGTCGATCTGTGCGGCACGAACGATCTGTTCTACCGATCTGATCACGCCGGCAGGTGGTTCAAATGCTTCGACTCGCAAACCCGATCGCGGAGCATCCACGGGACAAGCTGCTCGCGTCAGTTCAACTCCGTCAGTAGTCTGGCAGATGTCAGCCGGGCAAAGATTGAACGTATCGCCGGTGGTGAAGACCTTAATCGCGTAGAGATACTTTCCGCCGAGTGTTTCAACGCGCGTGATGTGGCCGTTGCGCGGCGGAATAAACTCCTGGACGAGGGCTGTTTGATCTATCCCTGGATCAAGCCGGCCGTTCTCGGCGGCCTTGAGCAGTGACTCGCGTGAATCGAAACGCACGATTCCGGCGCCACTGCCGCCCACGTTTGCTTTCACCACGATCGGAAACCGGAGATTTTCTGAAGCGACAACGGCCAGCGACGGAGAATTGATGACGTAGGTCTTCGGGTAGGGCAGGTTTAAAGATTCGAGTAAGGAAACCTGACGCGCCTTTGAGATCTCGATTTCAAAAGCTTTCTGACCATTAATGATACGTGTCCCCAAACTCTCGAGGTGATTTAGATATTGGAGTGTGTAGAGGATTCCGTGGCCGTGCCCGCGCAAGTATGCGGACGGGCTCATCCGATTGAACACGACTGCGTAAGGACTTTCGTTCTCACTCGGATCGTAACTGTGTTGAGTCGCATCAAGCGGCACGTAAGGAATGGCGCGCCGGTCGAGTTCGGCAAAGAGTAGTCGAAACCAATCGGGGTGCTCGTAATAGATGGCCAGAGTATTTGAGTCGCGCATGGTTTTGTCCTCGCTGGTCGCTGTTTCAGGCAATAAAAAAGGCCGCTCGAAATGAGCGGCCCTGGTGAATGCTGATGATGGCTGTAAAGCTACGTCACATACACTTCAGTCCGCTCATTCAACGGCATACAACAACAGAAACAAGCACACGTCTGATCGCTTTTACGAGCGGAAGTAATAAGTTGATTAAACGGTGCTCTCATCACTACGTGCTTTCCGAGGTGCCTACGATACGCTCGGCGCTAAGCGGTGTCAATATTTTGATGTGCCATATTTTGATGTGCCAGGGATTGTCTTCTCCAATACGCTCCGTGCTGAATTCTTTAAGCAAATGAAGGGGAGAAAAATGTAAGACTATGCCTTTGACCCACCTGGCACTGGCTTCGGTTGTTTAGCTCCTGGTTTCTCACGTCCTATTGATTCAATCTTCCTCCTCGCTTGTTGCGCATTCCATTGAGCCACTTTCAAGTGGTCTCCAGTCATTTTCAGATCGAGGTTCTTCAGGCAGGCTTCTGCTGCGACGAGGTTTCTGAGCAGGTCGTTGAGGATTTGATACGCAGCGCGCAATTGTTCCAGTTCGGACTCTGAACGCGGAATGAAACCAACTGACGACATTCCGCGAACGTATCGAAGCAATTTTCGCTTGGCAAACTATTTGGGAAACGGTAGTGATGCAGTTTGAGCTCGGATGCCTCCTCGGAGTCGCCAGGTATTGCTTTCAACTGGCAGCGCAGATTGGTTGTCCGATCTATATCATCCGTATTTATGTGTTGCTTGATCTGTAACGGCGTCTGCTGCGCTGCTGCTTCGATAAAGAATGGGTACGCAAGCACAGACCACCGAGAGAATGATTTGTGCCGATCAGCCAGGAACAACTCGATCACTACCGCGAACGTGGCTTTCTCGTGCTTGAAGGCTTTGCTGATGAAGCCTCTTGCGATGGATTGCGTGCGCGGGCGGAGGAGTTGGTCCAGGAGTTTGATCCGGCCGATATCGTTTCAGTCTTCTCTACTCGCGAACAGAACCGCCTTACGGACGAATACTTCTTAACTTCAGGCGACAAGATCCGTTTCTTCTTCGAAGAGAACGCTTTCAACGCAGACGGCACACTCAACTACGCAAACGAAAAGTCGATTAAGTACCTGTCACCAGGACAGCACCTTTCTATACACTGGGCCGATCGATATCGCCGGGTTATGGTTCGCGCTTGAAGACGAGCCGTGGCCCGAAGACGAGTTGATCCCCCTCGAAGTTTCTAAAGGAACTCTGATCCTCCTCGATGGACTACTCCCTCACCGCAGCTTTGAAAACAGATCTCCTCAATCAAGACACGCCTACACACTTCATCTCATCGGCGCGGAGGTAAAGTATCCTGCTGACAACTGGTTGCAGCGATCTGAAACGATGCCTTTGAGAGGCTTTTAGTAGGGGCGGCCCTCCGTGGCCGCCCCTCGCATTGTAATGCGACGCAGGGGCGGCCACGGAGG